>JBILVS010000252.1:0-2844 GCA_044370335.1 Caulobacterales bacterium
ATGGCGACCACGTCGCTGCCGCCGAACTCGAAGTAAACCTCAAGAACCTGGTCCGGGCCTTGGCGGTAAAAGACCCGCCTTTCGCGGCCCTCCATGCGGGTCGTGACTGTGCCGACCACTGCGGATCCCCATCATTTGACCCGGAAAACACACAGGGCTAGCGCTTGACAAACGCACACAAAACACGCGCAACCGAAGCCGCGCCAGTTCTTGCTTTTCGGAGGTCAGTATAAGGCTCAGTAGCGGGCCGACAGGATCACTCCGAAGGTCCTGGGCTCCAGGAAGCGGGCGTTCCGGTAGCGTCCGATCAAAGCGTCTTCGATGATAATGTTGGTGAGGTTGTCTTCGTCGGCGATGTTCTTGACGAAGAGGCTCACATCGAAGCGCTCGTCGGGGCTGCGCAAGCGAGCCTGCATATCAAGGATGCCCCAGGCGTCGATAACGTCGGTGGGCGAGTTGTATTCCCGGGCGAAATACTGGTCCTGCCAGGTGGCGTCGAGGCGCACCGCGCCGGTCCAGCCGGTGGCTGTGACGGGGAAGCGATACTCGCCGCTGATCCGCACCTTGAACGGCGGCGCATGGGGCAACTCGTTGCCGTTGAGGTTGATCGCCACCTCCGGCGAAGTCGCGGTCAGGCTCTGCGCGGGGTTTGCGGCGTCAACGGTGAGGAAGTCGCCGATCTCAGTGTTGAGGTAGGAGAGGTTCGCGTCGAAATACCAGCTGTCGTTGGGCGCCCAGGCGACCTCCGCCTCAAGGCCCCACACGGTGGCGTCCGCGTTGCGGGTCACCGCGCCGCCATTGATGCGCTGGCCCAGCTGCAGGTCGGCGTAATCGTAATAAAAGGCCGCGAAGTTCGCGGTCATTGCCCCGCCGAACAGGGTGTTTTTCGCCCCCACCTCGAACGCGGTCACGGTTTCGGGCTCAAAGATCCGGGCGACGTTGCTGCCTGGGTTCAGCCCGCCGCTCTTGAAGCCACTCGAAAGCGAGGCATAGAGCAATGTCTCATCGGTAAAGCCGAGGTCGACCATGTGGTCGAGAGCGATGCGGCCAGACCAATTGTCCCAACTCTGCGAGGCGTTCACGAAGGGAGTGACGCCGGAGAGCACGATTGAACGTGTGGTGATCGCTTTCTCTTCCTCGGTGTACCGCGCGCCCAGGGTCAGACGGGTCGCAGGGCTCAAGGTGAAGTAGGCTTCCCCGAAGACCGCCCAGGCCTCCGTGGTGGAGCGCGGGGTGGTGTTGGAGACTCGCCAGGTCTCCGCCGGACGTCCCAACGCCCGCTGGAAGCGCTCGATGGCGGGATGCCAGATGTCAAACGCGGCGGCGCCTTTGCTATCGAGATAAAAGGCTCCCAAGGTGAAATCGAAGCCGCCGTCAAAGCTCGAGGCCAGCCGCAGTTCCTGCGCCCAGGACTGGTTCTGCGCGGTGAAGCTGTCGGTCGTCAAAAGCCGGTCGGTGGTGACGATCGTGTCGCGGTCCTGGAAATAGGTGATCGGCGTAGTGAAACGGAACGGCAGATCGGCGTTGTCCCAGTCCGTGTTCTGCTCGGACTCACTCCAATTGTAGCCCGTGACGGAGGTGAAGGTCAGGTCGCCGAAATCGTGAGCGAACTCCAAGGAGCCGAAGAACTGCTCAGCGCGATAGGTCGGGTCGGTGTCGGCCGCCACTTGCCGGAAGTCCCGGGGGTTGGGCGCGCCGGCATAGATGTTTCCGCCTACGGGGAACGGCGTATAGAAACGCGATAGGGTCTGCAGGATCGTGGTGTTGGCGTCCGGAGAGTCAAAACCAAGCGCCAAGGGGCTGCACCCCAGCACCGGATCGGCCCGACACAGACGCTTGGCCTCGCGGGCGCGGCTGCTGTCTTCCTGATAGTATCCAAGGGTAAGGTTGATCTCGGTGTCGGCGCCGAGATCAAGCCGGGTGGAGCTGCGCACGCCCCACTGATCGCGGCCGTCGATATTGTTCCCCGTGGCGAGGTTCTCGGTATAGCCGTCCCGGCTCAGGCCGTAGGCGGCAAAGCGGGTGGCGAAATTCTCGGTGATCGGAATATTGAGCACGGCTTCGGCGCGGAGATTATCAAAGTTGCCAGCCTGCACCGAAAGGCCCGCTTCAAAATCATCGCCCGCCGGCCGGGTGATGACATTGATCGCCCCGCCGGTGGTGTTGCGGCCGTAAAGCGTTCCTTGCGGCCCGCGCAGCACTTCAATGCGCTGGATGTCGAAAAACTCGTTCTGCGGCGCATAACCGATCGAGGCGCCGTTGATGAACGCGCCCACGCCGTTGTCGGCGGTCGAGGAAATTGCGTTGTTGCCGATGCCGCGCAGGGTGAAACGGTCGTTGCCGGTCAACACCGCATTCGGGATCGACAGCTGAAGATCCGCCGCATCTTCGATCTGGGCCCGCTCTAAGGTGGCGGCGGAGAAAGCCGACACCGCCAGCGGCACGTCCTGCAGCGCCTGCTCGCGCTTTTGCGCCACAACGATGATCTCATCAAGGCCGCCGCCGTCCGCCGCCTCCTGGGCGAGCGCTTGGCCGCCGCCAAAAACCCCCGCCAGCGCCAGCGCCGACACCTGCAAACGCCCCAGGGGCGAAACCCACCCCGCTTTGCGACCAGACATGATGGCTCTCCCCGATGACGCCCTGCGCGAGGGTCGTTATTGTACGTTTGGTCAATAGTGGTATCGGCGCACCGGGACCCCGTCAAGTCATTAGACAACTCGTCAATAAGAACCGCCCCGCCCCCGCGTCGCGGTTGCGGCCGGCTCGCCTCTATTATACATCTCGTCAATAAGGGCGGTGCGTCTGACGCCGCTTCAGCGGGAGGACATCATGGCGCGGACCCCG
>JBILVS010000253.1:0-2790 GCA_044370335.1 Caulobacterales bacterium
CCGTTGGCAGGGCCTGCCGCAAAGCCCAAGGCGCCAAGATCCCGCTGCGCGGTCACAATGTGATCCCTGGCCTCGCTGACCGCTGTGGCGACAACCCCTGTCAATCGCGGGCTGCCTGGAAAAGACGCCCGAAACGCCTCGATCGCCAGAAGCCGCGCCGCTGCATCCGACGTCCGCGCCGCCTCGCGCCAAGCCGCCTCCTCAAGGGCGTCGGCCCGCGCCCGCAAACGCGCCGCTTCCGGCGCGGTCTCCAAGCCCTGCAAGGCCGCCCGTATCGCCAGGGGATCCTCGCTCTCCAATAAAGCGTCAAGGCGCGCGAGGACGTCTCGGGCCAGCGCCGGGCGCGTCACCTGGTCTTGCGCATGCGCCAAAGCTGTCGCCGCCGCCAAAGCGTCGTCGTTTTCGCGCCATGCCATGGTAAGGCCAAGGATCGCCAGAACGAGCACGCCCAAGGCCGCCCCCCAAAGACCTGGGCGCCGCCCGACCCGGCGCCGCTGCGGCTCGGCCATAACCCGAACAAGCGGGCTCTGGGTTCGCGCCGCTTGGTCAAGCCCCAGCCTGCGGAGCAGGACGTCATCGGCGCAAAGCGGCTCATAGGCGCTGACCATCCGCAGGTCTTTGTTTTCAAACGCCTCCGGCGGGGGTTCGGTATCGTCGATCCGCAGCAGGCGGGCGCCCCGTTGCGACGCAAGCATGGCGGCGTCCCGCAAGGCTGCCTCGTCGACCGCAAGAGCCCCCGACCAGAGGATGATCACAACAGAGGCCGGCCGCTGCAGCGCCGGAGAACCAGGCTCGCCCGCCTGATGGGTCGCGGGGATCAACCCGCAACGCCGCAATCGCCCTGCTAAGGGCAAGGCGACGTCGGCGTCCCATTTGTGATGCACGATCAAGACCCGCGCCATGGCTTCAGCCCACCGCCACAGAGCCCCTCTGTCAAGTCCGCGCGCTTAAGGCAGGCGCGCATGGAGCGCTGAGAGCGCTGATCGACCATGGGAGGGGATTGAAAAAGACGCTAAAGCGCTGGGCCGTCCCCCAAATCCATGAAACCTTATCGTGCGGACGCTGTGGTCCCCCACCCAAATCCCGCCGCAATCGGCGCGGCGGCGGCGCAGCCACGGTGGCCAAGGCGTCCCCCTTTGCGTGTTGAAGGCGCCCTTGGTTTGCGACGCGATTGGGTCCCTGGCCCCCCAGCGTTCGCGGCGCGCGCCTGGTTTGGCGCGCGTTCCGAAAACGATGGGGGCAAGGGCTTTGGTCGGCAAGCCGGGCTCGCCCGCAGCTTTGGGATCATGCGGGGGTCTGATCACGCCCGCTGCTTCAGACAGCGCCGGGGCGTCTTGCGCGCGCGGCGTCACGCCATATTTTGAGGGCGCTGTGGGGCAGGACTTGGGAGATGGGCGTGTTCAGTCGGTTGGGCCTCGCCAGGAGCGACAAAGCGCGTGCAGCGCCCCGGGGGGCGCCAGGAAAACGCTGCTATGTGGTGGGCGATATCCACGGACGGCTTGATCTGCTCACCGCACTCCTCGACCGCATCGCCGCCCACGACGCCGAACGGCCCCCGCGGGAGACAATCCTTGTATTTCTCGGCGACCTGATTGATCGCGGCCCCGACAGCCAAGGCGTCGTCGCCCTCGCCCGCTCCTGGCGGCAGGGCGCGCCGTTCCGGGGCTTTTCCAGCGCGCCGCGGCTCGTGGTGTTGAGCGGCAATCATGAGGATCTCTTGGTGCGGGGCCTAAGCGGCGCCTCAGGGGTTCTGCCCCGATGGCTGGGGCTTGGCGGGGACGCCACCGCCCGCAGCTATGACGTCGCCGTAGGCGATCTCTGGGGCCGCAGCTCCGAGGACGTGGCGTTGCGCCTGGAAC
The DNA here is from genome assembly GCA_044370335.1 of Caulobacterales bacterium. Taxonomy (GTDB): domain Bacteria; phylum Pseudomonadota; class Alphaproteobacteria; order Caulobacterales; family Aquidulcibacteraceae; genus REEB509. The sequence continues at coordinate 1,860 of JBILVS010000253.1, forward strand.
AAGCCATCCCCGCAGCCGATCTCGCCTTCCTGGCCGGCCTGCCTACCTGCGCCCGGTTTGGCGATTATCTCCTGGCCCATGCCGGGGTCCGACCGGGCGTCGGCTTTGAAGAGCAATCGCCCGAAGATCTGCGCTGGATCAGAAAACCCTTCCTCGAAAGCCGCGCCGATCACGGCGGGGTCGTCGTTCACGGTCACTCCGAATCCCTCGAGGTCGAAGAGCGACCTAACCGAATCGGGATCGATACCGGCGCCTACCGCACGGGGCTTTTGACCGCGCTGTGGATCGAAGACGAGGCGCGCGGCTTTTTGCAAGCCACAGACAAGGACCTCTTGGCGCCGCCGGCTTGAACCCAAGAGCGGACCAAAGTGTTCTCTGTTTCTTTTCGAACTACCCTTGGCCGCTACTCTGGGCTGCTACTCTGGGCTATTTAATTTTTTTCTTTTTTCGATGTCGTTTTGATGACAAAGTCTCGGGGGGCGCTTGGGTGATTTTTTTGGGTTTGCGGGAAGAAAGCTCTTTACCTTTTTGCAGCTGCGTAGTAAACGATCGCTGATTATGGCTCACAGGGGGTCCTTCGCATGCGTAAGAATATGTTTTCAGTCGCCGCAGCCTGCCTCGCGGTTGGCGTTGCGGGAGCCGGCGCTGCTGCGGCGGTCGATCCAGCCCATGTCGGCGTCGTGTCCGCCGTCGACGGCCCTGAAGGGTCCGTCCTTGTCCTCAAGGGTTCTGAGACCCGGGTTCTCAACGAGGGCGACGTGCTGTTTGAAAACGATCAGGTCTTCACCCGCTCTTCGGGCAAAGCCACTCTGGCGTTCGAAGGCTGCACCCTGGATTTGAGCTCGGCCTCTTCGGTCATCGTCAATGACCAGGTCTGCTCTGCTGCTTATGTCGGCGTTCTCCAGGATCCGGCTGGCGGCGCTGGTGGCGC
>JBILVS010000254.1:0-2777 GCA_044370335.1 Caulobacterales bacterium
CACGGGTCTTGGAGAGAGCTCATTAGCCATAGTTAGCGCGCTTCGGCTAATTAGCCATCGACAGCTAAACGTGGCTAAGGGCTGGGGCGCCGTTGGGGCTGGCCCCCTTTGCCCCTGGCCGCGCCGCGACTGTCCCAGTCGGCCCCAGACGGTATCTCAGTGGCAGCGGGCGCGTCCGCTTTCGGAAGTTGGGTTGCCGCAAAGATCGAACGTCTGGAGTTGGGATGACGCGCCGCACTCCGACTTCAACTTTCCATCACTCCCCATCCAACCCGCGTCTGACATCGAGCCCGGCCTGCATCAGCCCATTCGCCCCTGGGGCCAGATCAAGCTGGGCTGCCGAGCGCAAAACCGGGCGCCTCTGCGACTCGACCGGCAACGAGGCCAGCGCCGCGATCCAGAACCGCATAGACGCCTGATGCAGTGGACACAGCGCCGACATAGGCGCCGCTCACCTGCGCCCGCGCCACCCCGATCAGGGGCTTGGTCGTTTCAAGCTGGTCCTGGATAGAGAGCACCACGTCGCGGTCTTTGAGTTTAGCATAGCCGGCGGAGGAGAAGGCGAGGCCGCGCTGGTCGTGGCTGGCGTAGCCTTCGGCGGTCAAGAATGTCGCCCGCTTTTGCAGCGCCTTTTCCGTGCGTTCGTCGAACAACTCCGGCAGCCGACCGGCTTCCAATGCGCGCCGGCGATAGGTCAGCTCTCGGTCCAAGGGCGTCAGGCGGTGCTGATCAATCTGAGCCTCCGGCCTGCCAAGATCGGTGAGGGCGGCCCGACCGCGTGCCGCCGGTGACGAGGGTGGGGCGCAGATCCTGGGTGGTGATGAGGCGCCCGTTCAGTTCGCCGATGACGCATCCCTTTCCCGAAAGAAGATCTTTCTTGCGCGCATCACGAAGCCCCGCCCAGCCGCGCCCGCGCTTCTTGGCGTTGGGTTGGGTGGTCTCTTCGCGGATCAGAGACGCGCCCATGGCGCCCAGCAGCAAACCCGCCAGCACGATCCCCAGACCCAGATTGAACGCCCGCCGGTGCTCTGCGCCGAAGCGCTGATGCCAGCCGATAAAGGCCCAGGGCGGATAGACCGCGAGCCCTTCCGAAACCGCCCACCGTGGACCCAGCGCCGGCGCATCGCGATAGGCCCAGCCGATGAAATGCGTGGCCGCCGTCAGCCCGAACGCGAGGCCGCAGATGAGCGAGGCAAACTTGAGACGCAGCGCCATGACCGGCTCCCGGGGGGAGTTGCGGTCTTTGCGGTGCACGCGCAGCGCCATTGCGGGCCATTGCGGGCCATTGCGGGCCATTGCGGGGCAATGCGGGGCTCTGGCCCGCTTTGGGCGCCTGTTCCTTCAGCCCAACACGTCTCTGGCGGCGTCGACCAGTCCCGAAACGACGGCGCCAAGGAAGCGGCCGCCTGGATCGCTCTGACGGGCCAGCGGACAGCCCGCCAAGGCGCCTCGGCCAGCAATCCAATCGTGGCGGACACGCCGGTCGCGACTAACGCAAACGCGCCGAAGGTCTCGACCGGACCAGCACCCGCGACGACGGCTGCATGCCCTGCCATCAGCCCCGCCGCAAGGGGCAGGGGATGCAGCACGATAAGCCGCGTCAGAGCGCCGCTGACGAGGACAAGACCGAACAGGCTGTCGACCATGGCGAATTCTCCAGCAGGAGAACATAGTCGGAACATAAGGGATTGGGAATCCACTATTTCCTTGGGCTCTGCCTTCGGCTCAGGGGCAGAAGCAGGCGTTCCGGCTCGATCCAAAGATCAAAGAAGCGGACACTCCGGGCGTGCAGGTATCCTGGTTCTTGGGGGAACACAATTTTGGGAAAAGCGCGCAACAGGCGAGGTTTCGGCTGAAAAAGGCGGTCGCCAGGCTCGAGAAAGTAACCCGGAGCGCCCGAAATCTGCCCTGCCAAAAGTGGTCGGAAGCTGTTACGGTGGCGACATGACGAAGTCGAATCGTGGATCGCAAGAACGAACCCTCGGGGCCAAGGCTTACGCCTCAATGGCGAGGGTCGAGGGGTTGCGCCTGAGCAAGGAAAGCATGGCTCGGCTAGAAAACACCAAGGGCCTTAGCCCAGAAAAGCGCCGCGCAGAAGTCTTGCGGACGTACAGTTCGAATCCACCGAAGCGTAAATGAGCGGCCGCGACTACGAGGTCTTTGATGACCCATATTGTTACCGCGGAACGTTTGTCCTGAAGAACCGAGCTGGCGTGAAGGATCCGAAGCGCCTTGAGGCGTTCGAATTGGAGATGTCAACGTTGCGGGCTGAAGAGCCCTTGCCAAATGGCCGCTTCGGGCAGGCCCACTATTGTGCCGTGCATAAGCACCTGTTTGGCGACGTCTATACATGGGCTGGACGTTATCGGACCGTGCGAACATCCAAAGGCGGCAACACATTTTGCTATCCTGAGTATATCGACCTGGAAATGGCGAAGCTATTTGCGCGATTGGGCAATGGCGCACTTTTCAAGTCTGAATCAGCTAGAGAATTCACCAAAGATGCGTCAATATTCCTCGCACAACTCAACGCCATTCATGCTTTCCGAGAAGGCAATGGGCGCGCGCAACTTGCATTCCTGCACTTGATCTCGCTCCGAGCAGGGTATCCTCTTGATCTGAAGAAGCTTCGACCGGGTCCATTCTTGGACGCTATGATCAAAAGCTTCCATGGATCGACGGGCGGATTGGAAGCTGAGCTTCGGCGCCTATTGTGAGACCGGGATGTCTGTTTGCGGGCGGTCAATGGCTTTGGTCTCTTCTTGGGATAAATCGCC
>JBILVS010000101.1:0-10016 GCA_044370335.1 Caulobacterales bacterium
GGTATGGTCGCAACGTGGTTCTGGGCGTTTTCCGACCTTTTGGAATCGGCCGGAAACGTCGGAAAACGCCCCAGTGTTAATCCTTGACCACGTTGCGACGCTTTTGGCCGAGCCCGTATGGTCGCAACGTGGTCTAGTGCGGCCTCAACAGCACCTTGCAGGCCTCCTTCGCGCTCCGCAGCGCCTCAAACGCCGCCGGGAATGCGTCAAACCCGACCTCGCCCGTGATCATCGTCTCCGCAGCGATGCGTCCCTCAGCCAGACATTGCACGACAAAGGCGAAATCCGTCCGGTCATGCCCCAGCGCAAACCGCAGGCTCACCTCTTTCTGCAAGGCCTGCATCGGGTGGAAATGGTCCTGCTCCATGCAGGCGCCGACAACGATGACCTCACCGAACAGCCGCGCTTCCGCAATCGAGGCAGCGATCATGCCGGGTGTGCCGACACACTCAAACACCACGTCTGGAGGCCCCCCGGTCATGGCCCTGAAAGTCTCGCCCACCGGTCCTGCGCCGGGATCGATCGTCCCCGTCGCGCCCATGCCCAAAGCCAGGTCTCGCCGAACCCTGTGCGGCTCCGACACGATGACCGAAGCTGCCCCTGAAAGCCCCGCAAACGCCGAAACGGCAAGTCCCACGGGCCCCCCTCCGATCACCAAAACCCGCTGACCCAAAAGCCCCCGCGCTTTGCGCACCGCATGCAGCCCCACCGCCAAAGGCTCGCACAGCGCCGCGGTCCGCAGCGGCGCCGCCTCTGGGAGGCGGATCGCCTGCGCCGCTCCCACAGCGACGAACTCCGCGTTTCCGCCGGGCGCCGCAATCCCGAGATAGGTGACATTCGGACAAATAATATCGAGCCCGTCCTTGCAGACCGCGCCGCACGCCGAGCAAGCCCGAAACGGCATCACCGTGACCCGCTCGCCCCCGCGCCAGGCTGCCTTCGCTTCCCGCCCAACGTCCACCACTTCTCCGCAGAACTCATGGCCGAGGATCATGCCCGGCGGCAGGAACGTATCCATCCCCGGCTGCGTCAGGTGCAGATCCGTGCCGCATACCCCGCTATAGGCGACCCGCACGATCAGATCGTGAGGCCCTGGCGTCGGATCCCTAACCGAAGCAATGCCTAAAGGCGCGCCTGTCTGTTCAAATACTGCCGCCCGCATGGTCGCCTCCCGCTTGGTGTGTTTGACGGCAGCGAACGCCCGCAAAGGCCTTCGGTCAAGAGCGGAAAAAACCCAAAGCCCGGACCGCCGCGAGCGTGGCGGCCTCCGGCGGAAGCGCGGGGTCGATGATGACGGCGCCCTCGTCCGGACCCGGCGGCTCCAGGGCCGCAAACTGCGTCGGCAGAAGCGAAGTCGGGAAGAAGTGCCCCGCGCGCACGGAGAGCCGCCGCTGGGCGCCCTCCGGCGTGATCGCGCAGAAGACGAGATGCAGCCCGCCCTCCTGCCGAAGCCGGTCCCGATAGGCCCGCTTGAGGGCCGAACACGCCAGCACCCCGCCGGGAGCGACCGCCTTGGCGCAGCGATCAAGCCACGGCGCCCGATCGGCATCCGTGAGCGCGATCCCGGCCGCCATCTTGGCCCGCGCGGGTTCGTCATGCAGGTCGTCGCCCTCGATAAATGGCAGCCCGGCCCGCGCCGCCAGGGACCGCGCCAACGTGGTCTTTCCAGACCCCGCAACACCCATGACCAGAACCGACTGCATCAGACGCGGCTCAACTCACGCGCGATGATCACCCGCATGATCTCATTGGTGCCTTCCAGGATCTGGTTCACGCGCACGTCGCGCACGATCCGCTCCACCTCATAATCCTTGAGATAGCCGTAGCCGCCGTGGATCTGCAGCGCCTCGTTGGCCACCCGGAACCCCGCGTCCGTCACAAACCGCTTGGCCATCGCGCAGAACTTCGTGGCTTCCGGGTCCTTGGCGTCAAGCCGCCGCGCCGCCTCATACAAAAGCGCCCGCGCCGCCTCGAGTTCGGTCGCCATGTCGGCGAGCTTGAACTGCGTGGCTTGGAAATCGCCGATCGGCTTGCCAAAGGCTTGGCGCTCCTTGGCGTAGCCAATTGCCCGCTCCAGGGCGTCGGTCGCCCCGCCCAGCGATGAAGCGGCGATATTGAGCCGCCCCCCGTCCAGGCCTGCCATCGCGATCTTGAAGCCGAAGCCCTCGTCGTTCAGCCGGTTCTCCACCGGGATGCGGCAGTCTTCAAAGATCACCTGCGCTGTGGGTTGGGCGTTCCAGCCCATTTTCCGCTCCTGCGCCCCGAAGGAGAGCCCCGGGGTCCCTTTCTCCACCACCACCGTGGAGATGCCCTTGGGCCCTGGATCCCCTGTCCGCACCATGCAGACATAAAGATCATTCTCCGGCGCCCCGGAGATGAAAGCTTTGGTGCCGTTGAGGATGTAGTGGCTGTTGCCGTCCGCCCGCGCCGTCGTCCGCAGGGCGCTCGCGTCCGACCCCGACCCCGGCTCGGTCAAGCAATAGCTCGCCATCAGCTCCATCGAGGTCAGCTTCGGCAGCCAGCGCTGGCGCTGCTCCTCGTTGCCGAAGGTGTCGATCATCCAGGCGGCCATGTTGTGGATGGAAATGAACGCCGCTGTCGTCACGCACCCCCGCGACAGCTCCTCAAACACCAAAGCCGCATCGAGCCGCCCAAGGCCGGAGCCGCCGACATCATCCCGGACGTAAATCCCCCCAAACCCGAGCTCCGCCGCGCTCTTGATCGTCGCCTTGGGGAATTCATGCCCCTCGTCCCAACGCCCAGCATGCGGCCGCAGCTCGTTCCGCGCGAACGCCCGGGCAGTTTCCTGAATCAGGCGCTGGTCTTCAGAAAGCTGATACGCCATCGGCCGGTTTCCCCTCTGGTCTTTGGCAGGAGGAGGTGGACCGGATGGGCGGCGCCGTCAATCATGCCCCTTGCCGAAAGCCGCAAAACGCGAAAAGCCCGGGCTCCTGCAGCCCGGGCCTTTTCACCCATCAGACGATAGCAACGACCTCAGCTCATTTTTTCCGCTGCGCGTTGGAAGGCCTGCCGCCAGACCGCGTAGACCCGCCATAGCTTGAGCGCCCGCCCCTTTGACCATGCATGGAGGGATCATTGCCCATGCCCGAGCCCATGCCGGCCTCCTCGCCGTCGTCTTCGTCCATCGCCTCCAGCGCTGGGATCACCTCGTCCTGAGCGCACTGGATGAGCTGCGGGTCGAGCTGGCTGCCTTCATCAAGCCCCCCTTGCGTCAGCGGGGTCGTTTCCTGCTCGCCAAGGCTCTTCGCCATCGCCCGAGTCGAGCCCCAGGCGGCGATGCCTTAGGGCTCGGTCTTTTGGATCGCGCCGATGAGAGCACCGCATCCAGAGCCGAACCCCTGTCCATGTCCTCGATGGGCTCTTGCGCGTCCGCAATCAGAGCCTCAGCCACAACGCTCTTGTTCCGACCTGGTTCCGACCTGGGCTTGCCTGCAAAAGCTCAAAACACTGATCCAACCCCTGCAGCAGGCGCTCGCCTTGCTCCAACCGTTGGTTCATGGCGTCCTTGGCGCTTTCGGTCTGGATCGCCTTGGTCAACCGCGGCAGCGCCCGCGACAACGGCTTCTTTGCCCCAGCATCTCGAAGATCATCACGTCCTCGGCGTCCATCATCGTCTTCGGCTTCTGGTTTGACCTGGATTTCGATTGAGTTTGCTGCGCCGACGGCATCGTAGCCTCCTTGGTTTGCTCCGCCAAAACTCTACGCTGACAACAGCCGCTTGGTAGCTTGGTTCCGCGCGAGGCCTTGCCTGCGCTGCACATCCGCCCCTAGGCTCACAGCCCTTGGGGAGAGGCGAGGATGGAAACGAAATCCGAGACCGATCGGTTCAACAACCGCGTGGCGCTGACGGTGGCGATTCTTGCAACGGCCATCGCGCTTTTCACGATCAAAGCGGGCAACATCGCCGAGGCGATGGCCCAGGCCCAAGCCGAACGGAACAACGGATGGGCCTGGTATCAAGCCGTCCGCGTCCGGGAGGACATGGCGACCTATCGCTTGGCCGATCTCGAACGCATTCTCCGCACGCGGAACCTTCCCGCGGCGGAAGCCGCTCTCACAAGCACCGAACGCGACGCCCAGATTCAAGAGGTCGCTCGAATCCGCGAGCGCCTTGACGAAACGCGAGGCCGCGCGGAGGCGGCCGAAGCGGATTACGCCTCGCTCAACGCTCTCGGCGATCAGTTTGACCTGAGTGAAGCGCTGCTCGCCATCGCGATCACGCTTTTGGCGGTGGCCGCTCTGGCCCATGCGGCCTGGCTCTACTGGTTCGCCCTGCTTCCGGGCGCCACAGGCTTGGTTTTGGGCGGCCTCGCCATGGCGGACAGGGCTTTGCCGTTGGGCGCCCTGACCGCCTGGATAGGCTGACGAACGCGGAACAGCGGCCGACAAGCCGGGTTGAGCCTCCATCGGCTCCGATGCCCGGCTTCAACCAAGGTCGCCCCGCCATGTTCATGCACAACACACGCCTGCAATACACTGTCCGCGTCGCCGAGCCGAAGCCGGTTCTCGCCAGTCTCCTGCTGGAGCCATTCGGCGGCCCCGACGGCGAGCCGGCCGCCGCGATGCGCCATTTCACCCAAGGCCTGGGCGAGTTGGACCCAGGCCGCAGGGGTCTGCTTCTGGACATCGCAACCGAGGAGCTCAGCCACCTCGAAGTCATCGGCAGTCTTGTCGCGATGCTGAACAAGGCCGCCAAAGGCGCCTTGGGTAAAGCGGCGATGTCTGAGGGCGATCTCGCCATAAGCCTCACCGCCGGCGGAAACAGCCACACCCAGTCGATCCTCTATGGTGGAGGTCCCTCCCTGACGACCTCGTCCAGCGTCCCGTGGCCTGCGGGCTCCATCGACAGCTGCGGTCGACCCGACCTTTGACCTCTGGTGCAACATGGCCGCCGAAAGCCGCGCCAAGATCGTCTATGAGCGCCTGATCGCCATCACCGACGACCCCCGCGTCAAGGACGCCTTGGGTTTCCTGATGGTCTACGAAATCGCCCACCAGAAGGCCTTCGAAAAAGCCCTCTACGCCATCGACGACGATTTCCAGCCGGGCACCCCCCAGACCGACCCAATACGCGGACCTCTCGTTCAACATGTCCCAAGGCGACGCAGACATGCAGGGCCCGAGGAACAGCGGCCCCCAATAGCGCACGATTGCAGAGCGCGATGAACAGGTCGCCGTCGACGGCAGTGGCGGCGACGCCTCGGTCACCATTCCGAAAGACCAGGCGGAGGTGTTGCGAATTCTCGCCCGTCGCACCCAATCAGACCCGAACTCCGACCCGACCACCGTCGCCGATCTCGGCGCGGGCCCAGGGGCGGGCTCAGGGGCGGGCTCAGGGGCGGGCTCAGGGGCGGGCTCAACCTCCTCTGGTGTGATCCCAGCCGGGCCGAGTTCATCGGGAAAGCCTGCTGGGGCTAGGTCCTCCGGCGGCAAAATCCCAGCCGGCAAAGCCTCCGACGGCAGCTCCGGGGATAAGCCCCATTGATGAAGCGCACGCTGCTGAAAACCCTCACCTATGCCATAATGCACTTCATCGTCGCTATCGCGGTCGCCTTCGCCCTTACCGGCGATTGGCGGCTCGCTTTGGCGGTGGGGATTGTCGAGCCGATCGTCCAGACGCTCGCGTTCACCGTGCATGAGCGACTGTGGTTCTCCAAACCGGGCGCGGCGCCCGAACCGCCCAGCAGTCACACGGCCTTGGCGACAGCGTTGCTGGACCAGGAACCCAAGGAGAGGCCCAGCGCTCTTGGCGCCGAACGCACCGGCGCTTAGCCGTGAAGCGACGGCGGAACCGTGGAAGAGCTAGCTCTGACCCTTCTTCGGCTTGATGGACCCCTTCGCGAACGGCGAACAGGCCGCAATGGGCGCCGGCTGCTTATCCTGCTTCGGCTTTTTGGCCTCGCGGGAGCTACGTTTCTGAGATTTCGCCATGACCGCCTCACTTTCAAAGGCGAACCCTCCAGGCGTTGAATGGCGAGAAGGGGAAATTCCGGCGGTCAAACCGCGATTGTGGTGACCCCGACAGCAGCGGCAGCGGCCAGCAGAGCCTTGTCCTTGCTCACCAGCCCTGCTCCGCGCCGCATGGCGAGTTCAAGATAGGCGGTGTCATAGACAGTGAGCGCGTGTCGTTCGCTCAGCATGCGAGTTTCACCGAAAGCCCGTGCCGCCGTTTCCCCATCGATCTCGATGGGTAAGGCCTGAAGAAGGGCTATGAATGACTTGGCTTGGCCCTCCGTAAGGCGACCTCGCTTTTGACTGACCCACAAAACATTGGCGATCTCAAGGGGCCAGTGCAGGGGCGCGAGCATCCCGGAGGCCACAAAACTGTCCAGGAGCGCGTCGGCCGCCTCAGGCGCTTCATCCTCAAAGCACCAAATCAGGGCCGCAGAAGCGTCAATAACGACGCTCATTTGCGGCCTTCGTCGCGCATCTCTTTCCAGTCCAAACCGCCAAGAGATTTCCCTTCGCGGAAGGCTTTCAGCCGAGCGACCACGTCGGCCACGTCAGCAGCCCGCCGCTCCATCGGGCTAATCTTGGCGACCGGCTTGCCGTTGCGGGTCACGATCACCTCTTCGCCGCGCTCGATCTCATCAAGCAAAGCGCCAAACTTGACCTTGGCCTCGACAGCGGTGATTTCTTTCATGGCAACCAATCGATCACCGATCGATCAGCTTGTCAAGTCACTCTGCCCCAGTCACTCTGCCCCAGTCACTCCGCCCCCGGCATCCCAGCAGGCCTCGTTCCCCTGAACGGAAATTCAATTACTCCAGACCTGCTGGCAATGGGGCAGACCGATAGTCGATCCGCAACGTGCGCCGACGCCGCGCGCTAGTCGACGCCGACGAACGATGCAGAATCAGCGCCTTGGCGATCAACACATCGCCCCGGCGAGCGATGCAGTCCTCGGCCCGACATTGCGCGACAACCGCTTCCGTCTGATCGACCGGCGCTTTTCCAAACAGATGCGATCCCAGCGCCACCTGCATGCACCCATTCCCAGGGTCTGCGTCGTCAAGATGGATCCGGATGAAAACCATCTGTTCCAAGACGTCGATGGGCGGCTCCACATGCCATTCACCGGCCTTTATGGTCCAGTTGATAAATCCCGGCGCGTCGCACCGCGACGCCGCTACAACCACGCGGTCCTGATGCCAGCCCAGCGCCCAGTTGCTTTCCGCTGATTTGTCGAACGCCACCGCCCGCACCGGTCGCGCGCCGGCCATCAAGCCGCGCACAAGCGGGCTAGGACCGGCCTCAAGGGCTTCCCGCAAGGGAGCTATCAGGCCAAGCCGCTCTCCTGGCGCGCCTTGAAGCGAGCTATAGCCATCCAAGGCCAACAGCGCTTCCGCCGTCAGAGCGTTGCGGAACCAGACACGACCTTCCAGTTCCAATGTTGCGGCAAGGTCCATGCCCTCACTTCATCGTCGGGATCACGAACGCCTGATCTCCTACATCTCCATCGGGCCAGCGGGCGGTCACCGTCTTCACCTTGGTGTAAAACCGCACGCCTTCCGGGCCGTGCTGGTTGACATCGCCGAACGCGCTCCGCTTCCAGCCGCCGAAGGTGTGGTAGGCCACCGGCACCGGGATCGGCACGTTGATCCCGACCATCCCCACCTGCACCTTCGCGGCGAATTCTCGCGCTGCACGCCCGTTGCGGGTGAAGATCGCAACACCGTTTCCATACTGATGGTTCGTGGGCAGAGCAGCGGCTTCCTCAAACGTCTCGGCCCGGACGATTTGCAGCACCGGCCCGAAAATCTCTTCCTGATAGCTCTTCATCTTAGGCTTCACGTGGTCAAACAGCGTCGGCCCGATGAAGAACCCTTCTTCATAGCCCTGCAGCTTGAACCCGCGCCCGTCCGCCAAAAGCGTCGCGCCCTCGTCCACGCCCATCTGGATATAGTTCTCGATCTTCGCCCGGTGCGCGGCCGACACCACAGGTCCATAGGCCGCGTCCGGATCGGTGGAGATCCCCACCTTCATCCGCTCGATCTCCGGCATGATGCGCTCGATCAAAGCCTCCGCCGTGCCTTTGCCGACCGCAACCGCCACCGGCAGCGCCATGCACCGCTCCCCCGCCGAGCCGAAGGCGGAGCCGACCAGATCCTTTGTCACCTGGTCAAAGTCCGCATCCGGAAGAACGACGCCATGGTTCTTCGCCCCGCCCATCGCCTGCACGCGCTTCCCGTTCGCCGTGCCGCGCGAATACACATATTGGGCGATATCGGACGATCCGACGAACGAAACCGCCTTGATCAGCTCATGATCGAGGATCGCGTCCACGACCTCCTTATCGCCGTGGACGACGTTCAGCACCCCTTCCGGCGCCCCGGCCTCCATCATCAACTCCGCCAAACGCACCGGCACCGACGGGTCCTTTTCCGACGGCTTCAGCACGAACGTGTTGCCGCAGGCGATGGCGACGCCGAACATCCACATCGGGATCATCGCGGGGAAATTGAACGGCGTGATGCCGGCCACGACCCCCAAAGGCTGCCGCATCGAAAAGACGTCGATCCCCGGCCCCGCGCCTTCAGTGTATTCGCCCTTCAACAGGTGGGGGATACCGCAAGCGAACTCGATCACCTCAAGCCCGCGCTGGATGTCGCCCTTGCTGTCAGCGATCACCTTGCCGTGCTCGGAGGAAAGCATATGCGCCAGCTCGTCCATGTGTTTTTCCACAAGGGCCTTGAAGGCGAACATCACCCGCGCGCGCCGCTGCGGGTTGGTGGCGGCCCAGCCGGGAAAGGCCTTCGCGGCGGCCTCCACGGCGGTGTCGACGGTCGCGGCCATGCCGAACTGCACTTTCGCCTGCACAGCGCCGGTATTGGGGTTGAACACGTCCCCCTGCCGCGTCCCGTGATCGAGCTTCTGCCCGCCAATGAAGTGGATGATCTCGCGCGCCATGGCCGTGGCCTCCCGGATGTTGTGGGCCTTAAGGGGTTGCCTTCGAAGTAAGGCGCCGAAGGCCCTGCGTCAAAGCCGAACGACGTGCTGGTTTTTTGGCGTGATCCAGCGATGGTGAAACCGTGCTGCTGGAATTTGTCGTCACCATTGTGCTGATCGAGCTGACGCCTGGGCCGAACATGGCCTACCTCGCGCTGCTCGCCGCCTCCCAAGGCCGCAAGGCGGGCTTTGCCGCCACCGCCGGGGTCTCACTGGGCCTGTCGGTCTATGCGCTGGCGGCCGCCCTAGGCCTGGGCGCGGTCCTGCAAAACAGCCCCCTCACGCTTCAGAGCTTACGCCTCTTCGGCGTGCTCTATCTCCTGTTTCTGGCGTATGAGGCGTGGGCCCCGGACCGGGAAAACTCCCCAGCGCTTGCGCCTGCAGGCGTGCAAACCCCGTTCTGGCGGGGGTTTCTGGCCAATATCTTCAACGCCAAGGCAGCGATCTTCTACGCTCTGCTCCTGCCGCGGTTTATGGCGGAAGATGGGCTGCCCTTGTGGGGCCAGGCTTTGCTTCTCAGCGCCGGCCACATCGCCGTCGCCACCGCGGTTCATGTGGCCATGGTCATCGGCGCGGCGCAGGCGCACGGGCTTGTCGCCGCCGCCACCCAGCGACCGGAAGTGCGCGCGGGCTTCGCCCTGGCCCTGGTGGCCACCGCCCTGTGGCTGGCTCTAGGGTGAGGCCGGCGCGTTCCGCCACACCTCCGCCACCCGCGCATCCCGACCGCAACCGGACCGATAGAAGCGATAGCGCACCGGGTTTTTGTCCGAGTAGTCCTGGTGATACTCCTCCGCCACCCAAAACGCCCCGAGCGGCAGCACCTCTGTCACCACCGGCCCTGGCAGCACGCCTGAGGCCTCGAGCGCCGCGCGGCTCGCTTCCGCCGCCGACCGCTGAGCATCGGTGACGAAGATCCCGGTCCGGTAGCTTGGGCCCCGGTCGCAGAACTGCCCGCCGGCGTCGGTCGGGTCCACATGCCGCCAGAAATGATCGAGCAGCGCTTCATAGGTCACCATGGACGGATCATAAATCACTCGCACCGCCTC
>JBILVS010000255.1:0-2758 GCA_044370335.1 Caulobacterales bacterium
GCCCCTAAGCGGGGCATTTGAGCCGCTAGATAGGCCGTTTGGGACGTTTTGGGGCGGATTCGCGCTGCATAACAGTCGTATGATCTCGCGCCGCGCATATCGACAGAGAGAACTCCGCCGCGATGAACGGCGAAGGCTCGGAAGTCCGCCTAACTAGTCGCACGAGCACAGCTGCGGGCGAGCGTCTGTCTCGCTCCAATGTCGCCGCTCGGCGCGCGGTCGACGGTGCGGCGCAATCTCGCCGACTCCGGTCATTGCGGCCCACAATCAGACCTCGACAAAGCTAGTTCGATTTCGATTTGGATTCGTTGGCCGCTGAACCGAAAATACCCTTCGCCATGAGCGAAGTTTCGCCGTCCCGCCGGATTTGAAACACCTCCGCGCGCAGCACATGCACGCGCTTATCTTCCGGTGACGCAAGCGCGGCCAGTTCGGCCAAATGGCAGGCGACACGGGGCTGGGTTTCCGCCAATTCACGGGCGCGTTGGGCAAGCTTCATCGCGCCACCCGCCAGCGAAGCGATCTCCGCCCCGAGCACCGCATCTTGAGCCGGCTTCAAATTGGCTGGATTGCCGTCATACCAGCCGCCGTAAAGCCTCCAAATATTGCGCACGACAAACTCAGGCTCATCATAGAGCGGCCGCAGGTAAGGCTTCTCCAGCGCTACTGGGTCAACCTTGACGCTATGAACGATATCGTTGAGCCGCGCGCCTTGGTTCATCAGAGCGATGGTTTCATCAACAAGCTTGTCGAGCGTATCAGCCACTTCTGTAAGCACGCGCTTGATGCGTTCGCGACCGCCAATCGGCAGACCGTGCGCGGGCAAGAACAACTCGGCATCTCGGCTCGCCATGTCGCGAAGAGCTGCGGCCCACTCACGGGGATATCGCTGAACCTTCTGCGGATTACCGGCGTTCGGAAAATTCCAGATGAAGAAGTCTCCCGCACAAATCGCTTTGTGTTTCGGGACCCAAGCCCAGGTATGGTCGTCAGTTTCCCCCTTGGCGTGGTGCAACTCGATTGCAAGGCCGCCAACATTCAGAGACATGGTGTCGGTGTAAGTTTGCTCTGGCTTGGGTGAGCTTTCCGGCAGGAACCGTGTTTCACTTGAGATGTCATAACCTGCGCGGCGGAACTGACCGAACTGGCGTTCATTGATGATGTGATTGTAGCCATTGGTCATGCTGTAGCGCTCAAAGCGACGCGCGATGTTGGCATGGCCGCACACGCACGGTCGCGGCTGATTGCTGCTGGCGGCATCCGCAATAAAGGCGCCGCAGCCACCGACATGGTCGACGTGGCCGTGCGTGTAGACGATCGTGTTGAAGCGATCCTTCTTCCACCGCCTTATTTCCTCGACAACGCGAGAGCCGCCCTGAGGATTTGAGGTGTCGAACGCAACGAGACCGTCGTCCGTTTCAAACAGGATCGAGTGAGAGAACGCCTCAACCATCGCCACGCCGCGCCCGATCTCGGAAAGCTGGTGGTTGATGCGGTTGATCGGGCCAACCTGCGCTGCACCTTCTGCGCCTTCGATCACGGCGCTCGACATCGCCAACAAATCCGCCATGGCTGCCCTCGTTCATAAAACGGGAGTTATCTAGTGCCCATTTGGAGTCTTCGGCAAATCTAAGCCAAGCAAGGGCGAAGTCGCTCTAATCCGGTCACTCGGTTAGCGCCCGCAGCAAAGACGGGATCTCGCCGGAAGACGACACTTGGCTGCGCCCGCGCACCCACCCCGGGAGGGCGGTTGACCTTGTGCGTTGGGCTGCGCGGACGGCACTCGGAACGGGAGCAAGAGTTCAGCCTGGATCTGCGCGTCGAAACGCTTGCGCCCGAGCATTCGGGCCCGGGATAAAGAATGGGATACCTAGTCTCAGTGCGATGTTTAGCCGGTTCCAGCGCCTGCCGCGGCGATAGAAGTCGCCAACATCAGCATGAACGCCATAATCTCGTGTCGTTGGGGCTGGATCGGCGCCAGTTCTGACAAACTGACTGAATGCGTCCGTTTCGCCGTCCCACTCGCACGTGCCGTCACGATGGACCCCGTATCCAAGACTGCGCTCTTCGCTAACCAGACGCTCGCGCGCTGCGTCGAACAGGCCGCGATCCACGATGTAGGCGTCGACCAAGTGGGTTCGCCCATCTAGGTCGACCTCGACGAAGGAATGATCGACAAACGGCGTTCCCGGATCCAGCAAGCCGTCCAAAATCCGCGCAGAAATGTCAACAAAATGCTGTCGGGCAGGAATGCCAGCGCCGCGCAACATCGCGCAAAACAGCGTTGACTTGGTGTTGCAGTACCCGATCCCTGCGTTGAGTACCTCGCTCGCCCGCATGTCGTAAAACCGGCCATCCCAGCCAAATCGCACGCGATCGCGAACAAAGTTGAAAATGCCGACAGCCCTCTCCCTGTCGGTCGCTGCTCCGGCACACGCTTCAACGATGGCAGCCTTCATATCTTTGCGTTCGAAATCGAGATATCGCGTTGGCATTAACGACGTCGACACTTCCAATGGCTCCGACATAGCCAAAGGCGTGCTCAAGGCGGCCACATTCATACCGGTCAAACCCATGAGCAATTCTCTACGGCGCATCTCAGACCCGTTTTTCAATTTACGCGGCCGATTTTAGCTTGGATCAGCACAAATAATCTGAACGCACGCGTGGGTAACCAATTGGCGCCGTCTATTTCTGGCCAAGGCACGTCATCCCGTACAAGATCACGACTGGCTCCGTCGCTCAATTCGTGACACCC
>JBILVS010000256.1:0-2755 GCA_044370335.1 Caulobacterales bacterium
TGTGGCCGATGCCGGAGAAGCCCGATAGGGGGCCTGCAGCGAGCGCGGTCTCCAGGGCCTTAATCTTGCCCGGCGCCCGACGCCTGCTGATGCGGCCGCCCTCAAGGGTGGCGACGCCGGCGCTATCGTAGCCGCGATACTCAAGCCGTTTCAGCGCCTCCACAAGGCGCGGCGCTGCTTCTTCTTGGCCAAGAATGCCGACGATCCCGCACATGCTTCAATCACTCCTGATGTCACCCGCTTCAACCACGAGGCATGGGCGGCGCGCATCTCACTTTGTCCTTCGGTTTGTAACGCGGTTAAGGGAGCGAGCCGCAACGACGGGGCGCATCAGCCGTCGTGGGCGTGCCAACGCCAGGCGCTTTCGACGATTTCGTCGATGCCGGACCGCTTCGGCGTCCAACCCAGAACGGCGCGGGCCTTGTCGGAGGAGGCGATGAGGGCGGCAGGATCGCCCGCCCGTCGGGGGCCGATCTTGCGGGGCAAAGGGCAGCCCGACGCCTTCTCAACAGCGGCGGCGATTTCAGCGACCGTGGTGCCGGCGCCGGTCCCGAGATTGAAGGCGCCGGCCTCGCCGCCGGCCATCAGGTAATCAATGGCGAGGACATGAGCGTCGGCAAGATCGCTGACATGGACATAGTCGCGGACGCAGGTGCCGTCGCGGGTTTCGAAGTCGTCGCCGAAGATGGTGAAAGCATAGTCGCTCCGGCGCGCGCCGCGGATGGCCAAGGGAATGACATGGGTTTCGGGCTCATGCCGTTCGCCGATCTCTGCGGTGGCGTCGGCGCCGGCGGCGTTGAAATAGCGCAGCGCCGCCGAGCGAAAGCCATAGGCTTGGGCGGCGTCCTCCAGCGCGCGCTCGACCATGAGTTTGGAGCGGCCGTAAGGGTTGATCGGCTCGCGGGGGTGGGCCTCATCCATCGGGGTGCGGACCGGGGCGCCGTAAACCGCGGCGGTGGAGGAAAAGACCAAAGCCTTCGCGCCGGCCTTTCGGGCCGCTTCCAGGACGGCGAAGCCCCCCATCGTGTTGACGCGGTAGTAGAGGGAGGGATCGGCGGTGCTTTCGCCGACAAAGGTCAGGGCCGCAAAGTGGGCGACGGCGTCGGGCTTGGTCGCCGCCATCGCGGCGGCGAGGCGGGCTTCGTCAAGGATGTCGCCCTCGATCAACTCGCCCCAGCGGACGAAGTCACGCCAGCCGCGAAACAGGCTGTCGTAAACAACAACCCGCCAGCCGGCGGCGCTGAACGCTTTGCAGGCGTGAGCGCCGACATAGCCGGCGCCGCCAGTGACAAAAATGGTCTTGGCCATCGTCGTCTATTCAAGCCTCAGGTTGCGATTGCTGTCGCTTCTTTCAGAAGGGCGTCGAAATAGGCGATCGTGCGCTCCAGGCCTTGGCGCAGGGGGATGGCAGGTTCCCACTTCAGCGCTTCCCGGGCCAGACGGATATCGGGCTGGCGTTGCTTGGGATCGTCTTGGGGCAACGGCAGGAAGGTGAGGGTGGATTTCGAGCCGGTGAGCTCAATGACGATTTCCGCCAATTCCTTGATGGAGAATTCCCCCGGATTGCCGAGATTCACAGGACCGGTGAGGGCGTCGTCGCTGTTCATAAGCGCCATGAGGCCGGACACGAGATCATCGACAAAGCAGAAGGACCGGGTTTGGCCGCCATCGCCATAAAGGGTGATCGGCTCGCCCTTCAGGGCCTGGACGATGAAGTTAGACACCACCCGGCCGTCGTTGGGGTGCATGCGCGGACCATAGGTGTTGAAGATCCGGGCCACCTTGATCTTGAGGCCGTGCTGGCGGTGATAATCAAAGAACAGCGTTTCGGCGCAGCGTTTGCCTTCATCGTAGCAGCTGCGGGGGCCGATCGGGTTGACGTTGCCCCAGTAGCTCTCGGGCTGGGGATGAACGACCGGGTCGCCGTACACCTCTGAGGTGGAGGCCTGGAGGATTTTGGCTTTCACCCGTTTGGCGAGCCCGAGCATATTGATTGCGCCGTGGACGCTGGTCTTGGTCGTCTGCACGGGGTCGAACTGGTAGTGCACTGGGCTTGCAGGGCAGGCGAGGTTGTAGATTTCATCCACTTCCACAAAGAGGGGAAACGTCACGTCGTGGCGCATGAGCTCAAATCGGGGATGCGCCAGCAGCGAGGTCACGTTTGCCCGGGCGCCCGTGAAGAAGTTGTCCACGCATAAGACTTCGCAGCCCTGCGCCAACAGCCGCTCACACAAATGCGAACCGATGAAACCCGCGCCCCCGGTGACAAGGACCCGCTTGTGGATGTGCATACTCAGCTCCCAAACCGCCGACCTAAGTCGTCTCGAACGCCTCCGTTCGGCCGGTCGGCATGCGCGCGCGGAGCATAGACAATCCGGAGGCGGCTCTGTCCACGGCTAACTTTCTTTTTGGGGTTGCAAGTCAGGCGGGGATCACAAGACGGGTGCTCCTGATTGGGGCGTCATCAGGGGCGAACCTCGCTTTATGGGAGTTGGTCGTTTCAATTGAGCCTTTCTTTGAGGCACACAGCGGGGGAAGCCGATCAAGGTATTAACCATGTCTCCGCAAGTCTACGCTTCGGGCAGCATAAACCATATTCTCGAAACCCGCTTGGCGGATGGGGCGCGACGCGTCTACGCGAGTTATAGCCGAAAGTTGGTGATGGCCTGAAGCAGGCGGCATATCATGGCGGTGTTCAAGACGCCGTCGATTCTCAAAGAGAAAAGGATATGCCGCCGTGTCCAAACCTACCGTT
>JBILVS010000257.1:0-2750 GCA_044370335.1 Caulobacterales bacterium
AAAACATCGTCGATATCCTCACAGCCCCCACCCGCGAAACCAATGAGGCGCCGTTCTGGCGAACCGCGGCCTCCACTCTTCTGGTCGGGGTGATCCTCGATGTGCTCCACACCGCGCCAGAAGGACGGAAGAACTTCGCGGAGGTTCGCGCGCGGCTGTCGCGGATTGAGGAAACCGCCGAAGCCATGCGCGGAGGATGGCAAAGCCGTGACGGCCGGATAACGTCTCTCGCGACGCCGCACCCGATCGCGCAAGAAGCCGCGCGTTCCTATCTGGCGATGGAAGAGCGCACGCAGTCCAACGTGCGCGCCACCGCGGAGTCGTATCTCACGGTCTTTGCCGACGCCCTGGTTGCCGAGAACACTGCGACTTCGACCTTCCGCATCGCGGACCTCGTTGGTCTCGATCATCCGGTCACGCTCTATCTCCAACCCCCGCCTTCCGACATGGACCGCCTAATGCCTTTGATGCGACTCATCATTGGCCAGATCATCCGAGTGCTGACGGAAGACAAGGTCGCAGATTCCCTCGGCCGGCTGCGCCGCCATCGCACGCTGTTGCTGCTCGATGAGTTCCCTTTGCTCGGCGCGCTGCCCGGCTTTGAGCGCGCCATGGGCCTGATGGCGGGCTATGACATCCAGGCCATGCTGGTGTGCCAGTCGATCAACTCGATCCGCGGCGTCTATGGCCGTGACAATGTCATCGTCGACAATTGCGACGTGATCACCTCGTTCGGCGTCAATGATCCGGCTACGGCGGAAGTGATCTGCAAGCTCGGCGGCGATGTCATCGAGATGATCCCGCAAACCACTCGCCATCACAGCGGCGGTTTCGGTGCACAGCAGCGAAGCTCCCACACCTGGCGCGATCAACGCCGGCCACTGATGCAGACCGGCGACCCGCTGCGCCTACCGCCCGATCAGATGCTGATTTTCAAAGGCGGCTGCAAGCCGATCCGGGCGCGTAAGCTGCAGGTCGATCGGTTCGCATTGTTCGCACAGCGCTTGATCGCAGAGGCGGCGCCGACTGAAACGCTCACCGAGGACCACGATTGGAAGCCTGCGGGCCCAAGGTCAAAATCGAGCGGGGAGGGCCCTGAGGATGCGGGCCATGACCGTCCGATGCGCAACATCACGCCCGAACTCGTCCTCTTGCCGCCGCCCGACAAATCACCGCCAAGCCGTCGCCGTCCGCCCAAGGGCCCGGGCCGCAGCAAAGGAGTCTGACCATGCCCGCAAAAGGCGTCACCGTTTACCTCCCCGCAGATCTCGAAGCCGAATTGCTAAAGGCAGCGAAGACCAAGCACCTGTCCGCCTCCGGCATCATCGCGGTTGCGGTGAAGCAACACTTCAAAACCAACCCCGAAGGCGTCCCGGAAGGCGCCACGCGGCAGCTCGCACGATTGGAAGCGCGAATGGACAAGCTGATGCGGGACAACGCTACGCTGAAAGAGGCGCTCCTCTTGTTCGTGCGCATCTGGCTCGAATACACGCCGCCCCTTGCGCCGGACGAGGAAGATGACGCGGCGGCTCTGGCGGAACAGCGGTTTGAGCGATTCTTGGACTTGGTGCGAAATGGTGGGCCGGGGACAGTCGCTTGAGCACGGAGCGCTAATTCAGCGCCGCGTGTGCGGGGAACGGCGCGCCGCCCGCCAGCGCGGGCTCCACGCTGCCGGTTCAGCCCCGCGTGTGCGGGGAACGGTCGCCGCCTGTACACCCCCACCGAGGCCGGCGCGGTTCAGCCCCGCGTGCGCGGAGAACGGGCGCCTTCAAACATTCCTCGCCGCCCCTTCGACGAAGAGCGCCACCAGCGGTTTGTTGATGTAGAAATGGTGCTTGCCGAAGGCCTGCTTCTCCAGGAAGCCTGCCTTGGTCAGCTGATCAAGATATCGCGCCGCGGTCTGGCGCACCACGCCCACTTCCTGGGCGAGATATTCGATCCGCGTATACGGGTGGCGGAACAGGTTGTTCAACAGGTCCTGCGAATAGAGCTTCGCGTGGTCGTCGCGGATGCGCTTTTTGTAGTCCGCCATCAGCGCTGCGATGCCATCGATCAAACGCAGCGTTTCAATTGAGGTCTCCGCCACCGCGGTGAGCATGTAGACGATCCACTCCTCCCACGCGCCGTCATCGCGCACGGCTTGCAGCAGGCGGTAGTAATCGCCCTTGTGCGTTGTGATGTAGCGGCTGAGGTAAAGCAGCGGGATGTGCAGAAGGCCGGTTCGAGCCAGGTAGAGCACATTAATGATTCTCCCGATGCGGCCGTTTCCATCCGAGAAGGGATGGATGCTCTCGAACTGGTGGTGGATGATAGCCATTTTCACCATCGGGTCGAGGTCGCTGGCGTCGTCGTCGTTTATGAAGCGCTCCAGCGCCGTCATCTGGTTGATGATGTCATTGCGGTCCTGCGGAGGCACATAGACCATCTCACCGGTCTTGTCGTTGCGCAGCGCCGTTCCCGGCGTCTCGCGAAAACCCTCGTCCGTGCGTTTCAAGACGCGAAACATCTCTATGATGATCGTGTTGGTCAGCAGCCATTGGGAATGGCTCATCATGTCCCAGCCGCATTTGAGAGCATCGCGATAGCGGGCCACTTCCTTTGCAGGGCCCTGATCAACGCCTTCTGGGAAAATCGCGGCTTGGAACAGCTCCTCCTGCGTGGTGATGATGTTCTCGATTTCCGAACTCGCCCACGCTTCCTGAAGGGAAAGGGTGTCAATCAGGATGCCCTGGTTCGGAATGGCCGTCGCC
>JBILVS010000258.1:0-2740 GCA_044370335.1 Caulobacterales bacterium
TTCAGTATCGCGCATTTTCTAGAGGATGGCGGAACGCTGCCGGAGGATCTGGCGCGGCACGCTTTGCGCCGGAATGCGGAACGCGCCTGGAAGTGGGCGCACCGCAGAGCGGGGCAAACCCCGCTCAGCCCGGCTTTCTCCCATTTCGCGGCGGCGCGCCTGGGGCTTGCTGCGCCCCAAGCGGCGGCTTTCCGACAGATCTGCTCTGTTTATGCGGGGTTGCAGCCGATCCGAAGGACTCCAACCTTATCGTTCAAGGGGCTCGCGGCGCGACAGGCGGCCCTGTCCCCCGCGCCTTAGAGTGAGGAACGACTGAGCCTGGGGAACAGGGTCGCAACGGTAAAACCCACCAGACCCAGGGCGCCTTGCGGCGTGCGGAAATGAGCCAGGGTTTCTGCAACGGACCATCCGCGGAGACCTGCGCCGAGAACGAACTCGGTGGCGAGAAGGACCAACAACCAAAGCCCCCCCATGGCAAGGCGCGGCGCTCCCTGCGGCAGACCTGTCCGCCGGATAATCCAGCGACAAGCAAACCACAGAGCGCTCAGAATTAGAGGGAGTTCGATGAGTGTGGCCCAGACCGGCCCCGCCCAGGGCGTCAAGGCGAACTGTCGGATCGCGCCAAAGGCAAAGCCGCAGACCAGCGCCGCCATCCAATAGGCTGCGGCCGCGGCCAGGAGCCGCATCACACGTGGCCTCCGGCTTTCAGAACCTGATACGCGCGAACGGTCTTCTCGAGCAGCGCCTCGCAGGAACGGTCGCCGCCGTTGCTGTCGGGGTGATATTTTTTGATCAGCTCGGCGTATTTGGCGCGGATCGCTGCGCCATCGGCCTCGGAATCGAGGCCCAACGCGCCGAGGGCAAGCTCCTCAAGGCGCGAGACGTGTTTGCGGCGCTTGACGCGGGGTTCATCGGGGTTGCGGCACGCTCCGAACCCCGAGCCGCGACCGCCGGCCATGGCGCGGCGGACAGAGGCTTCCCTGTCCTGCCGACTGGCGCCGAAGCTCCAGGTAGGGCGATGGCCATATTCGGCCGCCTTGGCGAAGCTTTCGAAATCCCCTCCGCTCATACCGGCGAAGTAGTTCCAGCGGCGGTTGTAATCGCCGGCGTGCTCGACGCAGAAGTACCAGAACTCTCCGGTCCGATCCCGCGCCTTGGGGGCAGGATGGCAGCCGGCGCGCTGGCACCCCACATGATCGCAAGGACGGTCGGCGGAAGCGCGGGCCTGCTCTTCCGGGGCGGGTTTCTTCACCCGCACGTCGACGAACTTGGGACGGTATGTGAAAGCAGCGGTCATCGAGCCAACGTCAGGGACTGGTTCCTCGAAGGGAGCGCCCTTCTCGCGCCGACGCTTCGAGGAGCAACACTATGGGGAGAAGCGGCGTGTCGGACAAGGAATTGACAGGGGCGGGAAAAGGCGCCTCTCGGGCGATGCGCATCGAAATGGCCTTGCGGGCTGCGTTTGCCCCCTCGGCTCTTGAGGTGATCGACGACAGCGCCAATCATCACGGCCATGCCGGCGCTCGGCCCGGGGGTGAAACTCACTATACGGTTCGGATGACGGCGGCGGCATTTGCCGCCATGAGCCGGGTGGAGCGGCAGCGGGCGGTGAACCGCGTGCTGCAGCCGGAATTTGACGCCGGCCTGCATGCACTGACCCTGGATTTGAGCCCCGGGTAGGCTTAGCCCCTTCGGGTGAAGAACATCCGCTTGGCGACAAGGCTCATGGGAGCGGCCTCGACCAAAAGCTGCATCGCCCAAGCAGGCGGAGGCCTGTCCATAGCCCAGCGCATCACATGGCGGACCCCAAAGCGCGGAAGCGCGCCATCCATGGCGTAGGCCGGGGGCGGTCCGCGGCGCTGAAGCCACAGGGCGGCCGCCTGCCCAACTTGGCGGCCATAGACGAGTGCGGTGCGGATGCCGCCCGCGGTCAAGGGCGAGACCATGCCGGCGGCGTCCCCAACCAGAGCCACCAGACCGCGGGCCCAAGGCTTGACGACCCCGCCACAGGGGATCAGCCCCGCTCTCCAGGGTCCGGCGTCTTTCTCGGAGAGGCCGAAGCGCTCCTGCGCCAAGCGCAGTACGGGCTCGATCAAAGGCTTGCGACCGCGGCTTACCGCCAGTCCCACCTGCGCGCCGTGGGGGGTGGCGGCGGCCCAGCCGACATAGCCGGGGGCCAAGGCGGGATCGAGAAAGACGTGGAGAAAGTCTTCCGGCATTCGGCCACAGTGCTCAAAATGCCGCTCGACACCCGCAAGGAAATGCGTGTTGCGGCCAAGCCCGAAAGTTTCAGCGACTTTGGAGCGGGCCCCGTCGGCGCCGATCAGGAAACGGGCTTCATAAACCTGCTCTCCGGCGAGGACTCGCACCCTTGAGCCATTGTCATAGCCGGCATGAAAAGCCGCGCTTGTCTCAATCCTTGCGCCTGCTTGGCGGGCTTTGTCGGCCATGGCCTGCAAGGCAAGGGCCGTATCGGTGGTGTAAAACGCGTAGCCGGCTTGGGTCAGGTCTCGGCTTTGGCCTTTGGGACCATAGAGGCGAACCTTATCAATGCGGCGGACGGCTTTGTCGGGCGGGGGATCGGCGACATACGCCTCGGCGACATAAATGCCGCTGGTATGGAGCTTGACGCCGATCTCAGTCTTGGCCTCCAGAACGATCGCCTTGGCGCCGACGGCGGCCGCAGCCTGAGCCGCCGCCAAACCCGCAAAACCGCCGCCGATCACGAGAACATCGCAAG
>JBILVS010000260.1:0-2738 GCA_044370335.1 Caulobacterales bacterium
GCCCCATCATAGAGGAAGCGGGTCGTCACGCTCGCCGCACTCGCCTCCCGCAGACGGCCCAAGGCGTCATAGGCGAAGCTCGCCGCCGGCGCGCCTGCAGGCGTGGCGCTTTAGGATTTCATGCAGAAATAGTGTGCGTCCCGGTTCTCGTATTGCGGGCCGCAGAGATGCCTCAAACACCACTGGCTATTTCGACTCGCATTTCGTTCGCCGTCACTTGCTTCCCTGTTCTCAGGTTGACCCAGTCTATCCCTGACGCTTCATAATCATCAAAATACAGAGAGATCCTTTCGAAATTTTGTTCCCAATGATCCGCAAATGGGCGCTCGACGCCATTAGCGGACAGCTTTGAAACCGCAAGCGCCCAGCCGTCATCGACGACCCGTCCATCCGGCTGCACCTCGCCCCACCATAAGTATAGTTTATACTTACAATGTAGACCAGACTGGCAAGTATAATGATGTTTGAATTCTTTGCTCCCCATCGTTAGCCACCACCGAAGTACACGTGACGCGGCGCATTTGCCGCAGGGACAAATGCCCCACGAGCGTTCCGCACTTCAAACTGCACGTGCGGGCCCGCAAAACGTCCAGAATCTTGCACAAAATCAAACCTAACCCGCCGCGCGCCATCGACGCTCTCTAGGATCAGATTCCCGTTGCTAAGACGACGGGGCGTGAAGGGGCCAAGCCATCCGGCAACATCTGCGGCCAGCCCGGCCAAACGACAGGCGTCAGCATTATGCACCACGGCCCCGTCCTCGCCAACGAGGAAGGTGTGGGGGCCGGAGACGGACAGGTTGTAAGTGCGCTCGACGCGGTCGGTAATGGCGTTGTCGAGGATCGTCAGCCCGCGGTCGTCGGCGGTTTCAATGCGTTGGCCGGGGGTGAGCGCGCGGGTTTCGACCCAGCCTTGTTCTTCGATGAACCAGGGGTGGTCGTCGGTGACGAAGAAGACCTCCGTCTCCCCGTCCGCGTCCCGCGCCTCCAGCCGCCACAGCGCCTTCGGCTCCGGCCGGATCAACGCGGTGACGGCCTGCGGGCTCGTCTCGCCGGTATCGGGGTCATAGGAGAGGACCAGATCGCCGACGGCGATGTCTTCGATGGGGCGCAGGCCTTCGGGCGTGGCGACCAACGTGCCTTCTTCGAAACAGCCGCAAGGGTTCCAGCGGCTGACGTTGCCCAGCAAGGCAAGCTCGTCAAGCGGAACTGCAAAGCCGAGAATAAAAGTAAGGCATCCTTGAAAGCCACACAATCTTCGCTCATTCGCGTCAGAAGTTCTATTTCTTATTTCTGAGAACCGCCGCTGTTGGCATCTGACATCGCAATACCTGAAGTCTTGACCACCGGAACCTTCCCCGACCGGCTGCCAATACAACACGCTACTGCCGGTGGCGCGGTCGAAATGGTATACACCAAAGTAATTATCACCGACTGGAAATGGCTCCGAACACCACCAAGAACCTCCTGGGCAGGCAGGGAAGTTTGGTAAGTCCTCTTGCAACCCCCACGGATCGACAAAATTCACCGGATCATTGCCGACATAGGCATAGATATTCATCCCGCCGGCCAGGCCGATCGGGTCGGTTTGGGCGAAGCGGCCGATCGTCGGCAGGTAGGCGCGGGCGCGGTAGTGATAGAGCTGCGCTTCGGGCAGCCAGATCTGCCCGGTGTATTGGAAGCGGCCCGTGTTCGTTGAGGCCGGGACGCCGTATTCATCGTACGCGTTGATCGCGCCGGCGACGCCCAGCGAAGACGCCGTGGCGATAATGGACCCGCGCTCATCCGCCAAGAGCCAGCGGCGGTCGCTCGTGCCAGCGCCTTCGTACCAAACCAGCGGTTCATCGAGACCGGGACCAAACACGGCGCGCCGCACCAGGGTGTTGGACTCGTCATACTCCGCGATCGCCTGCGCCCCATCATAGAGGAAGCGGGTCGTCACGCTCGCCGCACTCGCCTCCCGCAGACGGCCCAAGGCGTCATAGGCAAAGCTCGCCGCCGGCGCGCCCGCGGGCGTGGCGCTGATAAGGCGATTGAAGATGTCGTAGCCGTAAGTGCTTGTGCCCAATGCGGTCAGGTTGCCACGGGCGTCATAGGCGGGCTGGGCCTGGGTGATGGCGGTGTATTGGTTGAGGCCGTTGTCGGCGTAGGCGGTGGTTCCGTTCGTGGGGACGGGGGTGTTGTAAGCGGCGTTGGAGCCCGCCCGGGAGAGGATCTGCGAGGACGCGTTGTAGGTGAAGGTGCGGGTGAGATCCTGCGCCGTGCCGGCGAGGTCTTGCGTCAGGGTCTGCAGGCGGGAGGCCGCGTCATAGGCATAGGTGGTGACGGCACCGCCGCCCCCGCCCCGGCTAAGGCTCGTGCGGCGGCCGAGATCATCATAGGCGAAGGTGGCGAGAACCCCGGCGCCGGAGAGCGCGCCGTTTTCGCGGATGGCGGTGACCGCATCGGTGAGGTCGTAATCGTAATTGACGTAAAAGGCGTCCGGCCAGGTCATCCGGATGCGGCGCGACGCCAAGTCATATTGATAACTGACCGTGCCCTGCGGCGCGCCGGCGCTCGTGAGCCGCGACAGTTGGTCATAGGCAAAAGACAGGGTCTGGCCATTCTTCACCGCCGTGAGCTGGCGGGAGAACAGGTCATAGGTCATCGCCACGTCGTCGCCCGCGCCGGGGGCGTCCATCAGGATAACGCGCTGAAGATTGTCGTAGCTGTAGCTGATGGTCTGTCCATCCCGGCGCC
>JBILVS010000259.1:0-2738 GCA_044370335.1 Caulobacterales bacterium
CGTGTTTGACGCCATGGCCGCCTTCGGCGCCGCCGTCCGCGACCAGAACGGGGCGCTGTTGAGCCTCTCGGTGTCCCAAACCCCCGCGGGCCACCATGTCAGGGCGCGGCTGGCGGACATGGCGCCAGAAGACGCCCGTCGCCTGACCGACGCCTTGGCCCAGCGCGGCGATGTCGCCTTCGCAGCGGTGGAACATGTGATCTGGAGGCGCGGCCAATGACCAAACGTCGCCCTCAGACCGACGCCATCCGCGCCGGCCTTCACCGCAGCGGCTTCAAAGAAACGGCGGAGGCGCTCTATCTCACGTCAGGCTTTGTCTATGACAGCGCCGAGGAGGCCGACGCCCGCTTCGCCGGGACTGCGCCCGGCTATCTCTATGGCCGCTACGCTAACCCCACGATCACAATGTTCGAAGAGCGCCTTTCCGCCTTGGAAGGCGCGGAATGCTGCCTTGCCGTCGGCTCCGGCATGGCGGCCGTCCAGGCGGCGCTTATGGCCCAGGTCTCGAGCGGCGACCGCATCATCGCGGCCCGGGCGATGTTTTCCTCCTGCCTTTGGATCCTCGACACGCTGCTGCCGCGGTTCGGCGTGGAAGTGACGTTTGTCGACGGCGCCGACCTCAACCAGTGGGCCGACGCCGCCAAGCGCCCCGCCAAGCTCGCCCTGATCGAAACCCCCGCAAACCCGACCTTGGCCGCCGTCGACATGGCTGCGGTCAAGGCGATCCTCAGCCCAATCGGCTGCAAGCTCATCGCCGACAACGCCTTCGCAAGCCCCGCCTTGCAGAACCCCTTGAGCCTTGGCGCCGATCTCGTGGTCTATTCCGCCACCAAACACATCGACGGCCAAGGCCGGACCCTCGGCGGCGCGATTTTGGGGAGCAAAGCCCTCATCGATGAGGCGATCCGGGAGTTTTGCCGCCACACGGGGCCGGCCCTGTCCCCCTTTAACGCCTGGGTTCTAGTCAAGGGGCTTGAGACCATGACCCTGCGCGTCAAGGCGCAGTCGGCCTCCGCCGCCGCCATAGCCGACGCCCTCGCCGGCCACCCAGCAGCACGACAGGTGTTGTATCCAGGCCGCGCCGATCACCCCCAACGCGCCGTCCACGCCAAGCAGATGCGGGCCGGCGGGACCTTGATTGCGCTCGAGGTCCCCGGCGGACGCGCCGGCGCCTTTGCGTTTCTCAACGCCCTTCGACTGTTTGATATCTCGAACAATCTGGGCGACGCGAAAAGCCTAGCGGCCCATCCCGCCACCACCACTCACCGCCGCCTGACGCCAGAGGCCCGGGAAGCGATTGGGGTGTGTGAAGGCATGGTCCGGCTTTCGATCGGACTTGAGGATGAAGCGGACCTCGTTGAAGATGTGCTTCAGGCCCTGGACGCGGCTGCGTCAATGCCAGAGGCCGCCGCGGGGTAGTCCATGTTTGAAGCCAAGACCCACGAGGTGGTGGTGCGGGTGCGGCCACGCTTCTTGGACAGTCAGAGCGATCCGGAGGCCCGGCGCTTTGTGTGGTCCTACACGATCGAAATCCAAAACCGGTCGGGAGAGTCCGTGCAACTCATCGGCCGCAAGTGGCGGATCACGGATGATACCGGCCTTACGCAGGAGGTGACCGGCCCAGGCGTCGTCGGCGAACAGCCGATCCTCGAGCCCGGCATGACCTTCGAATACACCTCTGGCGCGCCCCTTTCGACGCCATGTGGCGTTATGGTCGGCTGGTATCAGATGATGCGCCTGAGCGATCAGCAGGCGTTTGACGTGGCCATCCCCGCCTTCCCCCTCGACAGCCCCTACGCCAAGAGCCTGCCGCAGTAAGGCGTTTCCCGCGGCGCCGATTTCGCTTATGCGATACTTCAGCGCCCGTCTGTGCTGCGGGGTCTTGCGATGAAGAGGTTCTGATGGCGGCCCTGGAGTTCACCCGGCGCTACGCGATGGCGCACCGGCTGATCGCCGATCCCACCGGCAAATGCGCCACCCCCCACGGCCACAACGAGTTCGTGACAATCCGGCTCGCACCCAAGCGGGCTTTTGTGTTCAGCGCCGCGAACATGGATGCCGCGTTTGAGGTCGTGAAAGGCCGCTGGCATGCCTGGATCGACGATCATGTCGATCACGCCTTGCAGTTGAACGCCACCGATCCCCTGATCGGCTTCTTCCGCGAGCACGAACCTTACCGGCTCTCGCGACTGATGGTGTTTACCGGCGATCCCACAACAGAGGCCCTCGCTGCGGTGTTTTTCTGCAAGTTGTCGGCGTTTCTAGCGGCGGATAGCCTTCCATACACGGTCGCTGAAGTGCGGGTCGAGGAGACGCCCACCAACGCGGTGCGCCTTTTCGCGGAAGCGTTTGATCCGACCGCCTGCGGACTGCCTGCCGAACACTGGGCCCGGAGGCCTGACATGAGCATCAATGATTTCGCGCGGGTGTTGGCTTAGGGGGATACCCCCTCTTCTGTACGAAGATAGGGAGGGCACAAAAGCCCCCTCTCCTGCCAAGGAGAGGGGAATGTGGTGAGGATTTCTCACCCAGAGACTTGGCGCGTTTCCACCCCCAACACCTGCCCCTCACGCTTAAGGAGAGGCAGAAGCTGAAACGGACCACCAATATGTTTTTTCACCCGACGATTTCTTCCGGCTTGAAGAAGTAGGCGATCTCGATCGCGGCGTTCTCCAGGCTGTCCGAGCCATGGACCGTGTTCGCCTCGATCGAGGACGCATAACGACGGCGGATCGTGC
>JBILVS010000261.1:0-2735 GCA_044370335.1 Caulobacterales bacterium
GCTTATTCGGCAACAACGGCTGAATGATCGACCACTCGAAGTCAGACATCTCGTAACGGCGAACAGGCGGCATCGGCGATCTCCTTCGCCGCCAATGAATCAGCGTGTGTGGACGGCCCCTCCGGTGCAAGAAGAATCAGAACGTCGAAGCAAGACGCGTGGTCGGGTGCTGACATGTGTCCGGCCTCACATGATGATTTCTCCGTCAATGTTTTTTCGTCGAAGGCGATCCAAGGCGAGCTCTCTTACTGCAGGGCTTCCCTGCTAACCTCACATCCGGCGGGATGATGATCCCAACCACTGTCCCGCATTCGGGACGGGAGAGCTTCGAAGGAGCGACACCACTCTGTGAAGACGGCGACTACGCGCCACGCCGAACAACGGCACCGTTCCCCCGGATCACCGTGGCGCACTGCGATCGCAGTGTTCCCCGGATTTGAGCGGCGGTTAAGTCGAAGGCTTGAGGACGGCGCCTTCAGGCATCACGCCATTAACCGCGAAGCGCCATAGGGCGATCAGGAGCTTTCGCGCGAGAGCCACAACCATGACCTTGCGAACGCGGCGCCCAGTCGAGCCGACGCGTTCGCGAAACCAAGTCACCTGCGCCGCTCCCGGCTGGTAACGTTGCCAAAGCCAAGCCAACTCAACCATTACGGTTCGGAGCCGACGATTACCTGCTTTGCCGATGCCCTGCTCACGGTCGACGCCCCCGCTGCTATATGGAGTCGAGGTCAGACCCGCGTATGATCCGAGCGCTTTGCCATTAGCGAAGCGTCGAACAAAGGCTTCTCGCACCAAAACGGTCGCACTCTGCACGCCGATGCCACGCAGGCGCGTAAGTTGCTGGATCATCTTGCCGGCGTGGTCAGGCGCCTCGGCCTCACCGACTGCATCCCGCTCACGTTCCAATTCTGCAATTTGCGCAAGTACAAGCTCCAACCTCGTGAGCAAACGCTCAATTTTAGCCAGCGCATTTGGCGGGAGTGGATCGCCAAGACCGGTTCGCAGTTCAGCCAGCCGGCGGCGCCGACTCAAGAGAAGGGGGTTGTAGTCGTCAGCGCCGAGCGTCGCCAAAATTGCGCCCACACGGTTCACCAGGCCGACGCGTTCTGAGACCAACTCGGTCCTCTCACGAACGCACCGCCGGGCATCCTCATCCGCTTCATCAGGTATCGGCACCATCGAACACACCCGCGGCTCGCCGCGAATCCACGCAAGCAATGTGCGCAGGAGAAGCTCCGCATCTATGCCATCTGACTTGGCGCGACGCATGCGCCGATCCACCGCTACACTCGAAGGCTGGACGACGTGAACTTCTATGCCGTGCGTTGCAAGCCATCTCGCCAGCCAAAACCCGCACCACCCGGCCTCGTAGACGGTGATGACGCGATTGATCGAGTGACCAGCAGCAGCAGCTCGGCTTCGGTAGGTCGCGATCGCCTCCAACAGCGCATTTTTATCGGGCCCGATGGTCCGCTTCGCCTTGGTCTGTGGAAGGCCAGGGATCTGCGCCGCTAACACCCAACTCTTGCTGCTCAGCTCGAGCGCAAGCACGAGAGTTTGATCGTAGTCGATATTGCTCTGCGAAACGTTGTTCAAATGCGTCATGATCAAGCGCCTCCGATTTGGACTGACGCAGCTTAACGCTTCTGCGCCTCAATCATGGGATCTGTGTGCGCCGGTCTCGCCGGCTGGCCCGCATGGGAGTTCGAAGATCCGGTCCAATTCATTCGCGCGCGCTCGAGGCGCTTCGCTGATTTCTGGTTTTCCCGATCCCGTCTCACGACCGTGCGCCATACCTCTCCATTCTGACTTCCCACGCCGTTTCCGGCCTCCTTACGCAGTCGCGGCGTTACGCTGCGGTTGCGCTCGAAGCTCTGTAAATCCCGCCGCTTGTCATCAGCGCCCAGGCGATGCACGCCATCTTCCCGGCGAGGGCGGTCGCTACAAGCTGGTGCGGCTTACGCGACAACAAGCGCGCAAGCCATGACTCTGCAGGCGGGGGATTGCGCGTCGCCCATCGGACCACGCCGGTCGCGCCGATAATCAACAATCGTCTCAACGAG
The DNA here is from genome assembly GCA_044370335.1 of Caulobacterales bacterium. GTDB lineage: Bacteria > Pseudomonadota > Alphaproteobacteria > Caulobacterales > Aquidulcibacteraceae > REEB509. The sequence goes on from JBILVS010000261.1 coordinate 2,067, forward strand.
CGTTCGCCCATTTTGGTTGTCTTGCCCAGACGCTCTTTGCCTCCGCTTGAGTTCTGCCTGGGGACGAGACCGAGCCATGCGGCAAAATCCCTGCCTTTCGAGAACGATTCCGCCGACGGCGCGAGCGCCGCGATCGCCGTAGCGGTGATCGGGCCGATCCCGGGAATTGTCATGAGACGTTGGGCGACATCGTCTTCCTTCGCCCTTCTGGCGATCTCCTTGTCGAGCACGCCGATCTTTTCTTCCAGAGACACCAGCGTCGACGCTAGGCATTGCAGCGGCAGCAGAGCCTCCGGCGGAAAGACCTTCTCTTCTTCCACCAGCCGCATCAGTTTCGCCACGTGCGACGGTCCCTTCGCGACCGCGATCCCATGTTCGTAAAGATGCCCACGTAGCGCATTGATCAACTGGGTCCGTTGGCGCACCAGGAGATCGCGGGCGCGAAACACGGATGCCGATGCCTGTTGTCGAGCGGTCTTCACCGCCACAAATCGCATTGTCAGCCGCAGCGCCGCTTCGCAAATGGCCTCGCCGTCGGCGGCCTCGTTCTTCTGGCGCTTGACGAAGGGCTTGACGTACGCCGCCGGGACCAGGCGCGTTTCGTGTCCCAAGCGACCGATTTCGCGCGCCCAATGGTGGGCGCCCGAGCAGGCTTCCATCGCCACGATG
>JBILVS010000263.1:0-2732 GCA_044370335.1 Caulobacterales bacterium
CGCTATCGACGCTGGCGGGACTCCCTCCGCGGGGCCAACCATGATGAGCACCGGACGGCCCGCGATGGCGCCGCCGAGATAGCGGTAGTCGTGGGCCAGAAACACGGGCAAGGCGGGAGGCGCAGGACGCGTCTCCAGGCTGGCCGGAAGGTGAAGCGTTCCGGTCAAATAGTCCCGGCATCGCTGCAGGAAGGTCTCAAAGGCTTCTACATCTACCATGGTTTTAGGAATGTACCATAATCCGCGTTAGATTTCCAATTATACGGTAGATCACTGTTTTTTCAATGTTTATTTTCATTCTCTTCCTGTGGATACACCCCACCGAACTCCTATCTCGATTCGTTTGTTCTTGTTATGTGTCACCTTCGCGCGCTTGACGTCGCCAGGTCGTCACCTGCTGGGGTGTCACGCAATGGCGGGCTGCGACCCCCGACACGCTCGCGCCCGGCGAGAAGGACCCCGTGACGATCGCGGCTTTCACATAGTCGGGCCAGCTACGTCGCCCCGAACGTCCTTCGAGAACCTCGAGCCGACGAACGCCGGTCGCCCCATCGCCCAACAAACGTTGCACGCTTTGCTGCAATCGATCGGCTCCCTGCTTTGCCAGGAGCGCTCATCGGCGATCTAAAGAGGCGCGCGCAAAGGCAAAATCGAGAAGGCCGGCGCACCGCTTACGCTTGTAGGTCCGTTTCCCCCGGAATTGGTCGAACCCTGGATGCCTCTTCCTGCCCCTGAGCCGAAGGCAGAGCCCAAGGGAATAGTGGATTCCCAATGCCTTATGTTCCTTATATGTTCTCCTGCTGGAGAATTCGCTATGGTCGTCAGCCTGTTCGGTCTCGTTCTCGTCAGCGGCGCCTTGATCCGCCTTATCGTGCTGCATCCCCTGCCCCTCGCAGCGGGGCTGATGGCAGGGCACGCAGCCCTCGTCGCGGGCGCAGGTCCATTCGAGGCCTTCGGCGCGTTTGCGTTAGCCGTGACCGGCGTGTCCGCCAGTTGTCGATCTCCACGCTGCGCTCGAATGGCAATCAGGACGTGCTGGATCTTTGATTGGGCGCAGGGATTGGGCGCAGGCCTGTTGCACGGCACAAAGCATTGTAGCGGATCACAGGGCCACAACTGGCTTTGTTACAACCGGTCTGCGTCAAGGCAACCGCCCCACGATCCGCTTCGTCCTCACCATGGTCTGCGATTTTATCACAGCGGGGATGAATCGGGCGGCGGATTTTGGGCTGCAAGCGAAGGGCGAGGGGTGACCCACTTGCCCTCGCCCACAGTTTCACAATATCACAGACCATGGCCAATATCACCTTGACCATTGACGAGGAAACCTATCGCGCCGCGCGGATGAAGGCCGCAGCGGCGGGTACCTCCGTTTCTGCGCTGGTGCGGGATTATCTCGTCAGCCTGACGCAGGCGGATGCGCGGTTTGAGGCCCTGTTGGCGCAAGAGGAAGCGATCCGAGCCGGCATCGAAGGCTTCGACGCCGCAGATCGTCTCCCGCGGGAGGCCGTCCATCGGGGCGAGGCTTGAGCTTTTTTCTGGACACCAATGTCCTGCTCTACAGCCTCGATCTCAACGTAGGCGAAGGTTCAAAACAGGCGATCGCGCGGGATTTGCTGGCCAAGCGGGACGCGGTTTTGTCCGTCCAGGTGCTGCAGGAGTTTTATGTGCAGGCCACCCACGCCCGGCGCGCAAGGCCGCTGACGCACACGGAGGCGACGGGCTTGATCCGGGCGTGGCGGCGCTTTCCCGTCGTGGAAAACACAGCAGCAGCCCTTGACGCGGGGCTCGCCCTTGCGGCGCAGGCGAAGCTTTCCCTTTGGGATGCGTTGATTGTCGCCGCGGCGGCCTCAGCGGGGTGCGAGGCGATTTACACCGAAGACCTCAACCCCGGACAAACCATCGCAGGCGTTAAAGTAATCAACCCGTTCAAAGCTTGAGTCGCGGCGCACGACAGGCGCGGCGGGGCTGTTTCTGGCGGCGGATTTTGGACTGAAAGTGGCGGGCGCTGGCCCTTCAGAGCGATCCAAGCAGCCGCTTCCTTGGCCGTCGTTTTGGGGCCTGTCGACGCCGTCAAGGACTCGATTGGCTGAAGGAACTGGTGCCCAACGCAGGCCAGAGCCCCGCATTGCTCCGCAATGCGCCGCAATGGCGCTGCGCGTGCACCGCCGGAACCGAACCTCCGCTTGGAGCCGGTCATGGCGCTGCGTCTCAAGTTTACCTCGATCATCTGCGGCCTCGCGTTCGGGCTGACAGCGGCCACGCACTTCATCGGCTGGGCTTACCGCGATGCGCCGGCGCTGGGGTCGCGGTGGGCGGTTTCGGAAGGGCTTGCGGTCTATCCGCCCTGGGCCTTCATCGGCTGGCATAAGCGCTTTGGCGCCGAGCACCGGCGGGAGTTCAATCTGGGTCTGGGGATCGTACTCGCCTGTTTCCTGCTGGGTGCGATTGGCGCCGCGGCCATCCGCGAAGAGACCACCCAACCCAACGACAAGAAGCGCGGGCGCGGCTGGGCGGGCCTTCGTGATGCGCGCAGGACAGACCTGGTTTCGGGAAAAGGATGCGTGATCGGCGAGCTCAACGGGCGCTTGATCACCACCCAGGACCTGCGCCCCACCCTCGTCACCGGCGGCACGCGGTCGGGCCGCCCTCACCGATCTCGGCAGGCCGGAGGCTCAGATTGATCAGCACCGCCTGACGCCCTTGGACCGAGAGCTGAACTATCGCCGCCG
>JBILVS010000262.1:0-2732 GCA_044370335.1 Caulobacterales bacterium
TCCGAAATCCTCGCCGAAGGGGCCAAGGCCGATCAGCGTGGGGAAGATCTGAAAGACACCCAGAAGATATTGGTCTTCGGCAACCACCTCCTCGCGCTGATCAATCAAATGCTTGATCACGCCGCGGTCGAATCCGGCGCGCTGCCCCTGAAGCCCGTGCGCACGGCCATCGCCCCGATCGTCAGAGACGTCGCCGCGACGGCCCACCCTCTCGCCCGTCAGAACGAGACCAAGCTCGAAGTCATCGGCGAAGCGATGGTCGATCCCTTTCGCCTGAAGCAATGCCTGGTGAACATTGTCCGCAACGCCGCCGAGTTCACCCCCTCCGGCGAGGTCCATATCAGCTGCGCCAGGTCTGTGCGCGAGGGGCGAGAATGGCTGATCTTCACTGTCGAGGACCGGGGCCTCGGCATGGCGCCCGAGACGCTGGATCGGCCTTTCACCCCCTTCATGCAGGCTGATCGCTCCTATTGCCACGCCTTTAAAGGAACAGGCCTGGGCCTGGCGATCACCAAGCGGCGCGTCGATCACATGAACGGGCCCATCGACGTGACGGGCGCACTCGGCGTCTGCGCCGCCATGGCCCTGCAGATCCCGCTCCCCGCTTCGGCCCCATCACCAACCGCGGCGCGCCCAGACCTTGCCGCCGCCTGACAGAGGATCCCCGAAGACCAAACGTCCAAGTCTTCTTGCCTGGGTCGGCGCCCTGGGTTTGGCGTCGGTCTCGCCTGCCTTTGCCGATGGCGTGCCGGGCCCGAGCGAAAGCAGGGTTGAAGTCTCGGGCTCGCTGACGCTGGTTTCGGATCATCGCGCTCGCGGCCTCATCGTGTCCGACAACGAAACTGCCCTTCAAGGCAGCCTCGAAGTCTCCGGCGAGCCGGTCTGGGCTTTCGAGATCTGGGACCGGAGTTTTTATCCGAACACGGACGACCTTGACCGTTAGCTCGACCTCTACGCCTCGCACATGATGGAGTTTGACGCCGCCGAACTGGGCGTTGGTCTAACATGGTATCATTGCCCCCACGCCGATGACCTCGATTAAGGCGAATCTCAGCCCTCACTTTGGCCCGCGGTTTCGGCGCTGCTGATCTCAGCGCCGGGGTCAGCTTCGCCTGGGAGCAGGACGTCGTGGGCGAGACCGACAAGACCGACGTCGTCGCCTCCGCCAGCGCTCCAGTGTGGTCCTTGGCCAACCATCCGATCAGGGAGTCAGGAAGCCTCAGGCGCCAAGAGGGCGGTTTGGCCGGCTAGGACAGCAAGCTGGACTGGTCCTTGGGCCTGGAGACCGGGTATGGCCCCTGGGGCCTGTCGGCGTCCTATGTCGGCTCCGACACTGCTGATCCCGTCAGCGACGACGGGTTTGTGGAGGCCCTCGAAGCGGGCTTCTAAGTCCGGATCGTGGCCCGGGTGTTGCAGGGCGCCGGGGGCAACCATAGGGTCGCCGACCGCCATGAAACCTGCTCTTGCCCTCGCCTTGACCTTGACCGCCCTCGCTCTCGCCGCCTGCGCCTCCGGGGCGGGCCCCACCGCCACGCACGCCCAGCGCCTGCGCAAGCGAGCGCGCCAGCCCCGCCCAGCGCTGGCGCAACGTCCCTCGCCGGCATGCGGACGTGCTGACGGTTAATCCGTCGCGGCCTCCACCCGCCTCAGCCACGCGTCCACGCTCGGCCGCGCCGCGATCATCGCTCCGACGCTCGCATCAGGCCGGAAGCAGTTCACCTGTACAAACACTGCAAGGTCCGCGAGCGTCAGATGCGCGCCGACCAGCCAGTCACCCTCCCCCAAAAGTCCCACAATCGCGTCGAGATGGCGCTCGGTCTCGGCCAAGATGGCGGCTTTGTCTTTCCGCCCGATGCCTTGGGTCTGAGCGATCTTCATGACGGCCTTCGGCGCCTGCGAGGCCAAGATCGCTTTCATGAACCCCGTGTCGTGCGCCGTCAGGTCCCTGCCCCGCTGCGCCGCGTTTTCCGGAAAGCCGCAGCGGATCGCGATCTCATAAAAATAGAGGCTTTCGTCCGCCCAATCCTCGATGATGTGCATCAGCGCCTTGGCCTTGGGGTCTTTCGGGATCAGGGGCGGATCGGGAAACCGCGCTTCAAGCGCGTAGGCGATGTCGGTGCTGTCGATGATGACGCCGCCATCCAGCTCCAAGGCCGGCAGTTTGCCCGTCGGGCTGATCGCCTTGTGCTTGCCCCCGATGGCGTCGGCGATGCTCACCTCGCGCACCTGAAACCGTTGGCCCTTCGAGCGCAGGATCCGCCGGACCTTGTCGCAATACGGCGACACTTCGAATTGCCACAGAACCAAATCCGCCATGGCGGCCTCCCCTTTTTGTGAGGCTTACGTCTTTTAGAGCGCCCCGGATGGGCTTATATCAGTGTTGTCCCTCGCAAGGGGGACTATGGCGATAAACGCGCGGAGATAGGCGGATCGGACCCGGGTGCGATGCCCGGCGGCTCCACCAGCACTCCCCCGGTCGTTGGGCGGGACGTGTGGGGCCGAAATAGGATCGACGGACGTTGAAGGACGAGGCTTTCGCTCGGGTGGTCCCGTTACAGGCCGTTTGCAATAGTTGCCAACGACAACTTTGCTGAGGACATGCGCCTTGCTGCGTAAGCAGCTGGTATAGTCCGCACTTAAGCCCTTAGGTCTAGCAGCCTAAGGCGGGGCCCCCCGGCGCCTGGCAACAGAAGCCGGGGACTTCTCTCCCTTTCTCAGAACAGCCAGGCGCC
>JBILVS010000264.1:0-2730 GCA_044370335.1 Caulobacterales bacterium
GCCCTCGAGGTAAGCGGCGAAGATGTTGCCCACGCCGATGGCGGCGCCCAGAAGCGCAAAGCAGGCAAGGCCGGCGCCGATGAAGCGGCCCATGAGCGCGAGGTCGTTGGCGTTTTCCATAGTCGTTGCTCCTTAAGTTCAGCTCGGTTCAGACCAACAGCGCCGCCCCCGAAGGCGGATCGGCGCAAACCAGGGCCGTCAGTGGTGCGGATCGTGCACCACTTCCGACAGATAGATGCAGGTGAGAATGGTGAAGACGTAGGCCTGAAGACCGGCCACCAGAAATTCCAGGGCCGTCACAGCGACAACGCCCAGCGTCGATCCCAGCGCCGCCAAAAGGCCCGCGCCCCCCGCCGCCAGACCCAGCGGAATGAAGCCCGCCAGCACCTTCAGCATCGTGTGGCCCGCCAGCATGTTGGCAAACAACCGGATAGCCAGAGTGAAGGGGCGGATCAGGAACGAGATGAATTCAATCAAGGCGATGAGCCAAGCGATCCACCATGGAGCGCCCGACGGCCAGAACCGGCCGAAAAAGCCGATGCCTTGGCGCGAGAAGCCCACAAACAAAACGATCACAAAGACCAGCGCTGCGAGCGCGCCTGTGACCGACAAATGGCTTGTCACCGTAAAGGCGAGCGGGCTCATCCCGATGAGGTTCAGCGTCAAGATGAAGGCGAAGAGCGTGAAAATGAAGGGGAAGAACTTCATCCCCTCATGGCCGATCGTGCTCTCGACCGTGTTCCGGACAAAGCCGTAGAACAGCTCGACCACGCTTTGAAAACGCCCGGGCACCAGCTGGGCGTTCCGCGTCCCGAACCAGAGGAACGCGCAAATGATCGCCACGCCTGTCGCCATGAACAGGGCGGAGTTGGTGAACGCCAGATCGAACCCGCCGAGCTGAAAATCAAAATACCGCTTCAGCGCGAACTGGTGCATCGGATCGGTGTCAGCGAAGATCACCGTCTCGTCCTTCCGTTGGCGCATCCGGCCCTAGGCGGGACGCGTCTGGTTTCTGTTCGGCCTGGAGGCGCAGCGCTGACCGCGCCGCCATCCACATGCCGGCTCCGAAGCCGAGGAAAAGCCCCACGAGAAGCCCCCCCGGCCCTGTGCCAAACGCCTGATCGACCCCATAGCCGACCAGGGCCACAAGCGTTGTGGCGAGCACCAATTGGCTCAATGTCCGCCAAGCCGCGCCGCCGGCCTGCGCCTGCCTGGCCCGGAGCTCCCGAGCCTCAGCGGCGGCTTGTTCGGCGGCGCGTTTGTCGAGCGCGTCTTTGACGGCGCGATCGAGCGCTTTCAGACGATCATGGGGATCGGAGCCATCTTCGGGCATTACCGGATCAGGCATGACGGCCCCCGCGACCGGCGCGGACAATAGGCGCCGCGCCTACGCTGTCAAGCAAACCCCGCGCTCGCGGCGCCGGTTTTGCTGCAACCGCTTACGGCGTCGCGCCTGCGCTCTCTTCCAAAAGCGCCGATAGGCCTTCCACTGTGTACTGGTTGGCCTCCCGAAGGGCCCGGCCGTTGAGAATCAGCGTTGGTGTGCCCGTGACTTCATCGGCCTGCGCCAATTCATCCACCCCGCGAACGCGCTCCTGTCCGGCTGGGTCTGCCATGCAGGCGTCTATCTGCTCTTGGCTGAGGCCTGACTGCAGCCCGATGGACGACAGCCGCTCCCGCACCGCCGCTGCGCCTCCGGCCTGCGCCGAGCCGAGGATGTCGTCCTGACGGGCGAGCATGACCGAGACCCGAGCGGCATACTGCTCAGGCGTCGCTTGGCCGCACCGCGCCACTTGGAAGCCTGCGAGTGACACTTGCCGCGGCGGGGTCAAAAGCTCACGATAAACCCAGCGCACGCGGCCGGTGTCGATGAACTGCTCTTTGACCGTGGGGAACACGTTTGTGTGGAACTGCCGGCACGCATGACAGGTGACCGAGAAATACTCAATGACCGTCACCGGCGCATCCTCCGCCCCGATGGCGATGTCGCCGTTTGTGGGGGTATAAGCGCCGTCGGCCCCCTGGCAGGCGCCGAGGGTCAAGGCGGCCGCGGCCGCAGCGATCATCCCCAAAAGGGGACGGCGAGTGTACGACATCAGGGACTCCCGCTCCAGCTGCCCTAAACCAGGGGCGCTAAGGTCAACATAAGAAAGCCTGGAATAGGGCCGAAGCCCGCGCCTTGCCAAGAGGCGCCCAACATGAGCCGCTGCCGAGGGGGCGCAAGGGAGCGCGGTCTAGCCGCGCTTCACGGCGCGGCCAAGCCGGGCAACCGCCTGCTTCAGGCGGCCGTCCGGCAGCCGAGTCAGTTCCGCGGCGAGGTCAGCCTCCTCTTCAAGCGTCAGCGTGCGCAGCTCAGGACGCTTCGCGGTGCTCTTCGGCGGCGCTTTTGCCGGCTGTCCCTGGATGATGGCGAGCTTGGAAGCCTTCGCCCCCATGAGAGCGCAGCGGTCCAAAATCAGGTTCGCCTGATGCTGGATGAACGGCGCCATCGCCGATGGCGCCTGCACCGTCAGCACCCCGCCCGCCAGCTTTTCCGGAGAGGTCGCCTTGCTGAGGCTTTCCCCCACCACCTCTGGCCAGCGCCGTTTCAGCTCGCTCAAACCCGCCCCCGCGTCCTTCAGGAGCGGCTTCAAGACCGGACTGGCGTGTCGCGCGACGGTCGGGGCGCCTTGCGCCTGGGCTTTGCCTCGCCGCGCCGCCAAGGCGACTTCGGCCTGCGCTTCGCTGAGC
>JBILVS010000002.1:0-69853 GCA_044370335.1 Caulobacterales bacterium
CGCATCTTCTCGCCCGAGGCCGAACGCTTGGGGACCAACCGTCTGATCGGGCCGATCTTCGCCCGGTCGGTGATTCAGACCCACGATCCGAGATCTTCAGCGACCGTGCATGAGATGCCGGTCTTCATCGATGGGTTCGCCGCCGTTGAAGGGGAATATCTGGTGCGGATCGGCGCCGACGCGCCGGCGGGAAAGGTCGACTGGTCGGCGGAAGACGCGCTGGCCATCATCGCCAGCATCCATGTGGGCCTTGAGATCGCGTCTAGCCCATACGCGCGGATCAACGCCGATGGGCCCTTGGTGACGATCTCCGATTTCGGCAATAACGCCGGGCTGATCGTAGGGCCTGCGCTGGAAGGTTGGCGCCAGTTTGACCTCGCGGCCTGGAATGTGGAGACCGAAATCGACGGGGTTGTGGAGGGGCGCGGAGCGGCCTCGGGCCTCCCCGGTGGCCCCTTGGCGTCGTTGCAGGCCGCCCTCTCGATCGCTGCGCGCCGAGATCGCCCCCTTAAGGCGGGCATGTGGATTTCCACCGGCGCTGTCTCCGGCGTCCATGAGGCCAAGCCCGGCATGACCGCGCGGGTCGCCTTCCAGGATGGGGCGTATCATCTGTCGTGCCGGTTGCGGGCGGCGGCGTAGGGGCGGCCACCCGGCGGCCGGGCCTGTGATGCTGGCGCCACAGGCGGAGGCGTTTTACGGTCGAGGCTCCCGCCGCATTGACACCGGTGGCATTTTTGGGTCAGCGTTAGGGATCGGTTCGTCCGAAGTGGGGGCTCATGCCTCCGGATAGAATTTGAGCACGCCCACAAGGGCGGCCACGCGGGGAGGTTTACAATGTTGCGCTGGTCACCGAAGTCCTCGACCGCCAAGCTTTTGGCAGGCGTCGCCGCGCTGGGCGCGGTGTCCACCGGCGGCATTGCGTTCGCGCAGGATGCCGGCGCCGGGGCCGAAGCGAGCGGCGACGAGATCATTGTCACCGGTTTCCGGGCCAGCCTTCGGGCAGCCATCGACATCAAACGCAACGAGACCGACATCGTTGACGCGATCTCGGCGGAAGACATCGCCGACTTCCCGGATCTCAATCTTGCGGAATCGCTGCAGCGGGTTCCGGGCGTCCAGATCGACCGGGACGGTGGGGAAGGGCGCTCGATCAACGTCCGGGGCTTGAGTTCCGATTTCGTGCGCGTCCAACTCAACGGCATGGAAGCACTGGCGACGACCGGGGGTCGCGACGGCCGCGCCAACCGTAACCGTCAGTTCGACTTCAACGTGTTCGCTTCCGAGTTGTTCAGCGGCATCACGGTTCGCAAATCCCAGTCCGCCATCGTGGACGAGGGCTCGCTTGGCGCCACGGTCTCCCTGCGGACCGCCCAGCCCTTCGATTATGACGGGTTCACGGTGGCGTCCGGCTTCCAGTATTCCTACAACGATCTCGCGGAGGAGTATGACCCGCGCCTGACGGCGTTGGTCTCGAACCGCTTCCTCGATGACCGCCTGGGCGTGTTGTTCTCGCTCTCCTATTCGACGCGGACCACTTTTGAAGAAGGCTCCAGCAGCGGTCGCTTCCGCGTGCCGGCCGACGACGGCTGCGTCGGTCCGGCCTTCGTCAACCTCACGCGGTGCTATCAAACGGTCGGCACGGTCACGGACGCCACCGGCGCCACGCTGACGGGGGCTGCGGCGGCGACGGCGGCGGCCAACGGCGCTCACCCGCGGATCCCGCGCTATGGCCGGATCAGCTATGAGCGCGAGCGCCTTGGTCTGACCTCCTCGATCCAGTTCGAGCCCTGGGACTCCACCCTCATCACCTATGACGGCCTGTTCGCCCGGCTCAGCCAGGAGCGGACCGAAGAGTTTCTGGAATCGATCAGCTTCGCCCGGGAAACCGCAACCACGGGCCTGCGCGCCACCGACCTCGTCAGCGGCCGGGTGGACGGCAACCGGACGCTGGTCGCCGGCGTGTTCAACGATGTCGACATGCGCACCGAGCAGCGCATTGACGTGCTGGAGACGGACTTCCTCCAGCACTCGCTGTCGGTGGAGCACGAGTTCACAGACGCGCTGCGGGCGGAGCTTCTGTTGGGGACTTCGCGGGCCATCGGCCGCAACCCGCAGCAGACGACGATCTCTTTGGAGCGGTATGACGTCGACGGCTACTCCTACGACTATTCCGATCCGAACCTGCCGGCGTTCAACTACGCGTTTGACGTGAACAACCCCGCCAACTGGGTGTTTTCGTCCTCCACCACGCTGGGCGACGCCTCGTTGATCCGGATCCGGCCGAACCGCACGCTGAACACCTATGAAACGGCGCGGCTCGCTTTCGCCTACGACATCAACCCCGCCTTCACGATGCACTTCGGCGCGCAATCGCGGGAGTTCGGGTTTGAGGTGCGGGAGTGGCGCCGGGCGAACGAGGGGGTGCCGGCTTCGGTGCTCACCGAGCTTGCGGCGCGGGGCATCCCGACCAGCGCCTTCACAACCACGGTGACGGGCTTCGGCGCCGGCATGGATCTGCCGGCCGGGACCCCGACCAGCTGGATCGTGCCCGACCTCAACGCGCTCAACGCCCTGATCGGCTTCAATTGCGACTGTGTGAACGCTTTCGGCGATTTCCGTCTGCAACGGCAGGACGGGGAAACCCGGGCGGCGACGGAGACCTCGAATGGGGTCTTTGTGCAACTCGATTGGGATACCGACCTTGGCCCCATCCCGTTCCGCGGCAATCTTGGCGTGCGGTATGTGGAAACGGAGCTTGAGGCGACGGGCATCCTGAGCGGGGCGCCTCTGACGGTGACGCACACCTATGAGGACACGCTGCCGTCGCTCAATCTGGTGTTTGAGCCGCGGGACAATCTGTTCGTGCGCTTTGCCGCGGCCCGGACGATGGCCCGGCCCTCGCTGAACTCGCTGACGCCGGGGGGCTCCATCGACGCCAGCCCGCCGGGCTTGTCGCTCAACTCCGGCAACCCGTTCCTCGACCCGATCCGGTCGGACAATCTCGATCTCAGCATCGAATGGTATCCCTACGAGGAAGCCCTGTTCTCGGTGGCGCTGTTCAGCAAGAGCATCGACACGTTCGTGCAGCAGCTGCGCTCCACCGTTCCTTATGCCGACACGGGCTTCCCGACCTCGCTTCTGCCGAGCGGCGTGACGCCAGCGGACCTCTTCGTGGTGACCCAATTCGTCAACACCGAGGGCGGCGATCTCACGGGCTTTGAGCTGACGCTGCAAACCCCGTTCACGTTCCTGCCGAGCCCGTTTGACGGCTTCGGCGGCCTTTTGAACTACACCGAGATCGAAAGCGAAGTGAGCTACATCGTCAACGCGGCCACCGGCCAAACGGTGACCCAGCCGCTGGTGGGGCAATCGCCCCGGTCAGCAAGCGCCACGCTCTACTACGAGCGCGGGCCGTTTGAGGCGCGGCTCTCGGCGACCTACCGCGACGAATATCTCACGCTGGTGCCTGCGCAGAACGGCAACGACGTCGAAGGCAAATCCGAACAGCTGAACCTCGATTTCTCGGCGAGCTATGACGTCAATGATCGGGTTAGCCTCTCGTTCGAGGCGATCAACCTGACCGATCAATACGACGAGCGTTGGATCAACAGCCAGCGCCGCAACTCGAACAACTATGAGCATACGGGCCGCGAGTTCGTAGTCGGCCTGCGCTTCGCCTACTGATTGGGGTGGTCCTGAACTTTTGAGCCGCAGGCTTGGGTGGTGGACACCCGGGCCTGCGGTTTTTTCTTGTGAGGAGGCGGCGCGTGCGGCTGATCGGGAAGAGCGAGGGGCTATCGCGGCGGGCGGTTTTGCTGGCTGGGGCTGCGGTCGCGGGATGCGCGACGGTTCCCGCCGGAGGGCCTTGGCAGGAGTACGATATCGCGCCGTCTGGTTTGGCGTTCGGGCATTTGCGCTGGGGCGAGGGGCCTGAAGGGCAACGCCGTGCTGATCTTGGCGACGGGCGCTATCTCAATCCGATTTTCGCCGGCGATTATCCGGATCCGGCGGTTCTGCGCGACGGCGACGTTTACTACGCAACTTTTTCGTCGTTTGACGCTTATCCCGGCTTGACGCTTTGGCGTTCAGAAGACCTCGTCAACTGGACGCCGTTCGGCGCTGCCCTGCGTCAGCCGATCGGATCGGTCTGGGCGCCCGATCTCTGCAAGCACAATGGGCGCTATTACCTCTACATCCCCGCCCGCACCCGCACGTATCGCTCGATCTATGTCATTCACGCCGAGCGGATGGAGGGCCCGTGGAGCGATCCGATCGATCTTGGCCTTCCGGCTCATATCGACCCCTGCCATGTGGCCGATCACGATGGCCGGCGCTTTCTGTTCCTGAGCGGCGGGGATCGGGTGCGCTTGAGCGAAGACGGCCTCTCTCTCGCGGGCGCTGTGGAGCACGTCTACGACCCCTGGCGCTATCCCGACGATTGGACTGTTGAGAGCTTTTCGCCGGAAGGGCCCAAGATCGCCTGGCGCGCGCCCTATTGGTATATGATCACCGCGGTGGGCGGGACAGCGGGGCCGCCCACGGGTCACATGGTGATCGCCGCCCGATCCCAGACCCTTGATGGTCCGTGGGAGGATTGTCCGCATAACCCCCTGATCCGCACCCGGTCGGCGCGGGAGAAGTGGTGGTCGCGCGGCCATGCGACCCTGCTGGAAGGGCCGCAGGGCGACTGGCATCTGATGTATCACGGCTACGAGAACGGCTTCTGGACGCTTGGTCGCCAGACGCTTCTTGAGCCTGTTTCCTGGGGAGAGGATGGCTGGTTTTCCGCCGAGGGGGGGGATTTGTCGCGCCCCTTGCGCAAGCCGCTTCCTGGGCCGCCACAGCCGCACGGGGCTCCCTTAAGCGATGATTTCTCCACCGACAGGCTCGGGACGCAGTGGCGGTTCTATGATCCTGGACCGGAGGAACATCTTCGCCTGCGGCGGGGCGCCTTCGGCCTTGGCATGAGCGCCAAGGGAACAACCCCGAGCGATTGTTCGCCGCTGAGCTTTATCTGCGGGGATCTTGGCTATGAGGTTGAGACCGAGATCGAGATTGATCCTGAAACGGAAGCAGGCCTGATCCTGTTCTACAACCGGCGGCTTTATGCGGGCCTTGGATTCAGATCCGGCGGGCTCGTCATGCATCGTTATGGCCTGCAGCGGCGAAGCGCTGCGCCGGAGGGCCTTGCCCAACGGCTTTTCCTCCGTCTGCGGAATGATCGCAACATCGTCACCATCCATCACAGCCTTGATGGGCAGACCTGGCGGCGCTTCGGCGTGCAGATGGAGGTGTCGGGCTATCACCACAACACGATGGGCGACTTTTTGAGCCTCAGGCCTTCGCTCTATGCCGCCGGGCAGGGGGAAGCGCGCTTCCGGTGCGTGTCATACCGGGCGCTGCCTCAGGGGCCGGCCTGAGGCCAGGTCCCAGGCGGCGGGGTCGAAGGCGCGATAAACGGGCTCATCGGCGGGATAACCGCCGACCTCGCTTTGGCTGTCGATAACCCGGCCGCGGCTCTCCAACACCTCCGCCACGAGGCGCGCGTCAATGGCGTGGCGCGCCCAGGGCCGCGCTCCGGCTGTGGGCAGAACTTGCGCTGCGGTTTCAGAGGCGGCGCAGACGTCCAACCCCTCGGGCCAGGCGGAGGGCGTCTCCTCTTCCGTCAGCGGCGCCGCGCCGGACCCGAACCGGCCGAAGGGCGCGGGCGCGGCAGCGCCGGAAACCGCTGTGCACAGATTATCCGCCGCATAAAGGCTCAAGGGGCCTTCTCCGCCCAAAGCGATCGCTGCGGACTCTTCCGGCGTTGATGGCCCGGCGCGGAACTCATTGCCCACAACAGCAAGGCGGCCGAGCTGATAGGCTTTGCCCTCCCACTCCGTGGCGTGGAGGTTGTAATGCAGGAACCGCCGACCGGGATTGTAGACGAGGTTGTTGACCACCGCGCCCATGGTCCCGCCCTTGAAGAGTGGGTTGCGCTCGCGGTTACTGAGATAGAGGTTCCGGTACAACAGAACGCCCTGAATGTTATCGTGGATCAGGCTGCCTTTGGAGTGTTCGCCCTTCGAGTGGGTGGAGTTCGACAGTCCTTCCGCAATGATGTTGTGGGCGTAAGTGATGCGTTTGGCGGTGCCGGCGCGCCAGTCATCGGGCGTCTCGCCCGCAAAGCGTGGTCCGGTCACGGACAGGTTTTCATCGGTTCCCCAGGTGAGCGAACAGTGCTCCACCAGCACATCGGCGGCCTCGCGCTCACAGACGAGGCTGTCCACTTCCCAGCCGCTCTCCGGCGCGCGGCCGAGATCGCCGGGACGGACCATCAGATGGCGCACATGCACATGCTGAGTGAGGATCCGCAGGCCGCCGCCAATCAGGGTGATCCCGGGTCCGGGGGCTGTCTCGCCGGCGATCGTCACGTGGGGATCGCGAATGGCGAGGGACTCCCCCTCCAGGTTCAAAACGCCGCCGACCTCAAACACGATGATGCGTGGCCCTTCCATCCGGAGGGCTGCGTCCAGGCTGCCTTCGCCTTCGCGGGCCAGCGTCGTGACCCTGACAAGGGCGCCGCCTTCGCCCCCTAAAGGCCCCTCGACCCAGCCCCGGGGCGCGGCGCTCGGCAGCGACGCCTGCGCATGAGCGGAGCGCCCGAGAAGGAAGGGCGACGCCGCCCCGGCCGCGAGCAAGGACCGTCTGGACAAACGCATCGATTGCTCCTCTCAATGGGGCGTGGTCGTTTCCTGGATCAGCAATGACACCGGTGTCTTGATCATGCAATCTCGGTTTTTGCTGGGGCGCGACAGGGCGCTCTGGAGGGAGCGCCGTCATGGCTCGATTTTCCGTGGAGACGTTGGCGCCGGTTCTGGGCGGCGGCCTCCTGTCTTTTCCGGTCACCGCTTTCGATGGCCAGGGCGGGCTTGATCTGGCGCGCTACCAAGACCACTGCGCCTGGCTTCTGGAGCGCCCGATTTCGGGGCTCTTCGCGGCAGGGGGAACGGGCGAGTTTTTCTCTCTGACCCCAAGCGAGGTGGCGGCGGTCGTTCGCGCGGCGGCGGACGTCACCGATGGGCGCACTCCGGTCATCGCTGGTTGCGGCTACGGCACAGCCATGGCGGTGGAGTTGGCGCAGGCGGCGGAAGCGGCCGGCGCCGACGGGGTGCTGCTGCTGCCGCCTTACCTTGTGCAGAACGCGGACGCGGGGCTTGAGGCGCATGTGTCGGCAGTGTGCGCCGCCACCCGTCTGGGGGTGATCCTTTATAACCGCGACAACGCGATCCTTGGGCCCGACGCGATTGCGCGTCTGGCGGCCCGGTGGCCGAACTTCATCGGCTTCAAGGACGGGGTCGGGGACCTGGAACTGATGACCCGCATCGTCAGCGCCTTGGGGGATCGGCTCGTTTATATCGGCGGGCTTCCGACCGCGGAGACCTTCGCCACGCCCTATCTGAAAATGGGGGTGAGCACCTATTCCAGCGCCATTTTCAATTTCGCGCCGGACTGGGCGCTGCGGTTCTATGAGGCCGTGCGGCGGGACGATCAGGCCTTCGTCACCGCGGCCCTGCGGGACTTCGTGTTGCCCTGGATCGCCATCCGCAACCGAGGGCGGGGCTACGCGGTGTCGATGATCAAAGCGGGGCTGCAGGCGGTGGGGCGCTCCTGCGGCGGGGTTCGACCGCCGCTCCTGGATGTGGCGAAGGGCGACTACGAGGACCTCGCCGCCCTGATCCAGCGCATCACCGCCTGAGCCGCCGATCAGGTCGCCGGGCTCGGCCGGGGTCGTTCGCGCACGTCGCCTGTCGTGTCGAGGGAGCGGACCAGATCGGGCCGCGCCACGCGGCCGTCGCCGTCGCCGTCATAGCGTCCGAACCGGGCGATAAAGGCGTCGGTGAACTCGGTCGGATCAATGCTGTTGTCGACGTTACGGTCGACCTCCAGGCGGAAAGGGCCCAGCAGATCGCCGCCCATCTGGGTGCGGGAGAAGGTCTGCCATTCCAGGGGGCTCAGGGCGCCGCTTTGGTCGGCGTCCGCCGCGCTGAAGGCGCTCGTCAGCGCCGCCTGCAACTCCGCTTCCGTGGTCATGCGGTCGCCGTCGGCGTCCGCACCGGCGATCACAAACGCGTCGCCGGAGACCACAGCGCTGATGCGCTCGCCAAAGCTACCCGCAGGTGCGCCTCCCGACGCACAGGCGGCCAAGGCGGTCAGGGCGAAGAAGGCGGCGACGGGCTTGCTCATGAGGCTCCTTTAGATCGCACATCGGGTTTCAGGCTCTTTTGCGCAAGATCGCCCAGCGCCTGAAACAGCTTGTCGAGGTCCATGGAGGCGGCTTCCTCGCCGCCGAGCAGTTTTTGGTGGATGACCGCCAACAGCATGGGCGCAAAAATCATCAGGGCCGCGGCCCGCAATTCCACCGGGCTCGCCGTGCCGTCGAGATGGGCGGCAAGGCGCTTTTCCAAGGCTGACAGCGACGGCTCCAGCAACTGGGTCAGATAGGCCTGGCCGACGGATTCATCGGCAACCCCCTCCAACAAGCCAAACATGTGGGCCCGGGCGAAGCCGCCGTGCGCCACACCAGCCTGGGAGGCGGCGACATAGCCCTTCACGGCGCTTTCCAGATCGGGACCGGGCTCAGCCACCGCGTTGATGAAGGGGGCGGCGCGGTCGGCCAGCACGCGCAGAAGTTCAGCGGCGACCCCTTCGCGGTCACCGAAATAGTGGCGCAAGGTGGGCTCCGCCACGGCGCCGGCGTGGGCCAACTGGCGGAAGCTGGTGCGCTTGAGCTCTGATTTCAGAACGAAGTCCGCCAGGTCCTGCGCCAGCCGCTCGCGCTTTTCTTCGTAGTCGGGATTGCGACGACCAAGGGGACGGGGCATGCGACCTCTCTTTCGGCGCCGGGTCCACCGCGCGCGGCGGCGTAGGGCGGCGCTCCATGCACTGCGTGGCGAGGCGGGCGCGGGGACGAACAGCCATTCGCGCCCCATCAACACACCCCCAAGAGGCGCCACCATAGAGTGTGTTCGGCGGCGACTTCAACGCCGCCGCCGAACAAATTAACGTCTCAACGCTTTCCAACGCATGGAAACCTAGATCAAAACGCGATCCGGGCCCGCACGAGGACCGGGATCGACAGGCGCTCGCCCTCGTCGTTGATCCGGGCAAGGCCCAGGCCGCCGATGGCGGTGTCGTTGTCTTCCAGGCCCGTGGTGTAGCGCACGCCGGTTTCAGCGCCGATGGAGAAGCGCTCGGTCACGGCGTAGGAGACGCCGATGTCCGCGCCGATCACGAAGGTCGTGCTGTCGTCGTAGAAGGCGACATTGTTGATCGCGATAGAGGCGGCCGGAATGGTGAAGGTCGCGCGGATTTCGTCGGTGAAGGCCGCGCCCACACGCCCGGCGACGTAGGGCTGCAGAGCGCCCTCACCGCCGAAATACTGGCGCAGGCCCGCTTCGACGCTGGTCGAGGTGAACTCGCCAAACTGGCCGAACACCGGCAGGGTCGCGCTCAGGGCCGGCACAAAGGCGCCGCCCACTTGCACGCGGGCTTCATCGGCTTGCGTGCGGCCGACGGCGACGAACAGCTCGCGGTTGCTCCCGAGGCCGTAAGCGCCTTCGAGGCCGAAGGTGTTGGCTTCGCCGTAGATGTCATCGAAGCTGCGGGACTGGATGCGCAGCTCGGCGGACACGCCGGCCAGGGCCGGGTTCAGGGGGCCGAGATTGGCGATCGGGGCGATGGCGCCGCCGTGGACGTCGCCGCCGACGGGGAAGTCAGCGCCGAGGTTGATGCTGCCGGCGAAGGCGCCGCGTTCCAGGGGTTGGGCCAGGGCCGGGGAGGCCAGGGCGATCAGCGCCGAGCAAACGACGAAAAAGGCTTTACGCATGAGGTTCTCCTCACTTGGGCGGGGACAACCCCCGCGGGCGCCCTACATATCCTATATCATATAGAATAAAAAATGAGATTCTCTCCATGCGCGAACTTTCGCTTTGGCGCTCGGCGATGGCGCGCATGGCGACATGGGTCGTGCGGATTGGTCTAAGAACGCGAATGGGCTAGGGAGGGCTCCCGAAGACCCTGCTTTTGCCCTGAGAAGATCCGCTATGGCTGAGACCCCCGCCCATCAGATCGTCGCCCCCCAATCTGTTGCTGGGGCCTTGGTGGCCGCGCTTTTGGCGCAAGGGGTGAGGCGCGTGTTCTGCGTGCCGGGGGAGAGCTATCTAAGCGTGCTGGACGCCCTCTATGCCACGCAGGGCGCCATTGAGGTGATCGTCTGCCGCCACGAAGCGGGCGCCGCGAACATGGCGGAGGCCCATGGAAAGCTCACAGGGGAGCCGGGGGTGTGCTTCGTCACCCGCGGACCGGGCGCCACCCACGCCAGCATCGGGGTTCACACCGCGCGCCAGGATTCCACGCCGATGATCCTGTTCATCGGTCAGGTGGCGGCGGCGGATAAAGAGCGCGAGGCCTTCCAGGAGGTGGATTACCGCGCCTTCTTCGGACCTTTGGCGAAATGGGCGACCGAGCTTGAGCGCCCGGATCGGGTCTCGGAGCTGGTGGAGCGCGCCTTCGCCACCGCGTTGAGCGGGCGCCAGGGGCCGGTCGTCATGGCGCTGCCGGAAGACATTCTCGATCAGCCTGCCTTGGGCCCTGCGCCGGCGAAAGCGCGCCCGCCCCGGGGCGGGTTGACGCCGGCTTTCGTTGAGGCTCTCGGCGAGCGCCTGCAAGCGGCGCAGAAGCCCCTTCTGGTTCTGGGCGGTTCCGGTTGGGATGAAGGCGCGGTTCAGGCTCTGGAAGGCTTTGTAAGCGCTGCAAGCCTTCCCACGGTGTGCTCGTTCCGCCGCAAGCACCTTCTGAACAACGACCATCCCTGCTTTGTCGGCGATCTGGGCCTTGGGCCGAACCCGAAGCTGATTGCGCGGGTGAAAGAGGCTGATCTCGTCATCGCGTTGGGCGCGCGGTTGGGGGAAAACCCAAGCCAAGCCTACACCTTGTTCACCCGGGAAGAGGCGCGGGCGAAGCTCGTTCATATCCACCCGGACCCCGAGGAATTGGGCCGGGTGTGGCCGAACGCCTTGTCGGCGGCAGCGGATATGCCGAGCGCTGTGGGCGCTTTGGCCGGGCTCTGCGTGGACGGCGCCCGCTGGGCGGCTTGGCGGGAGGACGCGCGGAGCGACTATGAGGCCTTCACCCGGCCGCTGCCGGATCAGGGGCGGGTCAATCTGGCGGAGGTGTACGCCCATCTGGCTGAGGCGCTGCCGGCGGATTCGATCATCACCAACGGGGCGGGCAATTACGCCGCTTGGCTGCATCGCTTCTATCGCCACCGGGCCTTTCGGACCCAACTGGCGCCGACCAGCGGGGCCATGGGGTACGGCCTTCCGGCCTCCATCGCGGCTAAGCTCGAGCATCCTGACCGGACGGTGGTGTGCGCCGCCGGCGACGGCTGCCTGATGATGATCGTGCAGGAATTGGCGACCGCTGCTCAATACGGCGCGGCGATTATCGTGCTGGTGATCGACAACGGCAGCTACGGCACCATCCGGATGCACCAGGAGCGGCATTTCCCTGGCCGGGTGATGGCGACCGACCTCGCCAATCCGGATTTCGCCGCGCTGGCGCAAGCCTGCGGCTTCTTCGCGGTGAAGGTCGATGAAACCGCCGAATTCCCGTCGGCGCTGGCGGCGGCGCGGGCCTCTGGGCGGCCGTCCCTGATCCACCTTAAGACCGATGTGGAGCAGATCGGCCCCGGCCGGACGATCACGGCGCTGCGGTCCGGCGCCTGAGTCCCTTTTGCGGCTTTGAGCCCAAAAGACAACGCCCTCCCCTGATGGCAGGGGAGGGCGCGCCTTTTTAGGTTCGCTGCTTGCGGTTACTCGGCGAAGCCGCGGTCCCGCATCAGAGCCGACACGTTCGCGTCGCGACCGCGGAAGAGGCGGTAGGCTTCGGCCGGATCGCGGCGGTTGCCGGCGGCGAAGACATACTGCGTCAAGCGACCGGCGGTGGCGCGGTCCCAGATGTCGCCGGTTTCGGTGAAGGCCTCGAAGGCGTCAGCGCTCAGCACGTCCGCCCACATGTAACCGTAGTAGCCCGCGGCGTAGCCGCCGGCGAAGATGTGGCCGAAGTGGGTGGGGCGGTGGCGGGCGATGATCTCATCGGGCATCCCGAGGCGCACCAGGGTCGCGGCTTCCGTGGCCGCCACATCGAGGCCGGTCGGGTCAGCGAGGTGCAGGTCCATGTCGATGAAGGCCGAGGCCATGTATTCGACGGTGGAGAAGCCCTGATTGAAGTTCGCCGCCGCCCGGATACGGGCGATCAGCTCGGCCGGCATGGGCTCGCCGGTTTCATAGTGCCGGGCGAACCGGTTCAGGTTGTCGTCGGAGGCGAAATAGAACTCCAGGATCTGGGAGGGGAACTCCACGTAGTCGCGCTGCACGCTGGTGCCGGCGAGGTAGCGGTAATTCACGTCCGACAGCAGGCCATGAAGGGCGTGGCCGAACTCGTGGAAGAGGGTGTCGGCGTCATCCCAGCTCATCAGCACGGGCTCGCCGGGCGCCGTGGGCGACAGGTTCATCACGTTGACGATCACGGGGGTGACGTCCCCGTCGAGGCGCTCCTGTTCCCGGAAGGAGTTCATCCAGGCGCCGCTCTGCTTGGTGGGCCGGGCGAAGGGGTCAAAATAGTAAAGCCCGACCAGCTCGCCCGCCCGGTCTCGGACGATGTAGGCGCGGACGTCGGGGTGATACATCGGCACCTGGGTCGTGGGCTCAAAGGTCAGCCCGAACAGCCGGTTGGCGGTGTCGAACATGCCGGCGATCATGTTGTCCAGCACGAGATAGGGACGGATCTCCGCCTCGTTCAGGTCGTATTGGGCGGAGCGCACGCGCTCGGCGTAATAGCGCCAATCCCAGGCCTCAAGCTCAAACGAGCCGCCTTCCGCGGCGATCTGCTGTTGCAGCATATCGCGCTCGCGCATCGCGGCGCCGCGGGCGTGCGGCCACACCCGATCCAGCAGCGCCACCGCCCGTTCCGGCGACTGCGCCATGCGGTCGTCGAGCTCATAATGGGCGTAGGTGGGGAAGCCCAAGAGGTTGGCGTATTCGCGCCGCAGGGTGAGCATCCGGTTGATGGTGGCCCGGTTGTCGAACGCGTTGCCGTTTTCGCCGCGGGCGGCCCAGGCGCGGAAGGCCTGTTCGCGCAGGGCGCGGTTGGAGGAGAAGGTCAGGAACGGTTCAATGCTGGAGCGTTGCAGAGTGATGACGTGCTCCCCCGGCCGGCCCAGCTGCTCACCGGTGGCGAGGGCGGCGGCGCGCAGGCCCTCGGACAGTCCTGCGAGCTCCTCTTCCCGGTTCAAGGTCAAGGTCCAGGCGGCGGTATCGGCGAGCTGGTTCTGAGAGAACTCGGTGGAGAGGGTCGCCAGCTCTTCGCTGATCGCGGCGAGACGGTTGCGGGCTTCCTCGGGAAGGGCTGCGCCCGCCCGGCTGAACGCCTGGTGATAAAGCGACAAAAGCCGCTGCTGTTCGTCGTTCAGGCCCAGATTGGCGCGGTTCTGATAGAGGGCGTCGAAGCGGGCGTAGAGATCGGTGTTGAGGTAGATCGCGCTCTGGTGGCGCGCCATCATCGGGGCCACCTCGCGCTCCACCGCTTGCATGGCTTCGTCGCCGTCAGTGCCGGAGAGGTTATAGAACACGCCCGCCACGCGGCGCAGAAGGGCGCCGGACTTCTCCATCGCCTCCGCCGTGTTGGAGAACGTGGGCGCGGCGCTGTTGTTGGCGATGGCCTGCACTTCGGCGGTGTGGTCGGCGACCGCCTGCTCAAAGGCCGGCAGGTAGTGTTCGGTGCGGATTTGGTCGAAGGGGGGCGCGCCGAAAGGCTGGGAGCCCCAATCCTGGAAGAACGGGTTCGGCGCCCGGCGCTCGGCGGTCACCGCGGCGGGATCGGTCGCGCTGCTGGTGGTGCAGGCGGCGAGAGGGGCGGCTAGCGCCATCAGACTTACTCCTAGAATCAAAGCGGCGCGCATCGGCGACCTCCCCAGGCTTAATCGATAGTCGATAAGAGTCGGCCAAGGTCTTAACGCTTCGCCCCGAAGGATCAACTCAAACGATCAGAACTGGGTCACAGGGCGCGCCGCAAGGTCGCCCATTCTTTGGCGAGGCCCTCTTGGTGGGCCGGATCGGCGATGGCGATCAGCGCCTGCGCTGCGCCGTCCAGCGAAAGGCCCCGCAGATCAGCCACGCCGTTTTCGGTGACGATCAGGTGGGCAAAGCCCCTCGGCAGGGTCGCCCAGGGTGAGGTCAGCCGGGGCACGATGCGGCTTTCAGCGCCGGCGGTTGCGGGAAGGGCGATGATGAGGCGTCCGCCTTTGGAAAGCTGCGCGCCCTGGGCGAAGTCCGGCAGGCCGCCGGGTCCCGAGACAAGGCGATCGCCGATGAACTCGGCGTTGATCTGGCCGAAAAGGTCGACCTGCAGGGCGCTGTTCAGCGCCGTGAAGCGGGGCAGGCGCGCAATGGCATTTGGGTCATGGGTGTCGCGGACCGCCCGGAACTTGGCCCCCGCCGCGATCAGGCGCTGCGCAAGGGATTCGCCGCCAAGGACCACGCCCGCCGTCAGGGCGGACGCATCGAGCGCGCCAGCATCCAGCAGGTCGGCCAAGGCGTCATGATAGAGCCCGGAATGGACGCGCAACGCGCGCAGGTCCTTCAGGCTCGCCAGGATTTGTCCCGGAAGCTTGCCGATGCCGAACTGCAGGCAGTCTCCGTCCTCGATCAGGCCGGCGGCGTTCGCCGCGACCGCGGCCAGGGGGCCTTTCAGCGGCGCATCCGGAGGCAGCCATCCGATGGGTTCAGAGACAGGAATCAGCGCGTGGAACGCGTCTTCATCGACAATGACGGAGTGATCCGCAGCTGTGGGCGCGGGGAGCGTTTCGTTCACCAGGGCGACAGGGATATTTGCAGCGAGGGCGGCGGGGCCGGCGTCGGCGGCGACGCCAAAGCTATAGCGGCCTTTGCCTAAGGGGGCGACCACCGCCACGCGCACCGCGGTCGCGCCGGGGGCCTCAAGCGCCTCAAACAGGCGGCGATAGCTGTTGGGAAAGGGGTCGATTCGACCGGCCTCGAAGCCTGATCGCAGGCCAGCGCTCAAAAGCGGGGTCTGCATCCGGGCGCCGGGATGGAGGGCTGAGTAGTCCTTCTCGTTGACGCCCGGAATAAAAAGCCCGGTGAAAACCGCGCCCTCGCAGGCCTGCGGATCAGCTTTAAGAGCCTCATAAAGGGCGGTCGAAGCGACCAATCCGGAAGGAACCTGAACCCGCCGCCCCGGCGGGCCTTGGGCGATCAAACCGACCAGGTCTTCAAGGGTCGCCTTGTGGGCCATGAACGCCGCCCCCTTGTTCGGCAGGGCTTTGATGGTGGGCGGTGAGGGGATCGAACCCCCGACCCGCAGTGTGTAAAACTGCCGCTCTACCGCTGAGCTAACCGCCCGATTGGGAGGCTGGGGTGTAGCGGAGGCGCGAGCCTGGGGAAAGGGGCGCCTGTTCACCATTTCTGTCTCTTGACCGGGGGGCGGGGGTGGCGTATCCGCACTGCTCCCTGATGCGCGGGTGTAGCTCAGTTGGTTAGAGTGTCGGCCTGTCACGCCGAAGGTCGCGGGTTCGAGCCCCGTCACTCGCGCCAGGGATTTTAAGCGGTGGGACCGCGGCCTAGCGTCGGCGATGTATCCGACCGGCTTTAGACTTCCCCTCACACTGGGCGCATGTCTCCTGCGCCGACCTTCAATGACTGGAAAGCCTTGCGCAGCGCCCTGCTGGGGTTGATCGCGGCCGGCGTGACGGGGCAGCCGAAGGCGTTTCTCAGGGCCGTGCGGGAAGCCAAGGCGGCGGCGCTTTTGCTTTTGTTCGCGCTGGCGCGGTCGCTGTGGCCTGAGGACGAAACGGACAGTCCGCCCGGGTGGAAGCCATATGAGCCGCCGGGTGCCAGTCGTTTGGGCGGCCTGCGCCTCACGACCTCCGAAGACGCCTGGCGCAATCCGCCGGCAGTTGTTCTTCGCTTGGAAAAGCGGGCCGCCGCCACTCCGCCACCGGTGAAGGCTGAACCCGATCCCACGCGCCTTAATCAGCGCGTGACCGATGCTTTTCAGGCGCTGCAGCGGCTTTTGTCCCTGTGCGACGATCCCGAAGCCCACGCGGCGCGGCTGCGGCGGCGGCTTGATTGGATCGACGACGCTTTGACCGTGGCGGAGGCGAAAGCCTTCGGCGTCCAGGCCTGGGCGCAGGCCCGGCGCAACCGCGAGGCAAGGCGCTTGATCGACCAAGCATGGCGCGGACGGCGGCAGCGCCGCGAGAGCGGCTAAACAGCTTTTAGAATCAAGAGCTGCAGCGGGTTTGACGGATTGCGCCGTCAGCCGACGACGCCGTTTGCGCGCCATTGGGCGATGTCTTCAGCGCGGGCGCCCAGGCTCTCCTTCAAGACGCTTTCGGTGTCCGCCCCCAGCAGCGGCGGGGCCAGAAGCGGCTCGGGCGGGGTTTCAGACAGACGCAGGGGGCTTTTCACCAGCGTGACGCGCTCGCCGTCGGAGCGGGTCACGGGTTCGGCGGCGCCACGGGCCTGCACATGCGGGTCGGCGAAGGCCTGATCGATGGTGTTGATCGGGCCGCAGGGCACGCCCGCTTCCTCAAGGATCGCGATCCAGGCGGCGGTGGTATGGCGCGCCATGAGCGCTGCGACCAGTGGAACCAGAGCGGCGCGATTCGCCACCCGGGCCTTGTTGCTTGAGAATCGCTCGTCAGCGGCGAGGTCTGGGGCGCCGGCGGCGGTGCAGAAGCTTTTGAATTGGCCGTCATTGCCGACGGCGAGGACCAGAAAGCCGTCGGCGGTGGCGAAGACCTGATAGGGGGCGATGTTGGGGTGGGCGTTGCCGAGGCGGCCGGGGGCTTGGCCGCCAACGAAATAGTTCATGGCCTGGTTGGCGAGCATGGCGAGCTGGCAGTCCAGAAGGCTGACGTCCAGCTGTTGGCCCTGGCCGGTGCGTTCGGCGTGGCGCAGGGCCGCGAGGATGCCTGCCACCGCATACATGCCGGTGAAGAGGTCCGCGACGGCCACGCCGACCTTCATGGGTTCAGCGCCCGGCGCGCCGTCCGGTTGGCCGGTGATGGACATCAAGCCGCCCATGGCCTGGATCAGGTAGTCATAGCCCGCCCGCGCCGCGTAAGGCCCCTCTTGGCCAAAGCCCGTCACCGAGCAATAGACCAGGGCCGGGTTGACCGCGCGAAGGCTTTCATAATCAAGGCCATATTTGGCAAGGCCGCCGGTCTTGAAGTTCTCCACCACGATGGCGCTGTCTTTCGCCAAGCGCCGGATCAGGTCCGCGCCTTCCGGCTTGGTGAAGTCCACCGCGATGGAGCGCTTGTTGCGGTTGGCGGCGAGGAAATAGGCGGCGTCGCCGCTCTGGGTGAAAGGGGGCCCCCAGGCGCGGGTGTCGTCGCCGACGCCGGGCTTTTCCACCTTGATGACCTCGGCGCCCAAATCCCCCAGGATCTGGGTGGCCCAGGGGCCGGCGAGCACGCGGGACAGGTCCAGCACGCGCACGCCGCTGAGAGCGCCTGAGGGGATCATGGGCGAGGTCCTTTGGGCCTAATCGAAAAAGACTCTATTCGAAACGAGGGCTGCGCTTCTGTTGAAAAGCGGCGAAGCCCTCCTGAAAGTCCCCCCCGGAAAAGGCTGAGGCGAAGAGGGCGCGAGAGGCGTCGTCGTCTTCGGTCTGGCCTTCCCGCAGGCGCGCCACGATCGCCTTTGTGGCCTTGGCGGAAAAGGACGAGGCATGGGCGAGGGCGTCGACATAGGCTTGCGTTTCCCCCGCCAGGGCCTCGGCCGACACGACCCGGTCGACAAGGCCCAGCCGGTGGGCCTCAGCGGCGTCCATCAGACGTCCGGAGAACAGGATGTCCTTGGCCGCCGAGAGACCCACAGCCTGGACGAGCCGGCGGGTGTCGCCGACGCCATAGACCAAGCCGAGCTTGGCGGGCGTGATCCCAAACCGGGCGGTCGAGGCGGCAAAGCGCAGGTCGCAGCAGAGCGCGAGCCCGCAGCCGCCGCCGACGCAGGCGCCCTCGATCATCGCGAGGGTGGGGAGGGGGAAGCTCTCAAGGGCGGTCATCGCCGCTTGGATGCGCATGTGATTCGCCAGGGCGGCTTCGGCGGTGGCGTAGGTGGTTTCGAACTCGGCGATGTCGGCGCCGGCGGCGAAAACGCCGCCCTCGCCCCGGACCACCAGCGCGCGAGCGCCCTGCATCTGGACTGCCTGCGCCAACAGCTCAGGAATGGCGTCCCACATGGCCAGAGTGAGGGCGTTCTTTTTCGCAGGCCTGTTCAAGGTGAGAAAAATGACCGCCCCGGCCTTTGTTAAGTGAATATCCGTGCTGGCGCTCACCGCTCACCGTCTCCATATGCGGCCTACACCATGAGACGGATTGCGGCACGGCGCAAACGCCTCAGTTGACCGGTTGCTTGGCGCTGCGGGCAGGTTTAAGCGTGCGCGAGCGTCAAGGCAGCGGCCCAAGGGGCGGTGGCTTGCGCCCTTGGTTTGGCGAAGGGTTGTCCCGTGGAACTGTCCGGACTGTGGTTGGAGTATCTGCCGGTTCTGATCCTGTTGGCGCTGGCCACGGTGATCGGCGGGGCCTTCATGCTCGCCGCCTGGGTGCTCGCGCCCAAGGACGCCAACAAGGAAAAAGTGTCCGCCTACGAGTGCGGATTTAACGCCTTCGACGACGCCCGAATGAAGTTCGACGTGCGGTTCTACCTCGTGTCGATCCTCTTCATCATCTTCGACCTGGAAGTGGCGTTCCTGTTTCCTTGGATTTTCGAGATCAACGAAGGGAACATCTTCGCCTTCTGGTCGATGATGGGCTTCCTGGGCGTTTTGACGATCGGCTTTATTTACGAGTGGCGCAAAGGCGCCCTCGAGTGGGAATGAGTGAGGAGCAGGCATCATGGCGAAGGACGCAGTTCCTGCGCTGAGCGCGGCGCGGGCCGGCGTTGAGGGGGGCTATCCGGTCCGGGAGGACGATCCGTTCTTCACGGGGCTTTCCAACCAATTGGCCGACAAAGGCTTTCTGGTCGCGGCGGCGGATGACCTCATCACCTGGGCCCGGACGGGCAGCCTGATGTGGATGACCTTCGGGCTCGCCTGCTGCGCGGTCGAGATGATGCAGGCCGCCATGCCGCGGTATGACTTGGAGCGCTTCGGCTTTGCGCCCCGGGCCAGCCCGCGCCAATCCGACGTCATGATCGTGGCCGGCACGCTCACCAATAAAATGGCTCCGGCGCTGCGCAAGGTTTACGACCAGATGCCAGAGCCGCGCTACGTCATCTCCATGGGCAGCTGCGCCAATGGCGGCGGCTATTACCACTATAGCTATGCGGTGGTTCGGGGCTGCGACCGGGTGGTTCCCGTTGACATCTATATCCCCGGCTGCCCGCCGACCGCGGAAGCGCTGGTGTACGGCGTCCTGCAGCTGCAGCGGAAAATCCGCCGGGAAGGGAACATCGAACGATGAGCGACACCCCTGTTGCGCCTTCGCCTTTAACTGATCTGGCAGCCCATATCGCAGGGGGCGCCACGGGTTTCGTCGCAGGCTACGCGGTGGCGCTGGACGAACTGACGGTGACGGCCCCTGCGGAGACCATCGTTCCGCTGCTGACGTTTCTGCGGGATGACCCGCGCTGCCTATTCACCACGCTGATCGATATCTGCGGGGTCGATTATCCGGCGCGGCCGAAGCGGTTTGATGTCGTCTATCACCTGTTGTCGATGCGCAAAAACCAGCGCATCCGGGTGAAGGTGCAGGCCGACGACGTGACGCCCGTGCCATCAGTCGCCGGGGTCTTCCCGGTGGCTGACTGGTATGAGCGGGAAGCCTTTGACATGTACGGTGTCCTGTTTTCAGGCCATCCGGACCTGCGTCGCCTGCTGACCGATTACGGCTTTGAGGGCTACCCCTTGCGCAAGGAATTCCCGCTCACGGGCTATGTCGAGGTTCGCTACGACCCCGAGCAGGAGCGGGTGGTTTACGAGCCGGTGAAGCTTACCGCGGCCTATCGCAATTTCGATTTCTTAAGCCCCTGGGAAGGCATGCAGACCGTGATCCCGGGCGATGAAAAAGCCACGAAGGGCCGAGCCGATGGCTGACGACCTGACCTCCGCTCCGGCCCCCTTTCCCGGTGACGAAAAGCGCACCTTTACGATCAATTTCGGCCCCCAGCACCCGGCCGCGCACGGGGTGCTGCGCCTCGTGCTGGAACTTGACGGGGAAATCGTGGAGCGGGTCGATCCGCACGTGGGCCTGCTTCACCGTGGCACCGAAAAGCTGATCGAATACAAGACCTACCTGCAGGCGATGCCGTATTTCGACCGGCTCGATTACGTCGCTCCGATGAACCAGGAGCACGCCTTCTGCCTCGTGCAGGAAAAGCTTCTGGGTCTTGAGGTCCCCCGCCGGGCGCAGATCATCCGAGTGCTCTTCTCCGAGATCGGCCGGATCCTGTCGCACCTGTTGAACGTGACCACTCAGGCCATGGACGTGGGGGCTCTTACCCCGCCGCTCTGGGGCTTTGAGGAGCGCGAAAAACTCATGGTGTTTTACGAGCGGGCGTCCGGGTCACGGATGCACGCGGCGTATTTCCGCTGTGGCGGGGTTCACCAGGACCTACCCGAAAAGCTCATCGACGATATCGATGCCTGGTGCGATCCCTTCCCGAAGGCGCTCGACGACATCGAGGGCCTCCTCACCGACAACCGCATTTTCAAACAGCGCAACGTCGATATCGGCGTGGTCAGCGCCCAGGACGCGCTGGATTGGGGCTATTCCGGTGTCATGGTCCGGGGCTCAGGGATGGCGTGGGATCTGCGCCGAGCGCAGCCTTATGAGATCTACAGCGAGCTCGATTTCAAAATCCCCGTCGGCAAGAACGGGGACTGCTACGACCGCTATCTCTGCCGGGTGGAAGAAATGCGGGAGAGCGCCAAGATCATGAAGCAGTGCGTGGCTCTGCTGCGCAAAGCGGACGGCTTGGTGCTCCCGGAACGCTCCAAGGTCGCCCCGCCTCGCCGGGGCGAGATGAAGCAGTCGATGGAAGCGCTTATCCATCACTTCAAGCTCTACACTGAAGGCTACCACGTGCCGGCCGGCGAGGCCTACGCCGCGGTCGAAGCGCCGAAGGGCGAGTTCGGCGTCTATCTGGTCGCGGACGGCACGAACCGGCCCTATCGCTGCAAGATCCGGGCGCCCGGATTTCCACATTTGGCGTCGTTGGATTATCTCTGCCGCGGCCATATGCTGGCGGACGTCTCGGCGGTCCTGGGTTCACTCGACATCGTGTTCGGCGAAATCGACCGCTGATCGCCAGGAGGTAAGGGCGCGCTTTGCTCCTCTGGATCGAACTGGGCGTCGCCGCCTTGCTGATGCTGATCGCGGTCGGCGTCACCTTCCTGTTCAAGCCCGAGCACATGGCGCCCAATCCTTTGGTCGGGCGGGCGGGCGTGGGCCTGCAGGCAGGGCCTCGTGCTCGGCGCCTTGATCGTATCCGTCCTTGTGCCGTTCCGGATCGCCGTTATGAACGTTCGCGCCCCGTCGCCGGAGGCATCCTTCGCGCTGTTGCCGGCGTTTGCCTCACTGATCATCGTCCGGAGCGGGCTTCTGGCCAGAGCGCCGTTCTTCGGATGCTTCATCCGCGCCTACAGGCGGGCGATCCTGCGCTGGCAGATCGGGCGGGCCGAACAGACGCTCGTTCGGATCGACGCCCCTGAGAAGAAGGCAGAGCTATGACCCCGGTTTTTCCCGAACAACGCTTCAGCGTGCTGACCCTCGGCGTCAAGGACCGGGCCGCCCTGACGCGGTTTTACACCGAGGTGTTGGGCTTTAAGCGCATGGACGCGCCGGGCATCAGCTTTTTCAACCTCGGCGGGATCGTGTTGGGCCTTTGGGAGCGAGAGAAGCTGGCTGAAGACGCAGGCCAGCCCTTGGGGCCGGAGCATAAGGACTTCAAGGGCTTTGCGCTCGCCTATAACGCGCGCTCTGCGGAAGAGGTGGACGCCATTTTCGCCCGCCTCGGCGAAGCAGGGGCGTGGATCACGACGCCGCCGCACAAGGCCTTCTGGGGCGGCTATATGGGCTATTTCGCCGATCCTGAGGGCAACGCCTGGGAGGTGGCCTATAACCCGTTCTGGCCGATTGGCGACGATGGCCGGCTTCAAATCCCTGCTTCGGAACCGAAACCATGACTGATCGCCTCGCCCTCACTGCAGCCCAGCTTGACGCCTATAACGCCCAGGACCTGGACGCTCATTGCGCCTGCTTCGCCGATGACGTCGTGGTGGCGAACGTGGGCGAAGAGCCGAACCTGCGTGGCATCGAAGCCTATCGGGAGCGCTATGCGGGGCTTTTTGCGCAATACCCGCAGAACCGTGCGGAAGCCCTGACGCGCTCTGTGATCGGGGAAAAGGTCATCGACCACGAACGCGTCTGGCGCAGCCCGGATGCGGCGCCGTTTGAGGTGCTGGCGATCTACAGCTTCCGGGACGGCAAAATCGCGCGTGTGGATTTTGTGCGGTGAGGGCGGCGCGCTTTAGATCGCCCAAAATGAAGATGTGAGCCCATGCCGTGCAAACAGCGTGCGGGCTTCATCCACTGGTCGTTTTCGCCACGGAGTTGCAAGGTACACTCCATACTGCTCCCGTGCGAACCCCCGCAGCCGGCAAATCATCATCACAGCGCCCTTCGGCAAGGCATGCCTTTCACACTCGGCGTCCGCTTCGGCTTCTGCATGGAAAGTCTGAAAAGAGGCG
Organism: Caulobacterales bacterium; assembly: GCA_044370335.1. GTDB lineage: Bacteria > Pseudomonadota > Alphaproteobacteria > Caulobacterales > Aquidulcibacteraceae > REEB509. The sequence goes on from JBILVS010000002.1 coordinate 22,819, forward strand.
CAGGCGTGAATAACGTAGTCCCACCATGCCGCGACGGGGGTGGACAAATGAAAGATGGCGCTGGTGTGCGGGGGGGATTGCATCTGCGATGCTATAGGTGACGGCTTCGGCCTCGTTGCCTGTTCGGGTGGTAATCACAGCGTCGCAGCGAAGAGCCGCCGCGATGCCAAAGCCGCAATAGAGGCAATTGGCCCAATAGCCGAGATGCTGCGTCTGAACCCAACACGATCCTGGCGAAAGCGCGAAGAGGTGAACCACCCAGGGCCGTGTTCGATTGGGATGCAGAAGGAGCGCGTGGCCCTCTTGGAGGCGACGAAGTCCGGCTTGGGTTTCTTCCGCGGTCTTGCCTACTTTGCGGGCGAGGGAGTGCAGGCTCGGAGCGTCCCCCGAGGCGGCGATCATCCGGGTCTAAGCGCTGCGGATGGCGAAGTCGTCTTCGGTGATCATGGTGTCGGCTGTCCTCAAATCGGGGGAATGGTGGGCGGCGCTGCGATGCGGCCTTCTTGGGAGGTCCCGCATGCATGTAAGGGAATGCGCCGCGTGGTCTTGGGCCCCACACGTCGCCGGCGCCCGCGCCCCTAGACATTCCCCGCGCACCCATGCAGGAAACGCACGTCTTTCCAAGCTCGGAGCCCCTCGCCCCCATGAGCGTTCGTCGCCTGGCCGCCAATCAACCGCCCAGCTTCGCTTTCAGCGCCGAGACGCTGGAGAAAGCCCGCTGGTGGATCGCGAAGTACCCCGAGAGCCGCTCGCAGTCGGCGGTGATCCCGCTGCTTTGGCTCGTCCAGAAGCAGGAGGGCTGGGTGTCGGAGCCCGCGATCCGGGCGATCGCGGAGATGCTCTCCATGCCGGTGATCCGGGTACTGGAGGTCGCGACCTTCTACACGATGTTCCAACTGCACCCGGTGGGCAAATACCACCTCCAAGTCTGCGGGACGACGCCGTGCATGCTGCGGGGCGCCGAAGAGCTCAAAGCCGTGTGTAAGCGGCGTATCGGGCCTGCCTTCCAGGTGACGCCGGATGGGTTGTTCAGCTGGGAAGAGATGGAGTGCCTCGGCGCCTGCGTGAACGCGCCGGTGGTCGCCATCCACGATTATTACCACGAGGACCTGACCGTCCAGGACCTGGAAGAACTGATCGATAAGCTCGCCCGGGGCGAGACCGTAAAGCCCGGCTCGGCCGTGGGCCGCCAGGCCAGCGCCCCCGAAGGGGGCACGGCCGTCCTGACCGATCGTACGCTTTATGACGGGTCTCTCGCGCAGGCCATCACCCTGCCGAACAAGCCGCGGAGCGGCGGCTGATGGCCGATCCCGAACGCAACCCCAGGTCAGCGCCCAACCAACGCCTCGCCATCGGCGGGGCTGTCATCTTGGTCATCATCGCTGCCGGCGCGGTGTTGAGCACCGCGCTGAACCAGCCAGGTTACGGCTTGGCGGCCGCCGGCGTGGGCGTGGTGGCCCTGTTCATGCTGATCGCCCGCGCCAAACGGGAGCAGGGCAAGTGAGCGAGGACCCGCAGCGCCCCTCTTGGGTGGCGAAGCCTCGGCTCCCCACCGATCCGGCGATTTCACCTGGCGGCGGACAGGGGGCGAAGGCCGCCGTTTTGGTGATCTATGGGCTCGCCTTTTTTGGCATGGCGGGCGCGGCGGCGTACATGACCATCTCCCGCGGGTTCGCGTTCACGCAGCCGCAGGTGCTGATTCCGACCATGGGCTCTTTGTGGTTTCTGGTGCGGATTATCATGGTGGCAAGGCCTAAGCCGCGATGAGCCAAAGGCCGACCCGCAAGCCGCTGCTGCAGGCGATTTTGGCCCTGGTGCTGTTCGGCAACGCGGCCGTTTTTGCGATGCCCGCTTTTGTCGGGCAATCGCTCAAAGGGTGGGAAATTGGCGTTGTCGTTATTTTGGCGGCGCTTGGCGTCGCGTTCGGCATTGCCGGATTGAAAGGCCTGCGGAGCGCAGGCTAAGTGCGGACGTCGAGACGATAGGTAACGGACATGCTCGGGGACAAGGATCGCATCTTTCTCAATCTCTATGGCGCCCAGGACTGGCGCTTGGAGGCCGCGAAGAAGCGCGGGGCGTGGAACGCGACGAAAGACATGATCGATTGCGGCCGCGACTGGATCATCCAGCAGGTCAAGGATTCGGGGCTCCGGGGCCGGGGCGGAGCGGGGTTCCCCACAGGCCTCAAGTGGTCCTTCATGCCGAAAGAGGTGAAGGACCGGCCTCATTACCTCGTTGTGAACGCCGACGAATCAGAGCCTGGCACCTGCAAAGACCGCGATATGATGCGGCATGACCCGCATCTGTTGATCGAAGGTTGCCTGATCGCCTCGTTCTGCATGCAGGCGCATGCGGCCTACATCTACATCCGCGGCGAATATGTCTGGGAGCGCGAGATCCTCGAGGCCGCGATCAAGGAGGCTTACGAGGCCAAGCTGATCGGCAAGAACAACGTCCATGGCTGGGATTTCGACCTTTACGTTCACCACGGCGCCGGCGCCTACATTTGCGGGGAAGAAACGGCCCTTTTGGAAAGTCTTGAGGGCAAAAAAGGCCAGCCGCGCCTGAAGCCGCCTTTCCCCGCAAACGCGGGGCTCTATGGCTGCCCCACCACCGTGAACAACGTCGAATCGATCGCGGTGGTGCCCACGATCCTGCGCCGCGGCGCGAAGTGGTTCGCCTCGTTCGGCCGTGCGAACAACACCGGGACGAAGGTCTACTGCGTGTCCGGCCATGTGAACCGGCCCTGCAACATCGAAGAGGCCATGAGCATCCCGCTCAAGGAGCTGATCGAGGTGCATTGCGGGGGGGTCCGCGGCGGTTGGGGCAACCTCAAGGCGGTGATCCCCGGCGGATCGTCCGTGCCGCTGTTGCCGGCGGATATCTGTGAAACGGTCCTGATGGATTTCGACGCCCTGCGTGAGGTGAAATCAGGCCTCGGCACCGCCGCCGTCATTGTCATGGATCAGAGCGCAGACGTCGTCAAAGCGATCGCCCGGATCTCCTATTTCTACAAACATGAGAGCTGCGGCCAATGCACGCCCTGCCGGGAAGGCACGGGCTGGATGTGGCGCGTGCTGGAACGGATGGCGGTGGGTGAGGCCGAGCACCGCGAAATCGACCTGCTCTTGGATGTCGCGGGCCAAGTCGAGGGCCACACGATATGCGCCCTGGGCGACGCCGCGGCTTGGCCGGTGCAGGGCCTGATCCGCCACTTCCGCCACGAGATCGAAGCCCGGATCGACCGCTATCGCGCCGCCAAGGGCATCCATGCAGTAAAAACCCCGCAGGTGGCGGCGGAGTAGGGCCAATGATCGCCGAGCCTGCCCTGGAAGGTGCGACCGAGCGGGCTCTCAAGCCTCTGTTGTTTTCGAAGTTTGAGCGGCGACTTCGTCGCGCGGAGTTAGGCGCCTATGTCGCGACGATGGTTTCGACCATGGTCGCAGTCGTCGCGATCATCGGGGCGGTGCGGCAGATGGGCGAGGCCCGCAAAATCGAGCGGGAAGCCACAGCCTATGAAGCGTTTGACGCCTATCTGCGCCTCGCTCTGGAGTGTCTGCAGCTGAGTTGCCGCAGCACCCAGCCGCAATACGGGGCGATCATCGCCGATGAGACCGCAGCCCTGCGGCAGAGCTTCTTCTTCGGCGTCATGCTGAGCGCCGCCGAACACATCCTGCAGGCGCGCCGCAATGACGATTATTGGCGGGATGGCGTTTAGAACAACTCGGCCTACCATGAGCCCGCTCTGAGGCAAATGGTGCTCGCCACGGGCGGTCATTTCCAATTCTCGTGTCAGTTGCGGGACGAGATGAGCCTCTTTCTGGAAGACCCTGTCGTCGCCTTTACCCAGAAGGAGTGGCGAGCCAACAGGACATGAATGGAGCTGGCATGAGGCACTTTCTCCTGATTTACGAAGCGGACGCCGATTATGCGGAGAAGCGCGCTCCGTATCGGGGGGCGCACTTGGCTCTAGCAAAAGAAGCCGCAGCCCGGGGCGAGCTGCTCGCCGCCGGCGCTCTGACCGAGCCTGTCGACACAAGCGTGCTCCTGTTCCAGGGTGAAGCGCCAGAGGCGGCCATCGCCTTCGCTCAGGCAGACCCTTATGTCATCCAAGGCGTCGTGCGGTCCTGGCGGGTCCGGGAATGGGCGACCGTGGTGGGGCCTTTGGCCGCCAACCCAGTGTAATCGGAGCTGCGCCGAAGCGCCGCGTGCGTCCTGCGCTGTGATCCAGGCCATGCTGACGGCCATGATCGCCAATCTCGCCATGGCGACCTTCATGGTCGGCGTCACTGTCACCATCCACTTCTTCGGTCTGCTTCTGCTCTTGCGGGCGCTGCGTTGGAGGGGCGGCCGCTTCCTGGCCCGCCGGAGCGTTGTGGGGCAGGGGGCTTTGGTGCTGTTCGTGGTGTTTGGTGTTTTCTCCATTCACACTGTGGAATTTTGACTTTATGCGGCGGCCTTCATGGCCGTGGGCGCTTTGGATGCGTTGGAGCAGGCGCTTTACCTCTCCGCGATGAACGTCGCGTCCCTGGGGTATGGAGGCATCCTTTTGAGCTCCGACTGGCGTTTCTTTGGCGCAATCGAAACAACCAATGGCGTCATCCTCTTTGCGTGGTCCGCCGCGTTTCTCTTTCCGGGATGACCCTGCTGAAGACGCTGGAGCACAACTGGCTTGAGCGTGACGACTGACGATGTCGCCTAACATCAGTTTTGCGCCGCTTGTGGGCGCCGGGCCCTCTTGCGCCTGGGCGCAAGCTCGGCCATCAGCTTTGCCTCAAAGGAATGGGCGATGGCGAAGATTCTCGTCGACGGCGTGGAAGTGGACGTGCCGGCTGAATACACGCTTCTGCAGGCGTGTGAGGCGGCGGGAGCGGAAATCCCGCGGTTTTGTTACCATGAACGGCTCTCTATCGCCGGTAATTGCCGGATGTGTCTGGTCGAGCTCAAGGGCGCACCAAAGCCCGTGGCGAGCTGCGCCTGGGGCGTGAAGGACTGCCGCCCCGGACCGAACGGCGAGCCGCCGGAGGTGTTCACCAAAACCCCCGTCGTCAAAAAGGCGCGGGAAGGGGTGATGGAGTTTCTGCTCATCAACCACCCGCTCGACTGCCCAATCTGCGACCAGGGTGGGGAATGCGACCTGCAGGACCAGTCCATCGCCTATGGTCGCGGCGGCACGCGGTTCGACGAGAACAAGCGCGCGGTTGAAGAAAAATACATGGGGCCGTTGGTCAAAACGGTGATGACCCGCTGTATCCAGTGCACCCGCTGCGTGCGGTTTGCAACCGAAGTGGCCGGCGTGCCCGAGATCGGCGCCACGGGCCGCGGCGAGGACATGGAGATCACGACTTATCTCGAACAGGCGCTATCGAGCGAGCTGTCCGCCAACGTGATCGACTTGTGCCCGGTGGGCGCTTTGACCTCCAAGCCTTACGCCTTCAACGCGCGGCCTTGGGAACTGAAGAAAACCGAATCGGTCGACGTCATGGATGCGGTGGGCGCCAATATCCGGGTCGACGCCCGGGGGCCGGAGGTGCTCCGGGTGCTGCCGCGACTGAACGAAGAGATCAACGAGGAGTGGATCTCCGACAAGACCCGCTACGCCGAAGACGGCCTGAAGCGGCAACGGTTGGATCAGCCCTTCGTGCGCAAGGACGGCAAGTTGACCCCGGTCAGCTGGGACGAGGCTTTGGCGGCCGCCGCGAAGGCCCTGAGCGGCGATCCCGCCCGCATTGGCGCGCTGGCCGGCGATCTCGCCTGCACTGAAAGCATGAAGGCGACCCTCGACCTGATGAAGGCTCTGGGCGTTTCAAATCTCGATTGCCGGGTCGACGGGGCGAAGCTCTCCACCGGCCTGCGGCAGGGGTATCTGTTCAACACCACGATCATGGGCATTGAGGACGCCGACGCGATCCTTCTGGTCGGGACCAATCCGCGCCTCGAAGCGCCTCTTATCAATGCGCGCATCCGCAAAGCCTGGCTGCGCAAACCCCTGGCCATCGGGGTGATCGGCGAAGCGGTCGATCTGACCTACCGCTATGCGCATCTGGGCGCAGGACCCTCATCTCTTGCGGAGTTGGCGGCTGGCCGCGGCTCCTTCTTTGAAACGCTCAGAGGTGCGAAGCGACCGATGATCATCATCGGGCAGGGCGCATTGACCCGAGACGATGGCGCGCAGGTACTGCGGCTCGCGGGTGGGCTTGCGGCGGCCGCCGGCCTCGTGAAGGCCGAAGAAGGCTGGAACGGGTTCAACGTGCTGCACACCGCGGCGGCTCGGGTTGCGGGCCTTGATCTGGGATTTGCCACCGGAAAGACTGCGGCCGAACAGATCGCCGCGGCCAATTCCGGCCAACTCGACACGCTCCTGCTGCTCGGCGTTGACGAAATCGAGCTGCCGCGAGCCGGCGCGACGGTGATCTACATCGGCTCGCACGGGGATCGCGGCGCGCACCGGGCGGACATCATCCTGCCTGGCGCGGCCTACACCGAAAAGCACGCGACCTGGGTCAACACCGAAGGCCGGGTCCAATTCGGCCGTCGGGCGGCTTTCCCGAAAGGGAAAGCGCGGGACGATTGGGCGATCTTGCGCGCGCTTTCGGACCGGGTTGGCAAAACGCTGCCCTACAACGACTTGGTGGCCTTGCGCGCCAAGATGATGGCCGATCACCCGACCTTTGCCGGCGTTGATTACGCTCCCGGCGCGCAAGGCTCGGAAAGCTTCGATCCTGCAACCCTTGGCTCTGATGGGCCGGTCAGCGACGCGGCCTTCGCAAGCCCGATCGAAGACTTCTACCTAACCAACCCCATTGCGCGGGCCAGTGCGACGATGGCGGCATGCAGCGAGGCGGCCAAAACCCGCTGGACCGCGCATCGCACGGCGGCGGAGTAACGGCAATGGCGGGTTTTGTAGCCGAGTTCGGCCCCCTGTGGGGCACGCTTTTGGCGGTGGCGCAGGTCTTGGCCGTGATGGTCATGCTGCTGTTGACGCTCGCCTTCATCCTGCTATTCGACCGCAAGGTGTGGGCGGCGGTGCAGATGCGCAAAGGGCCCAATGTGGTGGGCCCGTTCGGCCTGCTTCAGTCCTTCGCGGACTTTTTCAAGTTCGTTTTCAAAGAGATTGTGATCCCAGCAGGGGCCAATAAGACGGTGTTCATCCTGGCGCCGCTGATGACGCTGGTGTTGGCGTTTGCGGCATGGGCCGTCGTGCCGATAGCGCCGGGCTGGGTGATCTCGGACCTGAATGTCGGGATTTTGTACCTTTTCGCGATTTCCTCGCTCGGCGTTTACGGCATCATCATGGGAGGATGGGCTTCGAACTCGAAGTATCCCTTCCTCGGCTCGCTCCGGTCCGCGGCCCAGATGGTGTCCTACGAGGTCTCCATCGGCTTTGTGATCATCACAGTGCTGCTGCTCGTCGGCTCGATGAACCTGACGGCCATTGTCGACAACCAGGCCGGGGGTATCTGGGAATGGCACGCCTTTGCGTGGCCCACCGTCTTCATCATGTTCCCGATGTTCGTGATCTTTTTCATCTCGGCGCTGGCGGAGACGAACCGGCCGCCTTTCGATTTGCCGGAAGCGGAATCCGAACTCGTGGCGGGCTACCAAGTGGAATACAGCTCCACCCCGTACCTGCTCTTCATGATCGGGGAATATCTCAACATCGTGCTGATGTGCGCGATGATCTCCATCCTGTTCCTGGGCGGCTGGCATCTGCCATGGGGGCCGATCGAGAGCCTGCCGCTGCCTGGCTGGGCCATTCCCTTCGCCGGCTTCTTGGTGCTCTACGCCAAAATCTGGTTTGTGTTCTTTCTGTTCGCGATGGTGAAGGCGATCGTGCCTCGCTACCGCTACGACCAGTTGATGCGGCTGGGTTGGAAGGTGTTTCTGCCCACCGCTTTGATCGCCGTGATCGCGGTGGGCGCCTATCGCGTGCACGAAGTGGCGGCTGAACGCGCTATGCCCGCCGCTATCTCTGAACCGACGGGAGGCTGAAGAGCCATGTCGCGCATTCTGCAGGCGGCCAAAGCCGCCTTGATGTTGGACTTTCTTGGGGCCTTCGCCCTCGGGATGAAGAAGTTCGTCGAACGCAAACCGACCCTGAACTATCCTTATGAAAAAGGCCCGCTCAGCCCGCGCTTCCGCGGGGAGCACGCCTTGCGCCGTTACGCCAACGGCGAGGAACGGTGCATCGCCTGCAAGCTCTGCGAGGCGATTTGCCCAGCCCAGGCCATCACCATTGAAGCCGAGCCGCGGGAAGACGGCAGCCGCCGGACCACGCGCTACGACATCGACATGGTGAAGTGCATCTATTGCGGCTTTTGCCAGGAGGCATGCCCTGTGGACGCCATTGTGGAAGGCCCGAATTTTGAGTTCGCTGCGGAGACGCGTGAAGAGCTCTACTACGACAAAGAACGGCTTTTAGCGAACGGCGATCGCTGGGAGCGGGAAATTGCGCGAAACCTCGAACTGGATGCGCCGTATCGGTAAAAGGCGCTCGACTTTAGGGGGTTTCTGAGCGAGGCACACGGCTTAAAGGGCACACGCCGCGGCGGGGTTTCCCCGGCGGTTTTTCCATAACCGAAGGGCTTTTTGGGGCATGCTGGCGGGAATCGCATTTTACGCGCTTGCAGCGGTGGCGATCGTTTCGGCGCTTTGCGTCGTCTCGTCGCGCAACCCGGTGCACTCGGTTCTGTTCCTCATTCTGACGTTCTTCACCGCCGCGGGCCTGTTCGTGCTCATCGGGGCTGAGTTCCTCGCGATGCTTCTAGTGGTCGTCTATGTCGGGGCGGTTGCGGTGCTGTTTCTGTTTGTCGTGATGATGCTGGACGTCGATTTCGTCGAACTCAGACAGGGCTTTTTGAACTACCTGCCTCTGGGTGCGCTCGTTGCGCTGGTGCTGCTTGGGCAGATCGGCCTTGTGGCGAGCGCTGTGCTGCAGAACCAGGCTGTGCAGCTCAACCCTGACGCCACCGCCCAGCTGGCGCCGACCAACGCCGAAGCCATCGGGGCGGTGCTCTACACCCGCTATTTCCTAGTGTTCCAACTCTCCGGACTCGTGCTTTTCGTGGCGATGATCGGCGCGATCGTGCTCACGCTGCGGAGCCGCGTGGGCGTCAAGAAGCAAAGCGTGTCTCGGCAGGTGGGTCGTCGGCGACAGGACGCGGTCGGGCTCAAAGATGTGCGGCCGGGCCAGGGCTTGGGCTGAGGGGGCGGTGATGGATATCGGACTGGCCCACTACCTATTTGTGGCAGGCGCGCTGTTCACCATCGGGGTGTTCGGCATCTTCATGAACCGCAAGAACGTGATTGTCATCTTGATGTCGATCGAGCTCGTGCTGCTCTCGGTGAACATCAACCTCGTTGCGTTCTCCGCCTTCCTCGGCAACATCGAAGGGCAGGTCTTCGCTATGCTTGTGTTGACCGTGGCGGCGGCGGAAGCCGCGATCGGTCTCGCCATCCTCGTCACCTATTTCCGGAACCGCGGCTCCATCGCTGTGGAAGACATCAATCTGATGAAGGGCTGAGGGCCGCCGCATGAGTTTCGAAGCGATCCTCGTTCTGGCGCCGCTGGTCGGCGCCTTCATCGCCGGCGTGTTCCAAAAGGCGCTCGGCGACAAGCTCGCCATGGGGATCACCACGGCGCTGGTGGGCCTCTCGGCGGCGCTGTCGCTCTATGTGTTCGTTGACCTGACCTGGGGCGGTGGCGCAGCGCGCACCATCGAGCTGATGCGCTTCATCGAGATCGGCGCGTTCCAATCGACATGGTCGGTGCGGGTGGATGCGCTGTCGGCGGTGATGCTTGTGGTGGTCACGAGCGTGTCGTTTTTGGTGCACGTCTATTCGATCGGCTACATGGCCGAAGACCCGCACCGGGCGCGCTTCTTCAGCTATCTGAGTTTCTTCACCTTCGCGATGCTCTCGCTGGTGACCGCGAACGATCTGTTGCAGCTCTTCTTCGGCTGGGAAGGGGTAGGGGTCGCATCCTACCTGCTGATCGGATTCTGGTATCAGAAGCGCTCCGCCAATGACGCCGCCATCAAGGCGTTTGTGACCAACCGGGTCGGCGATTTCGGGTTCGCCCTAGGGATCATGGCCTGCTTTCATTTCCTGGGAACGATCCAGTTCTTCCCGACGCATGTCGGCGACGTGGCTTTCTTCAGCGCTGAAGTCGGCGGCGCGCTCGTGGATGGTGTGCTCCACAATCTCAGCCACATGAGCCTGACGCTTGGCCAATGGGTCATTCCCGCGGCGGAGCTGACCGCGATCCTTCTTTTCATCGGCGCGATGGGCAAAAGCGCGCAGTTCTTCCTGCACGTCTGGCTTCCCGACGCGATGGAGGGTCCGACGCCGGTGTCGGCGCTCATTCACGCCGCGACCATGGTCACTGCGGGCGTGGTCATGGTCTGCCGGATGAGCGAGCTGTTTGAGATGGCGCCGAACGCTGCGGCCTTCGTGACGCTGATCGGCGCTGTCACGGCGATCTTTGCGGCGACCGTTGGTCTTGCGCAGAACGACATCAAGCGGGTCATCGCCTATTCGACGTGTTCGCAGCTGGGTTACATGTTCTTCGCCGCCGGCGTCGGTGCCTATGACGCCGCCATGTTTCACCTCTTCACCCACGCCTTCTTCAAGGCGCTGTTGTTCTTAGGCGCAGGCTCGGTGATCCACGGCCTGCATCATGAACAAGACATGCGCTACATGGGCGGGGTCCGCCGGGCGATGCAGTTCACCTGGGCGATGATGCTGATCGGAACGCTGGCCTTGATTGGCACGGGGCTGCCGCTTGAGGGCTTCAAGATCGGCTTTGCGGGCTTCTACTCAAAGGACGCCGCCATCGAAGCCGCCTATGCGGCGGGCGAAGGCGGCCGGGCATTCGGGATGTTTGCGTTCTGGATCGGGATCCTCGCGGCGTTCCTGACGAGCTTCTATTCCTGGCGTCTGATGTTCATGACGTTCGAGGGGACATTCCGGCCTAATCCGCACCCGGAGCATCACCACGACGATCACGCGCACGCAGATGAAGCGCGCGCTGGTCACGGCCATACGGCGCACCCCATGGACGACCACGGCCATGACCATGGTCATGGGCATAACCCGGCGCTGCCGGCGGGCACGCCGCCCGCACACGAGAGCCCCTGGGTGATGCTGGGGCCGCTGGCGGTGTTGGCGGTCGGCGCGGTCTTCGCGGGCTGGTTTTTCTATCCGTACTTCATCGGCTACAAGGCCGATTATTTCTGGGAAGGCGTGATCCACCGCCACGATGCGGAGCACAGTTTCCCAGTTTGGGTGTTGTGGGCGCCGGTGGTGGTGACGGCGGCGGGCTTCCTGCTTGCGGTGTTGATCTACCTGTTGAACCAGGGTTTTGGCGCCAAAATCGCCAGAGCCGCGGGGCCGCTGAACGCTTTCCTCGCCCGCAAGTGGTACTTCGACGAGCTCTATGACTTCGTTTTCGTCAAAGGCGCGCGGGCGCTGGGCGATCTCTTCTGGAAGGGCGGGGACCAGAAACTGATCGATGGGCTGGGGCCAAACGGCGTCGCCAACGCGGCGCGGTTCGGCGGCCGGCAGCTGCGCAAAGCGCAGACGGGTTTTCTCTATCACTACAGCTTCTTGATGCTGGCGGCGGCGGTGGCCCTGGGCGCATTTGCGATCTGGGCAGGCGGCGGGCTTGAGTTGTTGGGGGGCTGATTGCTGTGACCGGGATTCCGTGGCTTTCGATTTTGATCTTTCTGCCGATGGCGGGCGCGGCCTTGATTATGGCGGCCCGGGCGATGGCGGGTCCGGCGGGTCCTGGCGTGGACCGCGGCGTCAAGATCATGGCGCTGTTGATCTCGCTGGCGACGCTGGTGGTTGCAATCGTGGCGCTCATGCAGTTCGACGCCTCTAACCCGGCCTTCCAACTGGTCGAGAGGGCGCCGTGGGCCTTTGGACTTGAGTACCATGTAGGCGTTGATGCCCTTGCGCTCTCGCTCGTGTTGTTGACCGCAGCCATTACGCCGATCTGCATCCTTGGCAGCTGGACGATCGATAAGCAGGTCTCATCCTACATGATCCTGTTCCTGGTGCTCGAAACGCTAATGATCGGCGTATTCTGCGCGCTGGACATTGTTCTGTTCTATCTCTTCTTCGAAGGCGCACTTATCCCGATGTTCATCCTTATCGGGGTGTGGGGCGGCAAGAACCGCGTCTATGCAGCCTTCAAGTTCTTCCTTTATACGCTGTTCGGCTCGCTCCTGATGCTGGTCGCGATCGTGTGGATGATCCTCGAAGCGGGGACGTCGTCGATCCCGGAGCTGATGACGCACCCCTTCGCCGAGAATGCGCAGACTTGGCTCTGGCTTGCTTTCTTCGCCTCGTTTGCGGTGAAGATGCCTATGTTCCCGGTGCACACATGGCTGCCGGACGCCCACGTGGAGGCCCCGACCGCAGGCTCGGTCGTGCTGGCCTCGATCCTTCTGAAGATGGGCGGCTACGGCTTCCTGCGTTTCTCGTTGCCGATGTTCCCCGACGCCTCGCAGCTTTTTGCCCCGATGGTGTTTGCGTTGTCGGTGATTGCTATCGTCTATGCTTCTTTGGTCGCCTTCCGGCAGACCGACATCAAGAAGCTGATCGCTTATTCCTCCGTCGCCCACATGGGCTTTGTGACGATGGGGATCTTTTCGGGCACTGAAATCGGCATTCAGGGCGCGATCTTTCAGATGCTGTCGCACGGGGTGATCTCTGGGGCGCTCTTCCTCTGCGTGGGTGTGATCTATGACCGTATGCACACCCGCGAGATCGCGTTCTATGGCGGCCTTGTGAATCGGATGCCGGTTTATGCGGCCATTTTCATCCTCTTCACGATGGGCAATGTGGGGTTGCCGGGCACGTCCGGCTTCCCGGGCGAAATCACCACCATGACCGGGGCGTTCCTGGTCAATCCGCTGGTGGCGGCGGGCGCAGCATTGGGGGTGATCTTCTCTGCCGCTTACGCCCTCACCTTGGCCCGCAAAGTGATCTACGGCACGATCGAAAACCCAAAGCTCGCCGAAATCACCGACATGGATAGCCGCGAGTGGGTGCTTTTCGCGCCGCTCGTCGTCGCCACCCTGGTCCTGGGACTCGCCCCCTGGATCGCCTTCGATTTCACCGAGGCCAGCGCCCAGTCCATCGCGCAGGCCTATGAGGCGGCCACCGCCTCCCTCACGGCGGGAGCGCACCCGTGACTTATGTCGATCTTCTGTTCAGCCTGAGTTGGGTGCAATCGGAGCTGCTGTTGGCGGGATTTGCGCTCGTGGGAACCCTCCTTGGCGCGCTTCTTGGCAACCGGTCGACGGGTCTGTTGACAGGCGCAGGCGTCGCGACCCTGCTCGCCGCTGGCACGCTCGCCCTGTTGCACCGGCCGGATATCCCGCAGGACATCTTTGCGGGTGCGATGAGCATCGACGCCTTCGGCGCATTCGCCAAAGCGATCATCGCTTTTGCCGCCGCCGCCACGCTTGTGCTCGGGGCGGATCACTTCAACCGGTTGCAGGACCGACAATTCGAGTTCCCCCTCATCACGGTCGCCGCCGTGTTGGGCATGTTCGTGATGGTGTCGGCCAACGATCTGATCGCGCTTTATGTGGGCGTTGAGCTGCAGAGCTTGGCGGCCTACGTGCTCGCGGCTTGGCGGCGGGACGATGCGCGGTCATCGGAAGCAGGGCTCAAGTATTTCGTGCTTGGGGCGCTGTCGTCGGGCCTGCTGCTCTTCGGCTGTTCTTATGTGTACGGTTTTGCGGGCTCCGTTCAGTTCGACGCCATCGCGGCCGCCGCGGCCGAACCGGGGATCGGGCTCATCTTCGGCTTGGTCATGGTGCTCGCGGGCCTCGCTTTCAAAATGGGCGCGGCGCCCTTCCACATGTGGACGCCGGATGTCTATGAGGGCGCGCCCACGCCGGTGACCGCGCTTTTTGCCGCCGCTCCGAAGGTGGCGGCCGTCGTTCTGATGGCGCGAATGCTCTATGAGCCCTTTGCTGGCATGGAGCAGGAGTGGCAGCAGGTGATCGCTGTGCTCGCGGGCGCTTCGATGCTGGTGGGGGCGTTTGCGGGCTTGGTGCAGACCAACCTGAAGCGGCTGATGGCCTATTCCTCCATCGCCAACATGGGCTTTGTGCTGATGGCTCTGGCGGCGGGTGCGCCGGAGGGGGCGCAAGCTGCGCTCATCTACCTTGCGGTCTATCTTCCGGCGACGATCGGCGTGTTCGCCGTGATGATGGCGCTGCGCCAGCGCGGCGAGGCGATCGAGACGATCAGCGATCTCGCGGGCGTCGGCCAGAGACATGTAGGCTATGCGGCGCTCCTGACGATCCTGTTCTTCTCGCTTGCGGGCATCCCGCCCCTCGCGGGATTCTGGGGCAAGTTTGAGGCCTTCCACGCGACGCTTGGCGCGGGTTTGGCGCCGCTCGCCGTGGTGGGCGCTATCGCGGCGGTGGTGGCCGCCGGCTATTATCTCCGCGTGCTGGCCACGGTGTGGTTCAGCCCCGCCGCTGAGAGCGACGTCCGGCCCGGCAGCGGCGTCGCCGCAACCGTGGCGATCCTGGGGGCGGCCTTGTCTTTCCCGGTGCTGCTTGTGTTGATGACCGGCTTGGAGCAGGTGGCGGACGCGGCGGTCCGGGCCAGCTTCTGAAGGCGCAACGGCTTTGCTGACGCCGCCGCGGGTCTTTGATGTGGTGGAGGAGATCGATTCCACCAATGCCGAGGCCTTCCGCCGGATCGAGGCTGGCGACCACGGCCCCGGCGTGGTTTTGGGCTTGAGCCAAACCGGCGGCCGTGGCCGCCGCGGCCGGCGCTGGGAAAGCGCCAAAGGCGGGCTTTATTTCACCTATTACGCGACCACCATGGCCCCACTCCGGACGCTGTCGCTGGTGGGATTTGTGGCGGCTCTTGCAGTGGCGGACGTTGTCCGTGACGCCGGCGCGGAAATGGTGCGCCTCAAATGGCCCAATGATGTGCTGTTGGATGGAGCGAAGCTTTCGGGGATCCTCTTGGAATCGAGCGCGATGCCGGGCGGGGGCGCCTGGTTCGCTTTGGGGATCGGGATCAACCTGGCCGCGGCGCCGCAAGGCCTGGACCAGGCGACCGCGGGGCTCAACCGGGCCATGACCCCGGAAGAGGGGGCTCAGCGCCTGATGGCCAGGCTTGTCCATTGGGGCGACCGGCTTGAAGCCGAGGGCTTTGAGCCGCTCCGCCAAGCTTGGCTGTCCCAAGCCCATGGGCTCGGCGAGGCCGTCAACGCCGCGGCCGGCGCGGGCCGGGTTGAGGGCGCGTTTGTCGATCTCGACGCCGATGGAGCGCTTCTGCTGGACACACCCACCGGCCGCATGCGCATTACGGCGGGGGAAGTGTTTTTCCCGGGGCGCGCTTAGGCCCGGTCGCAACAAGGGATTTCGGCCTATGCTCTTGGCCATCGACGTCGGCAACACCAACACCAAGTTCGCGATCTATGACGGTGCGACCTGGCGCGGGCATTGGCGCGCCTCCACAGACGCCGCCCGCACCGCGGACGAATACGCGGTGTGGCTTTCCACCGTGATGGGCTTTCAGGGCCTGAGTTTCGACCGCTTGAAGGCCTGCATCATCTCGACCGTGGTGCCGCAGGCGCTGTTTAATCTACGCAATTTGGCCCGTCGCTATGTGAAGGTGGAGCCGCATGTCGTCGGCGAGCCGGATTGCCAGCTTGGCATCGCGCTGCGGATCGACAATCCGCGGGAAGCGGGCGCCGACCGGCTGGTGAACGCGGTCGGGGCCTATGTCGCCCACGGCGGCCCGATCATCGTGATCGACAGCGGCACAGCGACCACCTTTGACGTGGTGGCCGCTGATGGAGGTCTTGAAGGTGTGATCATCGCCCCTGGCATCAATTTGTCGCTGCAGGCGTTGCACATGGCCGCGGCGCGCCTGCCACGGGTGGAGATCAAGCGGCCGATCACCAATGACGGCCGCGTCACCGCGTTGGGTAAGAACACCATCCACGCGATGCAGTCCGGCGTGTTTTGGGGCTATGTGGAGCTGATCGACGGGCTCGCTCGGCGGCTCAAATCCGAAATGGAGCCGTCTTTGGGGGCCATGCGCGTGGTCGCCACGGGCGGGGTGGCCTCGCTCTTTGAAGGGGCATGTCAATCCATCGATATCTATGACGACGATCTGACGGCCCGAGGCCTTCTGGAAATCTTCCGACGCAATGGCGGGATCCTTTGATGACAAAGCCTCAACAAGGCGACGAACTGGTGTTTTTGCCCCTCGGGGGCTCCGATGAAATCGGCATGAACTTGAACGCCTACGGCTATGGTCCGCCGGACGATCGGCGTTGGATCATCGTCGATATCGGGGTTTCGTTCGGTGGGCAGGACACGCCGGGCGTAGACGTGATCCTGCCGGACCCGACGTTCCTGGAAGAGGAGCGGGACAACATCCTCGCCATTGTGCTCACGCACGCGCACGAAGACCACATCGGCGCCATCGGTTGGCTGTGGCCGCGGCTGAAAGCGCCGGTTTACGCCACACCCTTCACCGCCGCTTTGGTGCGGGAGAAGCTGCGCGAGCATAATCTTCTTGATCGGGTGAAGCTCCACGAGGTGAGCCTCAACGCCTATCTCCAGCTGGGGCCGTTCGGCGTTGAATACGTGACGCTCACCCACTCCATCCCGGAGCCCAATGGGCTCGCGATCCGGACACCGCTGGGCCTCGTCTTCCACACCGGCGACTGGAAGATCGACGAAGCCCCCCAGATCGGCGCCCAGACCGACACCGCCAAGATCAAGGGCCTTGCTGACGAAGGCGTCTTGGCCATGGTCTGCGACAGCACGAACGTTTTCGTGGAGGGCCGGGCCGGCTCCGAAGCGGACGTTCGCGACACCCTGAAGGCCGCCATCCAGAGCGTTCGCGGTAAAGTGGCGGTGACGGCGTTCGCCTCAAACGTAGCGCGGCTGCAGACCACCATCGAGGTGGCGAAAGAGTGCGGCCGCAACGTGTGCCTGGTGGGCCGTTCGATGAAAAAGGTCACGGGCGCGGCCCAAAGCGTGGGGCTTCTGCAGGGCATACCGCCCTTCATGACCGAAGAGCAGGCCGCGGGCCTGCCGCCCGAAAACGTTCTCTATCTCTGCACTGGCAGCCAGGGCGAAGCCCGAGCGGCGCTCGCGCGGATCGCGGCGGGCGACCACCGTTATGTCAGCCTTGGGCAAGGGGATGCGGTGCTGTTCTCATCCCGGATGATCCCCGGCAATGAACTTGCGATCACGGCGCTTCAGAATACGCTGGCCCGCCGCGGCGTGCGCATCATCACCGACCGGGATGAGCATATCCATGTCTCCGGCCACCCCTGCCGGGACGAACTCAAGGACATGTACGGCTGGGCCCGGCCGCAGATCGCGGTGCCCGTCCATGGCGAACGGCGCCACATCCTGGAGCACGCGGCTTTCGCCAAGAGTCTGCAGGTGCCAATGACGATCGCGCCGCACAACGGGGCCATGATCCGGCTGGCGCCCGGCGCCCCCGAGATCATCGACGAGACTCCGGCGGGACGGCTCTATGTCGATGGCGGCGTGATCGTTGAGGCCGATAACGATGCGTTGAAGGAGCGCAAGCGCATTGCGGAGGAGGGGTTTGTGTCAGTCTCTCTCGCCATCGCGGCCAAGAAGCATACCATCCTGGCCGGGCCAGCTGTGCGGACGCGTGGGCTGTCAATCGCGGACGAGGAAGAGTTCGACCTCGCTCTCGACGATTTGGCCGAAGCTGCGGAAGCCGCCTTTCAACGCCTGCCGCATAGCGAGCGCGGCGACGAGGACGTGACCGAAGCCGCGATCGTGCGGGCGGTGCGCAAAGCGGCGGAGCGGGCGTTCAAGAAGCGGCCGCTGGTGGAAGTGACCGTCTTGCGGGTGTGAGGAGAGAAGCGCGATGCAGATCGGACGGCTCAATCATGTGGGCGTGGCGGTGCCCTCGATCGAAGCGGCGAAAGAGACCTACCGCACGCTTTACGGGGTGCCTGAAAGCGACATCACTCACACCTGGGACATGCCCGCGCAAGGGGTGCGCGTGGCGTTCGTGAATGTGGCAAACAGCCAGATCGAGCTCATCGAGCCCTTGGGCGAACACAGCCCTATTTTGAAGTTCCTGGAGAAAAATCCCACCGGCGGCCAACACCACTTATGCTTTGAAGTGCCCGACATCCATATCGCCGCCGCCGAGATGAAAGCCCGCGGGGCCACTGTTTTGGGCGAGCCGCGCCTCGGGGCCCACGGCACGCCGGTGATTTTCGTCCATCCGAAAAACTCCAACGGCGTTCTCATCGAACTGATGGAAACCCCTAGGGAAGGGGCGCACTGATGGACCCGGTGATTACGGGGGCGGTATTCATCATCGCCTGGTGGCTCAGCTTCTTCATGATGCTGCCGATCGGGGTGAAGAACCTCGATGAGGCCGGCGAGACCGGTGGCTTCGGCCAGGAGCGAGCCGCCCCGGTGCGGCCCGACCTCGGCAAGAAGGCGCTCTGGGCGGTGGCGCTGGCCGCCGTGCTGACTGCGATCGTCTATGCGCTCGTGTCCATCGACGCCTTCGGCTTGCGCAGGTAGCGCCGTTGCGCGCGGGGCGGGGAGGGGCTAATCGCTGTCGCCTCTCCTTAGAGGTGTGTGCATGACCCGCGCATTGTCCGTTACGCGCGCCGAAAACTTTCCCGACTGGTATCAAGCCATCGTCAAAGAGGCTGATCTCGCCGAGAACAGCCCCACCCGCGGCTGCATGATTATCAAGCCGTGGGGCTATGGCATGTGGGAGATGATCCAGGCGCAGATGGATCAGATGATCAAAGACACAGGCCACGACAATTACTATTTCCCGCTTTTGATCCCGATTGGGTTCATCGCGAAGGAAGCCGACCATGTGGACGGCTTCGCCAAGGAAATGGCGGTCGTCACGCACCACCGGCTCAAGCAGATCGACGGTGAGTTGAAGCCCGATCCTGAGGCCGAGCTGGCCGAGCCGATGATCATTCGGCCGACATCGGAGACTATCATCGGCGACGCGTTTTCGCGCTGGGTGAAAAGCTATCGCGACCTTCCCGTGCTCATGAACCAGTGGGCTAACGTGATGCGCTGGGAGATGCGCACGCGGCTGTTCCTGCGCACGGCGGAGTTCCTCTGGCAGGAGGGCCATACCGCCCACGTCGACGCCGCAGACGCCAAAGACCACACGCTGCGGATGTTGGAGGTGTATCGGACCTTCGCCGAAGAGGTCCTGGCGATGCCTGTCATCGCAGGGGAGAAGCCTGAGAACGAGCGCTTCCCCGGCGCCGATCAGACTTTCTCCATCGAGGCGATGATGCAGGATGGCAAAGCCCTGCAGGCCGGCACGAGCCATTATCTCGGCACGCATTTTTCCTCGGCGCAGAATATCCGCTACCAGGACAAAGCCGGCCAGATGCAGCTGGCGCACACCACAAGCTGGGGCACGTCCACCCGCCTCATCGGCGGCGTAATTATGACCCATGGCGACGACGACGGCCTGAAGACCCCGCCCGCCATTGCGCCAAAGCAGATCGTGATCATCCCGATCCTGCGCGATAAGCCCGAGGACGCGGACGTTCTGGCCTATGCCCATGATCTCGCGGCCGAGCTCAAAGCCGCGCGCTACATGGAGCGGCGGGTGCGGGCGCATGTCGACGACAAGCCCGGCAAATCCGCCGACAAGCGCTGGGATTGGGTCCGCCGAGGAGCGCCGCTCATTTTAGAGATTGGCCCAAGGGACGCCGCCAACGGGCAGGTCAGCTTCATGCGCCGCGACGCCCTGCGCGAGGGCGACAAAACCAAAAGCCATCAGCTGTCGCGAGCGGATTTTCTAGCCCAGGCGCCTGCCGTGTTGGCCGATATCCAGGCCAGCCTTTACGCGGAAGCCAAGGCGCGCCTCTCGGGCAACATCAAGACCGACGTCACGACGTTTGCCGAGCTCGAAGCCTATTTCGGCGCCGCCGAAGACGAGGACAGTGGCTTCAGAGGTTGGGTGCTTGCGCCCTGGTCCAAGCCCACAGGGGCGGCTCTTGAGGCCATCGACAAACGCCTCAAAACTTTGAAACTGACCTTACGCAACGCGCCCCTCGATCAACCCCCGATCACTGGGTCTTGCGTCTTTACCGGCGCGCCCGCGGTCGAATCCGTGCTGATTGCCAGGGCGTACTGACCAAAGATCTGAGCCAACCCAAAGGGAGCCCCAATGTCGGGCCAAGCCGCGCCTTTCGGTCTATTCGAACGCACCCTCGCGGGGCGGTATCTGCGCGCCAAGCGCAGCCACGGCGGCGTGGCGCTGATCTCGATCATCTCGTTCTTCGGCATCATGGCGTCGGTCATGGTGCTGATCGTCACTATGTCGGTGATGAACGGCTTTCGAGAGACGCTTCTGTCCCGGATCTTGGGCGTGGACGGGCATATCCTGATCCACACCCGGGATCTCGATCCCATCACACGGGATGAGATCGTGGCGGCGGCCCTCGCCACCGAGGGGGTGGTCAGCGTAAGCCCAGTCATCGAGGAACAGGCGCTCGCGGTAGTGGATGGTTTCTCCACCGGCATTGTCGTGCGCGGCGTGCTTCGCGAAGATCTCGAGGCCCTGTCGCTGATCAACGACAACATCTACGGCTCCTTGGATGCCTTCAGCGATGCCGACGCCCCAGGTCTCATCATCGGCTCCGGCGTCGCCGCACGGCTTGGGTATCTTCAGCCCGGCATGGGGTTTTCGGTGCTTGCCCCACAAGGGTCCGCGACCCCCTTCGGCCTGACGCCGCGGCGTAAAAGCTATCCCGTCGCCGGCGTCTTCAATTCCGGCACCCAGCGCTATGACGCGATCCAGGTCTATATGCCGATCGAGCAAGCCCAGATCCTGTTCCAGCGCGGAATTAGCGTCGATCGCCTGGAAGTGCGGGTGCAGAACCCCGACAACACGCTCCCCGTCGTCCGCGCGCTTCAGGCGCGGCTCGATCCTTCGATCCAGATCACCGACTGGCGCGCCGCCAACAATGAGTTGCAGGGCGCGCTGGAGGTCGAGCGCAACGTCATGCGGCTCATTTTGATGATGATCGTGGCGATTGCGGCCCTCAACATCATCTCCGGCCTCGTCATGCTGGTGAAAAACAAAGGCCGCGACATCGCGATCCTGCGCACGATGGGCGCAACACGAGGCTCGATCCTGCGAATATTCTTCATGACCGGGGCCGCGGTCGGCGTGCTCGGCACCGTGGTGGGCGTTGTGCTGGGGGTCGCATTCTGCGTGTTCATCGGACCGATCCAGGACTTTTTATCCACTGTCCTCGGCTTTGATGTCTTCCCCGGCGAGGTCTATGCCCTGGACGCCCTGCCGGCCAAGGTCGAATGGGGGGAGGTGGCCCTGGTGGCGGGCTGGTCGCTCTTCATGTCGTTTGTGGCGACGCTGCCGCCGTCCTTACGAGCGGCGCGCCTCGATCCGGTGGAGGCGCTCCGCTATGAGTAAGCCTATTTTACGCCTTGCGGGGCTGACCCGCATTTTCAAGACCGGCGAAGAGGAGCTCCGCGTCCTCGATGGGGCCGAGCTGTCCATTTCCGCCGGCGAGATCGTCGGGCTGGTAGGCCCCTCGGGGTCCGGCAAATCGTCGCTTCTGCACGCCGCGGGTCTCCTCGAACGTCCGACCAGCGGGGAAACTTGGATCGACGGGGTGGCCGCCTGGGGCCTCGACGACAACGAACGCACGGCCCTCCGGCGATCCCGGATCGGCTTTGTCTATCAGGCGCACCACCTGCTGCCGGAGTTCGACGCCCTCGACAACGTCGCTCTCCCACAGCTGATTGCCGGCGTGAAGCCTGCCGTCGCCAGGGCTGAGGCCCAGCGCCTCTTGGAGCTGATGGGGCTTGGAAAGCGTTTGCGGCACCAGCCGCCGCAGCTCTCGGGCGGGGAGCAACAACGGGTCGCCATCGCGCGCTCTTTGGCGAACAAGCCGAAGCTGCTCCTGGCCGACGAGCCCACGGGCAACCTCGATCCACACACCTCCTCGGTGGTGTTTAAGGCGCTGCATGATCTCGCCCGCCACGAAGGGGTCGCCGCCTTGATCGCTACCCACAATATGGAGCTGACCAAGCACATGGACCGAGTGATGGCCCTGCGGGACGGCAAACTCGAACAGCTGAAGCCTTAAGGGGCGGGGGCGTTGATGCCTAGACGAAACGATTCGGAACAAATATGGAACTTTTGCGAATCGTTGCTACAGTCATGCCATGACCAAGCCCTTCGTGCATCTGCGGGCCCGTTCGGCCTATTCCCTCCTCGAAAGCACCCTGCAGGTCTATGATTTGGCAAGGCTGGCTCAGCAGCACGGGATGCCGGCGCTGGCCTTGACCGACACGAACAACCTCTTCGGCGCGCTTGAGTTCTGCGACGTCTTCGGAGGCAAGGGCCTGCAGCCGATCATCGGTTGTGCCCTCAATCTTCAAGTGGGCGCTGAAAATCTCGGACCCCTCGCGCTTCTGGCCCAGACCGAAGCCGGTTACGCGGCGCTGATGCGGCTGTCCTCGCTCGCCTATCGGCGGGCGGTGGATGTCGGCGCGCCCGGGGTTCCTTTGGAGGCCCTGACGGCGGATCAGGACGGTCTGATCTGCCTGACGGGCGGCCACGAAGGGCCGCTTAAGCTTCTTTGCGGCCAGAAACGGCACGCAGAGGCCGAAACCTTGCTCGACGCCTTGGCCAAGGCCTTCGGTGACCGACTTTACGTTGAAATCCAGCGCCACTGCGAGGCCGGCGACGCCGAGCACGAAGAAGAACTGATCGCCTGGGCCTATGGGCGGGACCTAGCCCTGGTCGCCACCAATGACGTGCGGTTTGAGGCCGAGGCCGATCACCCCGCGCACGACGCGCTGATGTGTATCGCCGGGGGCACCTATCTTGGCGCTGCCGACCGACCGCGGGTCGGGCCCTATCGGACGTTTGCGTCTGCAGAAGAGATGGCGGAGCGCTTCGTCGATCTTCCGGAGGCGCTTGAAAACACGGTGGAGATTGCCCGACGCTGTTCGTTCAAGCTGAAGAAGATCGACCCGATCCTGCCGCGGTTTACCGGCGACGGCGGCCTGGATGAACCGGCGGAACTCCGCGCCCAGGCGGCGGAAGGCCTGCGCCAACGACTGGCGGCGCTGGGTCCAGAGAATCTTGCCGCCCCGGAGGAAGAGTATTGGACCCGGCTCGAGTTTGAACTCGGCATCATTATTCAAATGAAGTTCCCGGGCTACTTCCTGATCGTGTCTGACTTCATCAAGTGGGCGAAGGCGCAGGGAATCCCTGTGGGTCCCGGTCGGGGGTCGGGGGCGGGGTCTCTCGTGGCCTATGCGCTGACCATCACCGACCTTGATCCGTTGCGGTTTGGCCTTCTGTTTGAGCGATTCTTGAACCCCGAGCGGGTCTCAATGCCCGACTTCGATATCGACTTCTGCCAAGAACGGCGCGGCGAGGTCATCGCCTATGTCCAGGAAAAGTACGGCCACGAACGGGTGGCGCAGATCATCACCTTCGGCACGCTTCAGGCGCGTGCCGTGCTGCGGGACGTGGGCCGGGTAATGCAATTGCCCTTCGGCATGGTGGATCGGCTCGCCAAGCTCGTGCCGGCGAACCCCGCGAGCCCCGTGACCCTGGAAAAGGCGCTCATCATTGAGCCGCGGCTTGCAGAGGCGAAAGCGCAAGAGGCGGATGTGGCGGCGCTTTTGGACACTGCGCTCCAATTGGAAGGCCTCTACCGGAACGCCTCCACCCATGCCGCGGGCATCGTGATCGGCGACCGTCCCCTCGATCAGATCGTGGCGCTTTATCAGGATCCTCGGTCGGACATCCCCGCTACTCAGTTCAACATGAAGTGGGTCGAAAGCGCCGGGTTGGTGAAGTTCGACTTCTTGGGCCTGAAAACGCTGACAGTCATTGATCGGGCGCTTGGTTATCTGCGCCTGCAGGGTTTTGAGCTTGATCTCTCCAAGATCGGGTTCGACGACGAGAAGACCTATGAGCTTTTGGCCTCGGGCGCGACCTTCGGCGTGTTCCAGCTGGAAAGCCAGGGCATGCGCGACACTCTGCGCAAAGTGAAGCCCAACAAGCTTGAAGACATCATCGCGCTGATTTCGCTTTATCGCCCCGGTCCGATGCAGAACATTGACCACTATGCAGCGGTGAAGTCGGGGGCGGAGAAACCCGATTACCTGCACCCAAGCCTGCAACCTTATCTGGAGGAGACCTATGGGGTCATCATCTACCAGGAGCAGGTCATGCAGATCGCCCAGGTGCTTTCAGGCTACAGCCTGGGCGAAGCCGATCTCTTGCGCCGCGCCATGGGTAAGAAGAAGCCCGAGGAGATGGCCAAGCAGAAGACCCGCTTCTTGGAGGGCGCCTCCGCCCGCGGCGTTGACGAGGCCAAGGCCTCCCACATCTTTGATCTCGTTGCGCAATTTGCCGGATACGGGTTCAACAAGAGCCACGCGGCGGCCTATGCGGTCGTCGCCTACCACACGGCCTACCTCAAGGCGCATTACCCTGTTGAGTTCATCGCCGCCTCGATGAGCCTCGATATCGCCAACAGCGAAAAGCTCGCAAGCTTCAATCAGGACGCCCGCCGGATGGGGGTCGCGGTCTTGCCGCCGGACGTGAACGCCTCGGACGCCGATTTCAGCGTGGAGAACGGCGCCATCCGCTACGCTTTAGGGGCGGTGCGGAACGTCGGCCTGGCCGCTATGCAGGGGCTTGTGGCAGAACGCCGCCGGGCCGGCCGGTTTACGTCGCTGCACGATTTCGCGGAGCGCCTGGATACCAGCGTCGTCAACCGCCGGCAGCTGGAAAACCTCGCCAAGGCGGGGGCTTTTGACGGTCTGGACGCCGACCGCGCCCGCGCCTTTGCCGCGTGTGAAACGCTGGCCGCCTATGCTGCGGCCCGAACCCATGAAAAGGCGAGCCCGCAAGCGAGCCTATTTGGCGTCGCGGAAGAGAAGTCCCTCCGGCCGCCTCTGCCCAAAAGCCCGGCCTGGTCAGGCCAGCAGCGGCTCGACGCCGAACGCGAGGCCGTCGGATTCTATCTGACCGGCCACCCCCTGTCTGACTATTTTGCCGAGGCGCGGGAAGGGAGCCTCTATTCCTATCTGGATGTCCTGGAAGAAGGGGAGACCGAACCGCGGACGGTCGCTATGGCCGGGGTTGTGCGTCGGGTGATGCCGCGACCCGCCCGAGACGGCTCCGGCGTTTTCGCTTTTGTCGGCCTGTCTGACCCCTCCGGAGACTATGACGTTATCGTCAATCCCGAGGCCTTCTCGATCGAGCGCGGGCATCTGGAGTTGGGCAGGGCCATGGTCTTCCGCGCCCGCGTCCGCTGGAAGGACGGCGACCTGAAGCTTTCCGGCGACAGTTTTGAGGTTCTGGAGGCAGCGGAGGCACGCGCCACCCAGGTCTTGCGGCTGGACATCCGAGAAGGGGCCTCGATGAAGGATATCGCCCAGCTTATCAAAGGCCTGCCGGAAGGGGCGGCCACCGAGAAACGCCCGCTTCTGTTGGTCCTGCGCCTGGCCGACGGCCGGGAGGTGGAGCTTTCGGTGGGCGGCGGCTTCCCTGCGGGGGCAGCGGCCCGAGCGGCGCTGAAAGCCGCCCGAGGGGTCGAACGAGTGGCCTAAGACGGTCCTGAAACGGGCCAGGAAAGTCTCTTTCGCGCCCGCCCTCTTGCCATTTGGCCGCATCTCCCTTACTTGCGCGCCATCTCTCACGCGGGGTCTGGCGGTCGTTTCGGATTCGAAGCGCCTGCTCCACCGGTGGCGGCTGAGCCTTTCGGGCTTTCCGGCTCCTCCCTGCGGCGGCCTAACCGGATTGGAGTAAAGATATGGCTTTGCCTGAGTATTCGATGCGTCAACTTTTGGAAGCGGGTGCGCATTTCGGTCACCAGACCCACCGCTGGAACCCGAAGATGGAACGCTACATCTTTGGCGTTCGGTCTGGGATCCACATCATCGATCTGTCCCAGACTACTCCGCTTCTGCACCAGGCGCTGTTGAAGGCGCGAGAAGTGGCGGCGAAGGGCGGCCGGATCCTATTCGTGGGCACCAAGCGCCAGGCGAGCGATCCCATCGCCGCCGCCGCCAAGCGCAGCGCCCAATACTTCGTGAACCAGCGCTGGCTGGGCGGCACGCTCACCAACTGGCAGACGGTTTCGAAGTCGATCCAGCGTCTGCGTGAGCTCGAAGCCATTGTCAACGGCGACGGCGGCGGCCGCACCAAGAAAGAGCTTCTTACCCTGACCCGTGAACGCGACAAGCTCGACCGTTCGCTGGGCGGCATCGCGGCCATGGGCGGCATCCCCGACCTGATGATCGTGATCGACACCAACAAGGAAGCGATCGCCATCCAAGAGGCCCGCAAGCTGAACATCCCCGTCGTGGCCATCGTCGACAGCAACTGCGATCCGGACGTGGTGGACTTCCCCATCCCGGGCAACGACGACGCCTCTCGCGCCATTCAGCTTTACTGTGACCTGCTCGCGGATGCTATCCTCGACGGCCTCGCCGAAGGGCAGGGCCGGGCCGGATACGACATCGGTGCTATGGCTGAGCCGATGCGCGAACCCGCCCTCGCCATCGACGAGGCGGCCTCAGCGCTGGCCGTTGAAGAACAGCCCGCCTCCTAATCGCAGGTTGTCGGCGCGGCCTTTGATCGAATCGGCCCACGCGACGCACACACACACGTCAGACGGGGTCCCGAGGGCGGTCATCGCCCCGGGGCTTCCGGGTATTTGTTAAGGAGAAAGATCATGGCCGAGATTAGCGCCGCGCTCGTGAAGGAACTGCGCGACAAAACGGGCGCGGGTATGATGGATTGCAAAAAGGCCCTCAGCGAGAACAGCGGCGATATCGAAGCCGCGATCGATTGGCTGCGGGCCAAAGGCCTATCCAAAGCCGCCAAGAAGGCTGACCGCGCGGCGGCTGAAGGCCTCGTGGCGGCGACGAGCGCCCGTGACGGCGCCGGCGGCAAGGCCGCCATGATCGAGTTCAACGCTGAAACCGACTTCGTCGCTCGCAACGACACGTTCCAAGCCGCCGCCCGCAGCTTCGCCCAAGCCGCGCTCAAGGTCGACGGCGATCTGGCCAAGCTGCTAGCCCAGCCCAGCCCGAACGGGGACGGCACGGTGCAGGACGCCGTGACCTCGCTGATCGCCACGATCGGGGAGAACATGATGTTGCGCCGGTCGGCGAGTCTTGCGGTGAACCCGGGCGCTGTAGGCGTTTACATCCACAACGCGGTGTCTGAGGGCTTAGGCCGGCTCGGCGTGATGGTCGCCCTTGAGTCTGCGGGTTCAGCGCCAGCTCTTGAAGATCTGGCGCGCAAGATCGCCATGCACGTCGCGGCGACCAACCCTGTTGCGCTTTCGGAAGCCGAGGTGCCGGCGGAACGCCTGGAACGCGAAAAGGCGATCCTGGCCGAGCAGATCGCTCAGGACCCGAAGGCCGCGGGCAAACCGCAACAGGTCCTCGACAAGATGATGGAGGGCCGCATCCGCAAGTTCCTTGAGGAAGTGGTGCTCTTGAAGCAGTCCTTTGTCGTCAACCCGGACCTGACGGTGGAAGCTGCGGTGAAGGCCGCGGAGAAAGACGTCGGCGCCCCGATCACGGTGAAGGCGTTTGTCCGCTTCGCCCTCGGGGAAGGCGTGGACAAAGGTCCGGAGAGCGATTTCGCCGCAGAGGTCGCGGCGATGACGGGCGGCAAGGCCTGAGTCCGTTTCTCCGTCGCTCATGACGGTGATAATCGTGCAAAGAGGGCGCGCTTCGGTCTTGCCGGAGCGCGCCCTCCGCGCTTAGAGGTTCGGCGTTCGGAGCGGTGCTCCTCTCCTCAAGTCTCAAGGCCGCCCGCATGTCGTCTCTGTCCCCGGCTTCCTCCGACGAACCGCAAGGGTCGCGTCCGTTCAGCCGGGTGCTGTTGAAGATCTCCGGCGAGGCGCTGATGGGGGAGGCGGGTTTCGGGGTGGATGTGGGCCAGTGCGCCCGGATCGCCGCCGAGATCGCCGACGCCACCCGTCAGGGGGTGGAACTCTGCCTCGTTATCGGCGGCGGCAACATTTTCCGCGGCTTGAGAGGCGCGGCCAGCGGCATGGAGCGCAGCCAGGCCGACTATATCGGCATGCTGGCGACGGTGATGAACGCGCTCGCCATGCAGAACGCCTTAGAGGCCATCGGGGTCGAAACGCGGGTGCTGTCCGCGATCCCCATGGTCACGGTCTGTGAGCCGTACATCCGCCGCCGCGCCATGCGCCACATGGAGAAGGGCCGCATCGTGATCTTCGCCGCCGGCACCGGCAATCCGTATTTCACGACCGACACCGCCGCGGCCCTGCGGGCGGCGGAAATGGGCTGCGACGCCTTAATGAAGGGCACCCAGGTGGAAGGCGTCTATACCGCCGACCCCAAGCTCGACCCCGCCGCGACTCGCTTTGACACGCTCCCCTACAGCGAAGTTCTGGCGCGAGACCTTAAAGTGATGGACGCCGCCGCCATCAGCTTGATGCGCGACAACGCGATCCCCATCGTTGTGTTCAACATCCACAAGCGCGGCGGCCTCGGCGAGGTCTTGTCCGGTCGGGGTGTGTGCACGATCATTCGTGACTAGATATCCGCGAACAGGTTTTCCTCTCACCGATTGAACGGGTTGTGTCATGGCCGCAGGCGGCAAGTTCGAACTGAAAGACTTTGAAAAGCGCATGGATGGCGCTTTGGCCTCATTGAAGCAGGAGTTTTCGGGCCTTCGCACCGGCCGGGCGTCCGCGTCGCTGCTCGACAACATCATGGTCGAAGCCTACGGCGCGATGACCCCGCTCAACCAGGTCGCAGGCGTCAGCGCGCCGGAGCCGCGGCTTTTGAGCGTGCAGATTTGGGACCGCGGCGTTGTCGTGGCGGTCGAAAAGGCGATCCGGAACTCGGATCTTGGCCTTAACCCCGTGATGGACGGCCAGACCCTGCGGGTGCCGATCCCGCCGCTCAATGAAGAGCGCCGCAAAGAGCTCGCCAAGATCGCCGGCAAACATGCGGAAGCCGCCCGGGTGGCCGTTCGCAATGTTCGCCGGGACGCGATGGACCTTCTGAAAAAACTCGAGAAAGACGGCCACGCCAGCCAAGACGAGCACAAAAAACTCGCCGATCAAGTGCAACAGGCCACCGACCTATTCGTGAAACGGGTGGACGAGGCGCTTAAACAGAAAGAAGAAGAGATCATGCAGGTCTGATCCTGCGCAGTCCCAGCTTCGGAAAGGCCTGCATTGAACGGCGCCACGCCCCTCGCACCCGATGACCAGCCGCAGCATGTGGCCATCATCATGGACGGCAATGGGCGCTGGGCGCGGTCGCGAGGGCGACCGCGGACCTTCGGCCACCGTGAGGGGGTGGAGGCGCTGCGCCGCACGGTCGAAGCCGCCGGCGATCTCAAGCTCCCGTATCTGACGGTGTTCGGGTTCTCCACGGAGAATTGGAACCGGCCGACCGAGGAGGTCCACACCCTGATGGACCTTCTGCGCCTGTATGTGCAGCGGGACCTCGACCGGTTGGTGCGGGAGGGCGTGCGGATCCGTGTGATCGGGCACCGGACTGGGCTTTCCGCCGACATCCTTCGGATCATCGACAACGCTGAGAGCAAAACGGCGCACAACAGCGATCTTAACCTGACCATCGCCTTCAACTACGGCGCTCAAAATGAGATCGCCCGGGCCGCCCAACGCCTCGCCCAAGACGTGGCGAGCGGAATCCTGAAGCCGGAGCAGGTCAACGAAGCGGCGTTAGCGGCGCGCCTCGATACCGCAGGCTTGCCCGAGCCCGATCTGATCGTGCGCACCAGCGGCGAGCTCCGCCTCTCCAATTTCATGCTGTGGCAGGCGGCCTACGCCGAACTCGTGTTTCTCGATATCCTGTGGCCCGATTTTGACCGCGCGGCGTTGGAGGCCGCGATCAATGAGTTCAAACGCCGCGAACGACGCTATGGCGGCGCCAGCCGCCACACCGCGAGCTGAACGGAGCGTGACCATGCCCGTCCAGGGCGACAGGGGCGGGGTCGGCGCCCCTTGGGCCGATCTCGGACCCCGGGTCGCTTCAGCCTTGGTTCTGATTCCTCTTGCGCTGGCCGCCGCTCTTGCGGGGGGGCCGTGGCTGGCCGGGGCCGCCGGGGCTGCTGTCGTCGTCATGAGCTACGAGTGGGCGCGGATGAGCGCGCCTCAGTCTGTGCCGCGGCTGGGCGTGCCGATCTTCGTCGGCGCCTTCGGGGCGGTGATTGCGGCGAGCTGGAATCAGCCGGCCTGGGCCGAAGCGTGGCTTTTGGGCTGGGCGGCGCTGGCCGCGGCTTTTGCGCCGGGGGGGTCGGCCCGTCTCGATGCGTTCTTCGGCGCCTATTATATCGGAGCGCCGCCGGCGGCCTTTGTCTGGCTCAGGGGGCACGAAGCGACAGGCCTGATGATCGTAATGACGCTGTTCATCGTGATCTGGTGTGTCGACATGGCGGCCTATTTTGCCGGCCGACTGGTCGGCGGGCCGAAATTCGCCCCTTCGATTTCGCCGAACAAAACCTGGGCGGGGGTGATCGGCGGCCTTCTTGCGGGGATTGTGGCCGGCCTCGGCTGCGGGTTGGCCTGGGGCGGCCCCTTGGTTGCCTGGGCGTTTGTGGGCCTTGGGCTGGCGATTCTGGGCCTGGTTGGGGACTTGATCGAATCGGCTCTGAAGCGCCGCTTCGGCGTGAAGGACGCTAGCCGGATTATTCCCGGCCACGGCGGTATGCTGGACCGGCTCGATGGTCTGATCATGGCGACGCTCGGGGCAGGCGTGCTGGCCGCGGTGGCGCCCCAGGTGTTGACACTGTTGAGCGGGCAGGGTCCGCTGGGGGGATGAGTTCCATGTATGCGGCGCGACGGGTGACGATCCTGGGAGCGACGGGATCAGTCGGGCTGTCAACGGCGGCGGTCGTCGAAGAGGCGGTCGCCCGCGGGGAGCCTCTTGCGGTGGAGGCCATCGCCGCCGGCCGGGACGTCGAAAAGCTCGTCGCGTTGGCGAGGCGGCTGAAGCCGCGCTTTGTGGCCATCCATGACGAGACACAAGGGGCCGCCCTGAAGGAGGCGCTGGCTGGCCTCGACTGCGTTGTTGGGGCCGGCGAGGCCGCTGTGGTCGAGGCCGCGGAGCGGGACGCCGACTGGGTCATGGCGGCCATCGTCGGAGCCGCAGGCTTGGCCCCGACGCTCGCCGCCGCCGCCCGCGGCGCAACGGTAGCCCTCGCCAACAAGGAAAGCCTCGTCTGTGCGGGCGATCTTTTGACCCGGACCGCCCTTGAGGCCGGGGCGGCCTTGATCCCTGTGGACAGCGAACACAGTGCGATTTTTCAGGTCTGGGAAGGCCCCGAACGGGTGGAGAAGGTCACGCTGACCGCGTCCGGGGGCCCATTTCGCGTGGTCAGTCGGGATGCGATGGCCGGCGTCACTCCCGCGCAAGCCGTGGCGCATCCGACATGGCCGATGGGGGCGAAGATCTCGGTCGATTGCGCCACCATGATGAACAAGGGGCTCGAGCTCATCGAAGCGATGCACCTGTTCAGCATCGAGGCCGACCGCTTGGATGTGCTGATCCACCCCCAATCCATCATCCACAGCCTCGTACACTATGTGGACGGCTCGGTGCTGGCGCAGTTGGGGGCCCCCGACATGCGCACCCCGATCGCCTATGCTTTGGCCTGGCCGGATCGCATGCAGGTGTCGACCCCGCGGTTGGACCTCGCCAAGCTGAAAACGTTGAGCTTCGACGCTCCGGACGAGGAGCGCTTTCCCAATCTCCGCTTGGCCCGGGAGGCTGCCAAGGCCGGCGGAGGCCACACCGCGATCCTCAACGCGGCCAACGAGGTCGCCGTCGCCGCCTTTCTGCGCGGCGAGGTCGGTTTTCTCCAAATGGGAGAGATCAACGCCCGCGTCATGGAGGCCACGAACGGCCCGGCGCTTGCGTCTATCGCAAAATCGCCTTCATCCTTGGATGAACTCCGCGCCATCGATCAGGCGGCGCGGCAATTCAGCGGCGACGTTTTGGCGCAGATGCGGTAGGGACCACCGAGCACCCGTCTTGGCGCAAGGCGTGCGAGGGGCGGAGGGCGACAGAGAGGGCGAGCTATGCCAGAGGCGTTGTCGAACATCCTGATTTACGGGGGTTCGTTCATCCTGACCTTGAGCCTTGTGGTCTTTGTCCACGAGTTTGGACACTTCCAGGCTGCACGCTGGTCAAAAGTCGCCATCGACACCTTTTCCATCGGCTTTGGGAAAACCTTGGCTTCTTGGAAGGACCGCCAGGGCGTGGAATGGCGGCTCGCCGCCCTTCCGTTGGGCGGCTATGTGCGGTTTTCGGGTGATGCGGACGCCGCAAGCACCGCTTCCGATGTTCCCCTTGACACCCCCGAGCGCCGGGCCGCGGCGCGGAAGGCCGGCCTGTTCCACGCCATGCCCTTGGCCGTCCGCGCTTTCGTAGTGGCTGCCGGGCCCCTGATGAACTTCATTTTCGCGATCCTCGCGTTCGCCACGCTGTTCATGATCCTCGGCCGCGATGTCACCGACAGGGACGCCCTGTCCCCCCGCGTCGACGCGGTCGTGGAAGGGACCGCAGCGGCGGAGGCCGGAATTCAGGCGGGCGACGTCATCGTCAGCATTGACGGCGTCGCCATCGACAGCTTCGGCGCGTTCCGGCGCACCGTGGAGGCCAGCGCCGGCGTCTCGCTCACGCTGGGCTTGCAACGGGAGCGCGCGATCGTCACCGTCAGCCTCACTCCCCGCACCGAAACGGTGACAGACCCACGCACCGGCATCGACCAACAGGTCGGCCGCGCCGGCATCCACCGCGTCGCAGGGCGTGACGAGCAGGTCGTAGAGCGGGTTGGCCCCGTTGAAGCCGTTGGCTACGGCGCTCGGGAAACCTGGAACATCGTGACCTCCACCTTCGCCTATGTGGGGAACATGATTACCGGCCAAGCCTCGGCGGAGCACCTTTCCGGACCGTTGGGGATCATGGACCAGTCGGGTCAGATCGCGAAAAGCGCCATTGATCAGCACGCCAGCGTCAGCTGGGGCGATCGCATGGGCGATCTGCTGCTGTCGCTGTTGGGATGGGCGGCGGTGCTTTCCGTCGCGGTGGGAATCGTGAACCTTTTGCCCATTCCTGTGTTGGATGGGGGGCATTTGGCCTTCTATGCCATCGAAGCGGTGCGGGGCGGCAAGCCTCTGCCTCTTCAAGCTCAAGAATGGGCCATGCGGGGCGGGTTGATTGCGCTGTTGGCGCTGTTTCTATTCGCCACTTGGAATGACATCCAACGCATCATCGTTGGATAACGCGGAACGGCGGTGCGTTCTTGTCAGGCGGCCGCGGATCATGTCTTAAGTCCCTGGCGCTGGGGAGCGCCGAACGATTGAGGCCGGTATGAAGCGCATGTTGCGGGAAGTCGTGGTCGGCGCTGTCAGCGTGGCGACGGTCGGGATTGGCGCGCTGTCGTCCCCGGCGCACGCGATCGTTCAGGATTTGCGGCCCACCACGACGCCCGACGACGCGGCTGTGCCGGCGGCGGGCGCGCCGGAACCCTCGGCCCAGACGCCGGCGCAGGTCGCCGTCATTCGCCGTGTGCTGGTGGAAGGCAACCAGCGGATCGAAAGCGCAACTGTCGCCTCCTACCTCCTGTTGCGCTCGGGCGATGCCTTTGACGCCGAACGCATCGACTTGTCTCTCAAAACGCTGTTCGCCACGGGCCTGTTTGCCGACGTGGATATCGAACAGCGCGGCGCTGACCTCGTGGTCTCGGTCGTGGAAAACCCGATCATCAGCCAGGTGATCTTCGAGGGCGTGAACGCCCTGGATGAAGAAGACCTTATGGATGAGGTGCAGGCCGATCCGCGGTCGGTGTTCACCGCCGCCCGGGTGCAGGCGGACGTCCAACGGATCATCGAGCTCTATCGCCGGGCGGGCCGCTTCGCCGCCACCGTGACCCCTCAGGTTCGGGAGTTGGAGCAGAACCGCGTCGATCTGATCTTCGAAATCGACGAAGGCCCGGTCACGGGCGTGCGGTCGATCAACTTCATCGGCAACGACGCTTTCTCAGACCGCAGGCTCGGCGAGGCGATCGTCACCACCGAAAGCCGATGGTGGAATTTTTTCAGCCGCAACGACAACTATGATCCCGACCGGCTGGAATACGATCGCGAACAGCTGCGGCAGTATTACACCAACAGGGGCTATGCCGATTTCCGTGTCGTATCCGCCGTGGCGGAAATGACCCCCGATCAGCGGGACTTCTACGTCACTTTCACGGTGGATGAAGGCGTCCGCTACGAATTCGGCGAGATCAACGTCCAGACAGCGCTGGACCGGGTGCCGGCGGACATTCTGCTCGCCGCTATCCCGATCCGGGAAGGGGAGCTGTTTCAGTCTGACCTGATCGAAGATTCGATCGATGCGATGAACTTCGTGGCGGGAACCGTCGGCTACGCTAACGTTGACATCCGCCCGCGGGTGGAGCGCGATACCGAGAACCGGGTCGTCAATATCACCTTTGAAGTGAATGAAGGTCCTCGCGTTTTCATCGAGCGGATCAATATCGTCAACAACACCCAAACCCGCGATGAGGTCATCCGTCGCGAACTGCGCACCGTCGAAGGCGACGCCTTCAACCGCGTGCTCTTGGATCGGTCGCGGTCGCGGGTTCGGTCTTTGGGCTTCTTCCGGGAAGTCACCGTCGAGGAGCGCCCTGGTTCGGCTCGCGACCGCGCGATCGTGGATGTGACGGTTGAAGAGGACACCACGGGGGAGGTCTCCTTCGCCGCCGGCTTCTCCACCACCGACTCGCTTCTGTTTGACCTGTCGTTGACCCAGCGCAACCTCGCCGGCCGCGGGCAGTATCTGCGCATGCGGGCGTCGACGTCTTCCCGGTCCCAGCAGTTGGAGCTCCGCTTCCTCGAGCCGCGGTTTTTGGGCCGCGAGCTTGCGGCGGGCTTCGACATCTATTCGCTGCGGTCGGACTTTGCGGACGAGTCCTCGTTTGAGAACCAGTCGACCGGGCTTGGCCTGCGGTCCTATTTCCCACTGACCGAGAACACGAGCCTTGGGGTCAACTACAGCTTTGTCCAGGACGATCTGGACGTGGTCGACGCGGTCGTCGCAATCGACGACCCCGGCAGCCCTGGCAACACCATCTTCGTCGAGCAGTGCTCCACGTTGAACCCGAACCGGGCTCTGATCTGCTTCCAGGAAGGCTCCTTCCTCACCTCCCTCGTGGGTTATAATTTCAACTGGGACCGTCGGAACGACCCGATTATGCCGACGCGCGGCTTTGATCTGCAGGTTCGGCAGGACTTTGCCGGCCTCGGCGGCGACGTTCAGTACATCCGGTCGGAGTTCGAAGGAGGGCTGTATTATGGTCTGTTCCCCGATGTGGTGGCGAGCTTCCGTCTCAACACCGGCTACATCTTCGGATGGGGTGGAGAAGAGGTCCGGATCAATGACCGGTTCTTCAAGGGCGGTCAGAGCTTCCGCGGCTTCGAGGTGGCGGGTCTGGGTCCGCGCCAGATCATCCAGATCACCGACGAGAGCGGCAATCTGGTGAACGAAGTCGAGGGCGACGCGCTCGGTGGCAACGTTTACGGCGTCGGCACCTTGGAGATCACCTTCCCGACCGGCCTGCCTGAGCAGTTCGGCCTCAGCGCCGCCGCATTCGCGGAGTTCGGTACGGTCGGCATCCTGGATGAGGGGAGCCGGACGTCTTCGGTCTTCACCTCCGGGACCGGCTCGACCGCGCAGACCTTTACCCAGTTTGTCGAGGACAGCGCCTCGCTGCGGGCCGCAGCCGGCATCAGCCTGTTCTGGGAATCACCCTTCGGCCCCGTGCAGTTTGACTTCTCGCAGCCCTTCCAACGGGAGGATTACGACCAGACGGAGACCTTCCGGTTCTCGACACGGCGGCAATTCTAACGTTTAAGTAAGATACCCAAAACAATCGGAAATGGTGGGACAAATGCGTCACCTCGCAGTCGTCATGATGGTGTTCGGCCTGACGGTCGCCGCCCCAGTGCAAGAGGCCGCCGCGCAGGCGGCGCAATCTCAGATCGTGGTGTTGAACACCCAGCGGCTGATGTCAGACTCCGCGGCGGGCCAATCCCTCAGCCAGCAGATCGGCGCCATCCAGCAGCAGGTGATCAACGAACTCGGCAACGAAGAGCGGGCGATCCGTGCAGAAGAAGTCCGCCTGCAGGAAGCGGCCGCCGGCCTGACCCGGGATCAGCTGCTGTCGAACTCTACCCTGACCTCGCAGATGGCCGCCAATGACCGTCGACTGCAGGCTCTGCAGCAGCGGGCCGCCGCCAGCGAGCGGGACCTGCAGTACACCGAGTTGATGGCTTTGCGGGACTTCAACGCCCAGCTTGGCCCCATCGTGGATGAAGTGATGGCCTCACGGGGCGCGCTCTATGTCCTCAACTCCGGCGCGATTGTCCGCAGCTCCGCTTCCGGTGTCGATATTACCGACGAGGTGATCGCCCGCCTGGATCAGCGCCTGTCGAACCTGACCGTCACCCGTCAGACCGCTCCGGCGCAATAAGCGACGCGGTCCGTGACGGACGCTAAATTCTATCAGGCTTTGGGGCCGGTCGCTGCGGAAACGCTGGCGGCCGGTTCGCCCGTTTTGGGCGACCGCACGCAGGCTGTGGCAAGCGTGGCCCCGTTTGGATCGGCGCAGGCGGATGGGCTTTCCTACCGCGACGGCCGCCCCAAAGGACCTTTACCGCCGTTGCGGGGCTGCGTCGTGGCGCA
This sequence comes from Caulobacterales bacterium, assembly GCA_044370335.1. Taxonomy (GTDB): domain Bacteria; phylum Pseudomonadota; class Alphaproteobacteria; order Caulobacterales; family Aquidulcibacteraceae; genus REEB509. The sequence continues at coordinate 59,640 of JBILVS010000002.1, forward strand.
GGAGGCCTTGGCTCCGTCGCTTTTGGAGGCGGGCGCTGAGGCTGTCATCATTGCACCCGCCCCCCGGGCGGCCTTTGCGCGGATGTTGGGGATGCTGTTCCGGCAACGCGCCTGGATGGATGATGGACCAGCGCCCGTGATCGAGGCCGAGGCCAAGGTTTCGCCTCACGCCATTCTCAGCTCCGGCTGCATGATCGGGGCGGGAGCAATCATCGCCCCGCTGGCTGTCATCGGCCCCGGCTGCGCAATCGGGCGCGGATCGATCATCGGCCCCCATGTCAGCATCCAATGCGCACTGATCGGGGATGGGGTGACCATAGGCCCCGGCGCCGTCATCGGCGAGCGGGGCTTTGGCGTTGCTGGCGACGCCGGCGGGCTGGTCGACATGCCGCATCTGGGGCGCGTCATCATCCAGGACCGCGTCTCCATCGGGGCCGGGACCACCGTTGACCGCGGCATGCTGGACGACACCGTGATCGGCGAGGACAGCAAAATCGACAATCTCTGTCAGATCGCTCACAATGTCAGAGTTGGGCGAAGGGTTGTCGTGGCGGCGTTTGGCGGCATATCCGGGTCGACCATCGTCGAGGACGGCGCGCGGCTTGGGGGGCGCGTCGGCATCGCCGATCATCGGCATATCGGCGAGAAAGCCGAGTTGGCGGCGGGGTCGGCGGTGATGCACGACGTTCCGGCAGGTGAAATGTGGGGCGGGTATCCTGCGCAGCCTGCGCGGACGTGGATGCGGCAGGCCGCTTGGCTGCGAAAGCAGGCGCAAAGGAAGAGCGATGGCGGACAGTGAGTTCAAGCAGCCTGAGGCGGCGGCTGGCGTGACAATCGATATCGACGAAGTCATGCGGCGCATCCCGCATCGCTATCCGTTCCTCTTGGTGGATCGGGCGTTCGATTACGTGCCGCACACCTCGATCCGCGGGATCAAGGGCGTCACGATTAATGAGCCGTTCTTTCAGGGGCATTTTCCAAACAAACCCGTGATGCCGGGTGTGCTTCAGATCGAAGCCATCGCGCAAACAGGCGGTGTCCTGATGTCAAAGTCGTTGGACGTCGACATCACGCGGCACACGATCCTGTTCATGGCGGTGGACGGCGTGCGCTTCCGGCGACCCGTCGTGCCGGGCGATCTCCTTGAAATGCCGGTCGAAGTGATCATGGCGCGACGGAACATCTTCAAGTTCCGCGGCCGTGCGTTGGTGAACGGGGAAGTCGCGTGCGAGGCGGAGTTCGCCGCCATGAAAGCGGAGCTGCCAACCCCGTGAGCGCACACATTCACCCAAGCGCCGTCGTCCATCCCGAAGCCATTCTGGGGCAGGGTGTGGAAATCGGGCCATTCTGCGTGGTCGAGGCGGGCGCCCGCCTTGGCGATGGGGTGAAGCTTGTCTCCCATGTCCGGGTCGGCGGCTGCGTCACGATGGGCGAGGGTTGCGTCGCCGACGCTTTCTGTAGCCTCGGGGGACCACCGCAAGACCTGTCGTACAAGGGCGAGCCCACCACCGTGACGATCGGTCCTCGCACCCAAATGCGCGACCATTTCAGCGTGCATCGCGGCACCGCACGAGGGCGCGGCGCCACCGTCATAGGCGCGGACTGTTACTTCATGGCGCAAAGCCACGTCGCGCATGACTGTATAGTCGGCGACAAGGCGATGCTGTCGCAGAGCGCGGTCATCGGCGGCCATGTCGTCATGGAGGAGGGCGCCATCGTCGGCGGATTGTCCGCCGTCCATCAATACGTGCGGATCGGCAAAGCGGCCTTTATCGGCGGCGTCACGGCCCTGGTGCAGGACCTCATTCCTTACGGATTGGCCCTCGGCAACCATGCCGAGCTCGCCGGCCTGAACATGGTCGGCCTGAAGCGGCGCGGGGTGCCCCGGGACGCCATCCACCGGATCCGCGCGGCTTATCGCTTGCTGTTTGAGGGCGAGGGCGTTTGGGAAGAGCGCCTGACGCGGGTGGCGAGAGAGTTCGCCGACAGCCCGCAGGTCATGGACATCATCGACTTCATCCAGGCCGACAGCCGTCGGCCATTGTGCAAGCCGCGTTTGGCCTGATCATGGGCGACGGCGGGACGCGCATAGGACTGATTGCCGGCGGCGGCGCCTTGCCTGCGGTCATCGCGGAACATCTGACTGGTCAAGGGCGACCACCCTTTGTGGTGCGGCTTGCGCCTTATGCCGACGAAGGGCTTCGTCCGTATCCCGGCGAAGACTTCAATCTGGGCCAGATCGGCCAGCAGTTCGAACACCTGAAAGCCGAGGGCTGCAACGCGGTCTGTTTCGCAGGTGTGGTGCGCCGCGTCGACCCGACCCAACTCAATCTCGATCCCTTGGCGTCGTCGCTCCTGCCGCGGGTGCTGGCGGCGATGAAGAATGGCGATGACGCCCTCATGCGGGTGTTTGTCGAAGCCGCCGAGGAGGCGGGTTTTCGGGTTCTGGGGGCCGAAGAGGCCTGCCCGGACATTCTGGCCGGCGCCGGGGTCTTGGGCGCTGCCTCCCCCGATCAACGCGCCCGCGCCGATATCGCCAAGGCCGCCGCGGTTGCGCAGGCGGTTGGCGCCTGGGACATCGGCCAAGGCGTAGTGGTTTGCGAAGGGCTCGTGCTCGCGGTGGAAGCCCAGGAGGGCACCGACCTCATGCTTCGGCGCGTCGGGCAGTTGCCGGAAGCGGTGCGGGGAACGGCCGCCGCCCGCCGCGGCGTGCTGGTCAAGAGGCCGAAGCCCCGCCAGGAGCGGCGCATCGATCTGCCGACAATCGGGCTCGCTACGGTGGCGACCGCGGCGGCCGCGGGCCTTGCAGGGATCGCGGTGGAAGCCGGCGGCGCGCTGTTCCTGCAGCGGGAGGAGGCCTTGGCCCGAGCGGATCAACTCGGGCTATTTGTTTACGGCTTCTCCCCCGCCGATCCCGCGGCATGAGCGGCGGGGTTTACATCGTCGCCGTGGAAGCCTCCGGCGACGCGCTTGGGGCGGATCTGGCGCGAGCCCTCCGCCGCCGGCGGCCCGAGCTGCCGCTCCTCGGGGTCGGTCTTGAGGATCTGGCCGCAGAAGGGGTGCATCGGCCCATCGACCTCTCCGGTCTTGCCGTTCTCGGTTTTGTGGATGGGATTAAAGCTTATCCGCGAGTGAAACAGGCCGTCCAGGCTGTGACGGCGGACATCGTGGCCACCCGGCCCGCCGTTGCGGTGTTGATCGACAGCTGGGGCTTTACGATCCGGGTGGCGGCGCAGGTCCGCGACCTCGCCCCAGAGATCCGTCTCGTGAAATATGTGGGTCCCCAAGTCTGGGCGACGCGTCCAGGACGGGCCAAGACGCTCGCGGCGCTGGTGGATCATCTCATCTGCATCCATGACTTCGAGCCGCCGTTCTATGCGCCTTATGGCCTCGGCTGTACGGTCTGCGGCCATCCCGCCATCGGCCGCCATGTCCAAGGCGACGGCTCAGCCTTTCGGGCGCGGCACGGTTTTGCGCCGGAGGAACGCCTGCTGCTCATCGCGCCAGGAAGCCGCCCGAGCGAGCTGCGTCGCGTGGCGCCGACCCTGTGGCGGGCGGCTGCGCGGCTCAAGGCGAGCCGACCCGATCTGCGCATCATCTGCGTGCCCGCTCAAACCGTCCGCGGGCAAGTGCTGGCTCTAGCCCGGGAAAGCGGCCTCGACGTGCTGTGCCTGCCGGACGAAAGCGACAAGGGCGACGCTTTCGCTGCGGCCACTGCCGTACTGGCCGCCTCCGGCACGGTGACGACCGAGATCGCGTTGCAAGGCGCGCCGGTCGTGATCGCCTACAAACTGGGCTGGATCACCTGGGCCATCGCCCGGGCGTTTTTGTTCAAAAGCCCCTATGCGGCTCTGATTAACGTGGCGGCCGGCAAAGAGGCCGCCCCGGAGTTCATCCAGACGAAGATGACCGCAGACAATCTCGCCGCTGCCGTCGGCCGCCTGCTTGACGAACCCGCCGCGCGGGAGGCGCAGATCGCGGCGCAGAATGTGGCGCTTGAAAAAATGGGCCACGGTGGCCCCGCAGCCCAGGATGTGGCGGCCGACGCGGTTCTTTCCGTGATGAACCGCGTCGGCTGAAGCCTTGATGGTCAGCGCTGATCGAGGGCCGTGTAGTCGCGGCGGCCCGAGCCGGTGTAGATCTGCCGCGGGCGGCCGATCTTCTGGGAGGCGTCTTCCATCATCTCGGTCCATTGCGCGATCCAGCCCACAGTGCGGGCCACCGCGAACAGCACAGTGAACATCGAGGTCGGGAACCCCATCGCTTTCAGCGTGATGCCTGAATAGAAGTCGATGTTCGGGTAGAGCTTCCGCTTCACGAAGTACTCGTCGTTGAGAGCGATGCGCTCCAGTTCGACAGCCACCTGCAGCTGCGGGTCGTTGTCGGCGCCCACTTCCTTCAAGACTGCATGGCAAAGCTTCTGCATCACCTTGGCACGCGGGTCGTAATTCTTATAGACGCGGTGGCCGAAGCCCATGAGCCGCACATCGGAATTCGGATCCTTCACGCGAGCGATAAAGTCCGGGATCTTATCCACGGCGCCGATGTCTTCAAGCATCTTCAGCGCCGCTTCGTTGGCGCCGCCATGGCTCGGCCCCCACAGGCACGCAATGCCTGAGGCAATGCAGGCGAACGGGTTGGCGCCCGAAGAGCCCGCCAGCCGCACCGTGGAGGTCGAGGCGTTTTGCTCGTGATCGGCGTGGAGCGTGAAGAATACGTCCATGGCCCGGGCCATGACCGGGTTCACCACATACTCTTCCGCCGGCACTGCAAAGCACATGCGCAGGAAGTTAGACGCGTAATCCAGCGAGTTCAGCGGATACACGAAGGGCTGGCCGATCGTGTACTTGAACGCCATCGCCGCAATCGTCGGCAATTTTGCGATCAGGCGGTGGCTCGCCACCATCCGGTGGTGCGGATCGTTGATGTCGGTGCTGTCGTGATAGAACGCCGACAGCGCGCCGACGACGCCGACCATAACCGCCATCGGGTGCGCATCGCGTCGGAAGCCCTGATAGAATCGCGACAGCTGTTCATGCACCATGGTGTGGCGCGTGATGTTGCGGTCGAATTCGGCGAGTTGTGATTGGCTCGGCAGCTCGCCATGCAGCAGCAGATAGCAGACCTCAATGAACGAGGACTGCTCAGCGAGCTGATCGATCGGATAGCCGCGATAGAGCAGAACGCCTTCGTCGCCGTCGATGAACGTGATCTGGCTCTCGCAGCTCGCCGTCGAGGTGAAGCCCGGATCATAGGTGAGCAGGCCAGACTGGGCGTAAAGCTTGCGGATATCAAGAACATCCGGCCCCACCGATCCGCCGAACACCGGCACGTCGTAAGACTTGTCTTCCAAAGTGAGGGTCGCTGACCCTTTGGGCGTGATTTTGGTGTCCATGCCTCGCCTTTCCCTCGTCCATCCATCAAAGGCCCGGGCCATGCCCGCGCCGCTCCTCAGTCCAGCGCTTCATCCAGCCGGGCCAGGGTTTCTTCACGCCCCAGGGCGACCAGAATTTGCGCCAAATCCAATGCCGCCGCCCCGCCCGTCAGGGCTGTTCGCAGCGGAGGGCCAATCTTGCCAAAACCCACGCCTTGCGCGGCGGCGAAACCTTTCAACAATTCAGCGAGCGGCGCTTCGCTCCAATCGGGGGCGGCAGCCAAGACAGGACGCAACGCCAATAGCCGCGCGCTCGCCTCGCCTTTCACCAAATCGCGCGCCTTATCGTCAAGGCCGATTGGACGATCTTGCGCCAAAAACCCTGCCAAATCGCGAACTTCGAGGATCGTTTTGCCGCGCTGACGCAGCGCGGGAAGGGCTCTGTGGAAGCGCTCTGCAAAAGCCAGGGATGGCGGCGATTCCATCGTCGCCATCGCCAGCGCCTCTAACCGCTCAAGATCGGCTTCGCGGATGAAGTGCGCATTGACGGAATTGAGCTTCTCAAAATCAAGCCGCGACGGAGCCTTCCCCAACTGGTTCAGCCGGAACATAGGCGCAGCTTCTCCTAATGTTAGGATGTCGTCATGCCCTGGGCTCCACCCCAGGCGCATCAGATAGGCGTTCAAAGCCTCGGGCAGGTAACCCATGTCCCGATAGGCCTGCACGGCCAGCGCGCCGTGCCGTTTGGAAAGTTTGGCGCCGTCCTGGCCGTGAATCATCGGTACGTGCGCATAGACCGGGCGCGGCCACCCCATGGCGTCGATGATCGGCGCTTGGCGGGCGGCGTTGGTCAAGTGGTCATCACCACGGATCACGTGGGTCACGCCCATGTCGGCGTCGTCTACGACCACCGCAAGCATGTAGGTGGGCGTGCCGTCGCTCCGCACAAGCACAAGATCGTCGATGTCTTGCGCGGCGGTGCGAACCTGACCCTGCACCTGGTCGTCGATGACGATGTCGCCATCGTCCGGGGCCCGCAGCCGCACCACGAAGGGCGCGTCCGGCGACGGAGGCTTGCCGCCATCGCGATAGGGCGAGCGGAAGCCGCGGCTCTGCTTGATCTCCCCCGCAAGCCGGACTTCTTCCGCTTCGGCGTCAGCGCGAGCCATCGCACCGATGGCGGGATCGAGGTCCTGAGAAGCCGAGCCCTTCTGCAAACGCGTGCGCAGCGCCCGCAAACGCGTGATCTTGGCGTCTTGCGCCGCCCGCTGCGCCTCCAGCTCCTGCGGCGACACATAACAGCGGAACGCTTTGCCCTTCGCGATCAGGTCTTCCGCCGCGGCGCGGTGGCGGTCAGCCCGGGCGAACTGGAACAGCGGCGGCTCGTCGGCCTCTAAGCCAAGCCAGGCCATGCCGTCGAGGATCGCGTCGATCGCCGCTTCTGTGGACCGTTGGCGGTCGGTGTCCTCAATACGCAGAAGAAAGCGGCCTCCGGACCCGCGCGCAAATAGCCAATTGAACAAAGCGGTCCGGGCCCCTCCGATATGGAGAAAGCCGGTGGGGGAGGGGGCGAAGCGGGTGACGGTTCTCATAGGAGGAATCTGGAGAGAGATTTCAAAGGCTGAAGGAGTGTCACAAGTGAGGCCCGCTTAGCATGCGGCAAAGCCCGCGTCGTCCCTTTGCGCAGACGTCTGAAGGCCTTGGGTGCGAGCGACCGCGGGTGATCCTGCGCGGGCCCCTGGCGTTGATGGCCGGGGCGGCGTGGTTTCTGCTGCGCGCCGAGGAGCCGTCCTGGCTCGCGTTGGGCCTTAGAGCGGCGGCTTGCGCTGGGGCAGCGGTCGCCTTCGCCTTATGGCCGACCCGGCGCTGGCGGCCCCCCTCCGCGCCGCGCGGGCGCTCCTGGTTCTGGGGTTGGCCCTCGCCTCCGCGTTTTCAATCGGGGCTCTCGCTGGGGCGGTGAAAGCCGCCGTCCGACCGCAGGCGACGCTTGCCGCTCCTTGGGAGGCGGCGGCGCTGACCGGCTTCATTTTCGACCGAGATCGCGGGGGCGATCGTCTTCGCCTTCTGATCCAGGTGACAGCTATTGAGGGAGAAACGGCGCCGCGACGGGTTCGGCTTTCTCTACCGGCGTCTCAGGCTTTCCTGTTGCGGCGAGGGCGGCATGTTCGCTGCGTCGCCGATCTCAGCCCGGCGGCGGCGCCCTTGGGGCCCGGTGCGTATGACTTTCAGCGCCTCCGCTTTTTTGATGGGCTGGATGCGGTGGGCTTGCCTGGGGAGGCTGCCGACCTGCGTCGGCGCCCGCCCAGTCGCTTTCGGACCGCGGGCGGGGCGGCCCGAGCCGACATGGCCGCAGTCATTATCGCCTCTGCGCCCAGCCAAGGCGGGGCGATCGCCGCCGCCATCATCGTGGGCGATCACAGCGCGATGACCGAAGATACTGTCGCGGTCCTTCAAGACGCGGGCCTTGCCCACATCGTCTCCTCATCAGGGCTGCATATGGCGGTCATGAGCGGGTTCATTTTCTGTCTGCTGAAGTGCGGCTTGGCGCTTGTTCCTTGGATCGCGCTGAGGATCCCGGTGTCGAGGATCGCTGCCGGCGCGGCACTGGACGCGCTTGCGCTCTTCCTGCTGATCTCGGGAGGGTCTTTGTCCCCGCGCAGCGGGCCGCGATCATTGCCGCGGTGGCTTTCGGCGCGATTTTGGCGGACCGCTCCCCAACAGCATGCGTGGACTTGGGCTTGCGGCGTTTTTCATCGAGCTGGTGGAGCCAGAGGCCCTCGTGGAGCCGGGCTTTCAGATGTTGTTCGCCGCGACGATGGCCCTGGTCGCAGGGCAGAGGCCTTGGCGCAACCCGATGGGCCGAAGGGCCGTCGCGGGCCATTGATCGGCGAATTGCAGGCCTTCGGCTGGGCCATGACCGGCGCTGTCGCCACCAGCGCGGTTGCAGGAGCGGCGACGGAGCTTTTTGCGCTCCAGCACTTTTAGCGCTTGACGGTGTACGTCTTGCCCGTGAACCTCGCCGCAGCATCGCTCATCGCGTTTGTCGTGGCGACCGCCGCAGTCGCCGCAGCGGTGCTGGCGCCGTTCGGCGTGGCGGACGGTCCCCTGTGGGTGATGGCGACCTCGCTTGATCTCATCTTGGCGTTTGCTGAGGCCTTCGCCGCTCGCCCGGAGGCGGTGCAGCCTATTCCGCCCCTTCGCCCCCTCGCGCCTTTGGCCTTTGGGCTCCTGTGCGCCGCCCTCTTCATGCTCTTCTTATGGCAGGGTCAGCGGCGCTGGACCGCCTTGCTGCCGATGTTGGCGGGCGCCCTAGCGCAGGGCCTGACAGGGCCGTCTGTCCTGGTCTTCGACCCGAGCCTTGCGCATGTCTCTGCCCGCGACGCGGAAGGGGAGGCGGTTCGTTTGTTCGCCGGGCGGGAGTGGACCTTCGAGCGCGACCGATCCCTGGCGCTTTTGGGTGCGAACAAGAAGGGCTTGGGATACCCAGCCCTCGTGTCAGGGGACGACCCCCGGCGCGCCACACCCCCGGATTCGGCCGCTTGCCTGTTCGGATGGAAAGCCGTGCGTGGCTGCTTTGCCCCAAGGTGCAGACGCGATCGGGTTGCCGCCATCCACGGCCACAGCGCGGACAGCGACCCCGGCCCCGATGCTGATCCCGATTCTGACCCCGGCCCCGATCTCAATCGATCCAGCGCGATCCCCGCCGGAGACGCCGGCCACGACTTCTTCTGCGCCACGCGCGCCCGCGCCCGCGCCCGCCGAAGGCCGCCTCCAACTCCGCGCTTTGCCCGACGCGACCCTTGTCGAAGCCGCCTCCGATCGGAGCGGGGTCGCCCGCTTCGGTCCCCTTGGGCTGACGCTCCGGCAGAGCCCTGCTCCAGACAGCAATCGGCCCTGGCGATAGGGGAGAGCGCCGGCTTAAGGGTAGCGCCGCACCAAAGACACGAGGCGCCCCTGCACCTGGACTCGATCCGGCCCGAAAATGCGGGTTTCATAGGCCGGGTTCGCCGCCTCCAAGGCGACAGACCCACCGCGACGGCGCAGCCGTTTGAGCGTCGCTTCCTCTCCGTCGATCAAGGCCACCACGATGTCGCCGTTGTCAGCCGTGTCCGTCTTTCGGATGATCACCACGTCGCCGTCATGGATGCCGGCGTCGATCATGGAATCGCCCTGGACCACGAGGGCGTAATGCTCGCCCGCGCTCAGCATGTCTTCGGTGGCGGCCACTCGGCCCACTTCTTGTTGAATAGCCTCGATGGCCACCCCCGCCGCAATCCGCCCCATTACAGGCACAGACATCGCGCCGTGCTGCTCCGATACGGCCTCGCGCGCGCCGTCGGGCGCCACAACCTGCGGCTTGAAGGCGTTTCGCCCCCGAGGCGGCGCCGCCGGAGTGACGGCTTCAGGCAGTTTGAGCACCTCCAACGCCCGCGCCCGATGCGGCAGCCGGCGCAGAAAGCCGCGCTCTTCCAGGGCTGTGATCAGGCGGTGGATCCCGGACTTGGACGCCAGATCCAACGCCTCTTTCATTTCGTCAAAGGAAGGAGAGACGCCCGTTTCCTTCAGCCGTTGATGGATAAAGAGCAAAAGCTCCTTTTGTTTTGACGTCAGCATGCGTGCGCCTCCGATCAAGCCGGCAGGGCCGAGGCCTGTCCGACTCAAAGATCAAATCGCGAACGTTCTATGGGCGTTCCGCTTCTAGGTCAAGCGGAGGTCGATCAACGCCTGGGCCATATCGGGTTGGCGCATGAGGGCCTCACCCACCAGAAAGCCCTTCGCGCCGCAGCCGCGGAGGCGGGCGATGTCGGCGGGCGTGTGGATCCCGGACTCCGCGATCAGC
>JBILVS010000266.1:0-2699 GCA_044370335.1 Caulobacterales bacterium
CCTTCAGCCAGACGATTGCGTGCACCACCGGCGATGTCGATGCCTCATCCGCCGCCTGAGGGCCGGCGAAAAGCTCTGCGCTCAAAAGCGCCGGGGAAGCAAACAGTCAACCGAACATGGAGACCCGTCCTGGTTGCAGAAGTGAATTGAGCGTCATTCGCTGGGCAGTGATCGTCACTCCCATTCTCGCCTGGACGTCGCAGCGCGAACCCGGCAAAGAACCGCCATGGCCGCAGTTAAGAAAACCGATCCTTTGGCGGAAGTCGCCGCCCGCTATGCGGTAGCGATCACTCCGACAATGGAGGCCCTGATCGAGGCCGATGACCCCAAAGATCCGATCGCCGCGCAATTCCTCCCCGATGCCCGCGAACTCATCGAAACCAAAGACGAGATTGCCGATCCCATCGGCGACGCCGCCCATACCCCGGTCAAAGGCGTCGTCCGCCGCTACAGGGATCGCTGCCTCCTGAAGGCCGTGCACGTCTGCCCAGTCTATTGCCGCTTCTGCTTCCGCAGGGAGATGGTCGGCCCCGATGGCGACGGAACCCTTACCGCCGCCGAACTGCAAAGCGCCTTGAACTTCATCCGCGCGACGCCGGCGATTTGGGAGGTGATCCTCACCGGCGGCGACCCGTTCGTGCTTTCGCCCCGCCGCGCCGCCGAGATCACCCAAGCCCTCGCCGCCATCGCGCACGTCAAAATTGTCCGCTGGCACACCCGCGTGCCGCTGGTCGACCCCGCCCGCGTCACCGACAGCTTCGCGGCAAGCCTGAAGGCGAACGGGATCACGCCCTGGGTCGCAATCCACGCCAATCACCCCAAAGAATTCACCCCCGAAGGCCGCGCCGCCGTCGCCCGCCTCGCGGACGCCGGCATCCCGCTGGTCAGTCAAACCGTTCTGCTGCAGGGCCTCAACGACGACCCCGAAACCCTTGAAGCCCTGATGCGCGCCTTCGTCGAGAACCGCATCAAGCCCTATTATCTCCACCACCCCGATCTCGCCCCCGGCACGAGCCACTGGCGCGGATCGGTGGAGCAGGGTCAAGCCCTGGTCGAAGGCCTCCGCCGCTCTGCCTCCGGCTTGTGCCAGCCTGCCTATGTTGTGGATCAACCCGGCGGCCACGGCAAAGCGCGGCTCACCCCGGCAAACGCCCGCAAAACGCCGTCTGGCTATAGCCTTTGCGGCCATGACGGGCGGTGGCGCGCTTATCCGCCGCAGGAAGAAGCCTGAACCCTGTCACAACTCAGCGCTTATCTACCGATCATGAGCGCCGACGCCTTCTCCTCCCCCGCCGCCGCCTTCCGTGCCGCCGTCGCCGAAGGCTTCTCCGCCACGCCCAAGGCGATTTCGCCGAAATGGCTCTATGACGCCCTCGGCTCCAAGCTCTTCGACGCCATCACCGAGCTTCCCGAATACGCCCTCACCCGCACAGAGATCGCCCTACTGCACGCCTGTATCGGGGAGGCCGTTGCAGGCCTCGGGCAAGGCGCCATCGTCGTTGAGCTCGGGGCAGGCTCTGCGGTGAAGACGCCCATTCTGCTCGAAGCCTTGACCGCGCCGTCGGTTTACGCCCCCATCGACGTGGCCGAAGCCGCCCTCGCGAGCGCCGCGCAAACCCTCGCCGAGCGTTTCCCCGCCCTTGATGTTCATCCGCTGACCCTCGACTTCACCGGCCCCTGGCGTGCCCCGCAAGGCCCCGGCCGCGTAGTGTGCTTTTTCCCCGGCTCCACCATCGGCAATCTCGAGCCCGCGGCCGCGATCGCGCTCCTGAAACACGCGCGCGCTGCTGTAGGCCCTCGTGGGGTGATGCTCTTGGGCGTTGATGCGCCCAAGGACGAGGAGACCCTCCTCGAAGCCTATGACGACCGCCTCGGGGTGACCGCGGCCTTCAACGCTAATCTTTTGGTCCGGCTGAACCGGGAATTGGGCGGCGACGCCGACATCCAGTCCTTCTCCCATGAGGCCCGCTGGAACGCCGACGAAAGCCGCATCGAGATGCACTTGGTCTCCCTGCGCGATCAGCTCATCACCTGCGCCGCCGGCCGCTTTCGCTTCGCCCAGGGCGAAAGCCTCCACACCGAAAACTCCTACAAATGGGGTCCCGACGGGGTCCGCCGTTTGGCGGAAACCGCCGGCTGGCGCCTTGATCGCCGCTGGATGGCGCCGCAGGACGCCTTCGGCTTCTACCGCCTCGTCTGAGGCGGCCGCCCGAAGAAACAATCTTTCCTGCTGGTTTTTTCCGCGTCCCGCACTAACCTTGCCGCAAAGACCGAGACAAAGGGAGAAGCCACCGTGGACGTGTCCAAGCTCATGTACAAAGACGGCCTCATGAACGGCCAGCGCATTCTGGTGACCGGCGGCGGCACGGGATTGGGCAAGGAAATGGCCGAAGGCTTTCTGAAGCTCGGGGCGGAAGTCGTCATCTGGGGCCGCCGCGGCGGGGTCTTGGAAGAGACAGCCAATGAGCTCATGGCCAAGCATGGCGGCGTGGTCGTCCCGCAAGCCACCGATATCCGCAACGCCGAGGCGATCTCTGAAAGCCTCGACCATATCTGGCAGGCCCGCGGACCCCTCACCGGCCTCGTCAACAACGCCGCCGGCAACTTCATCTCCCGCACGCAAGACCTGTCGCCCCGCGGCTTCGACGCCATCGCCAACATCGTCTTCAAAGGCACATTCTACACCACCCTCGACATCG
>JBILVS010000025.1:0-30373 GCA_044370335.1 Caulobacterales bacterium
GCTATCCCAAACCGCCCGGACCCAAAACCATGGCCCGCGGCCTCGACCGCCTTCTCGACCGCATCGAGGGTTTCAACATCGCCCAAGGCCGAATATCCGCCCTAGAACCCAAACATGTGTGAATCCCCTAGCCCTTGAGGGGAGAGGGCGCTCTGGGGGCGGCAGGCGTTAAGCCGCCGGCGCTTCCCGCTGCGGGAACGCCTCGCCGGATAGGATCATGGCGAAGGCCTCATCCACGGTCTTCGCCCGCTTGACGCCCGTCGCAAACGACCGCGGCAGCAGGTTCGCCTGCACAAAGTGCTCAAACAGGTGGAAGAGCGGGTCCCAGAATCCGTCTTCATCCAACAGCAAGACGGGCTTGTTGTGCAGATCCAGCCGCTGCCAAGAGAGCATCTCCACCACCTCGTCCAGCGTGCCGATGCCGCCGGGCAGGGCGACGAAGGCGTCGCTCTCTTCGGCCATCATCATTTTGCGGGTATGCATCGTGTCCACCACGCGGAGGTCGATGCCCTCGCACGGGGGTTCGAACTTCGAGATGAAGTGCGGGATGATCCCCAAGACCTCGCCGCCGCCGTCCCGCGTCGCGCGCGCCGTGGCGCCCATCAGGCCCACGTTCCCGGCGCCGAACACGAGGCGAATGCCCCGTTTCGCTAGTTCTTTGCCGAACCGGTCCGCAAGGTCCATGTGAGAGGCCAATGCAGCGTTGGAGGAGCCGCAATACACACAAATCGACTTGATTTCACTCATTGTTTCTTCCTGCCAAGCCGCGGATTATTGTTCGTTCCTTCGCGCCATAGCCTTGCCATTGCGGCCGGGGGGGAAAGAGCTTACTTCGGCGGCATGCCTCCGCAACAAGCCGCTTCGCCTGACGAGCCTAGTCCCCGAATCCTGTCCGCCATTGGGCGAGTTTGGGGCCTCATTGGCGGCTTGTCACACCCGGAAATGCGCTTGCGTCTCGGGGTGGCGATCACGCTGACGTTGGTCGCCAAGATTGTCGCAGTTGGGGCGCCTTTGGTTTTGGCGCAAGGGGTGAATGCATTGGCGGCCAATGAAGCGGCCGCCGCAATGGCGCCCTTCGCCTTGGCGGTGGGGCTTTGGGCAGGGCTGCGGTTCTTTTCGCAGGCCGGCCCCCAGGTGCGCGACGCGATCTTCCAGCCGATCAGCGAAGAGGCTCAGCGCCGCGCCGGGGTGAAGGTGTTCGGCCATGTCCATGCTCTGTCTGTGCGTTTCCATCAGGCCAAGCGGACGGGAAGCCTGCACCGCACCATTGAGCGCGGCGTTCGGGCGATCGATTTTCAGTTGCGGTTTTTGGGCTTCAATATCGGCCCGACCCTGATTGAACTCCTGTTGGCGGCGGCGCTTCTCGCAGTCACGTATGGAATCGAGTTTTCCGCGGTCGCGGTGCTCACCGTTGTCATCTATGGGGCGGTGACGCTGTGGATCACCGAATGGCGGCTGCAGTACAGACGCGAGCTCAATGAGCGGGACAGCGAGGCCGCCGGCCGGGCGGTGGACAGCCTTCTCAACTATGAAACGGTGAAGGCCTTCGCCGCCGAGGCCCGCGAGACCGAGCGCTTCGATAAGGCGCTGGCGAGCTACGCCAAGGCCGCGGTCCGGTCCAATTCCTCGCTGGTCGCCCTCAACGTGGCGCAGGCCTTCATCATGAGCGCAGGGCTGATGGCGATGGTCATCGCGGCGGGCCTCGCCACCATCGACGGCGGCATGGGCCCCGGCGACGTCACCGCCGTGATCCTGATCCTGATGAACCTTTATGCGCCGCTCAACATCCTCGGGTTCGCCTACCGGGAGATCAAGCAGAGCGCCATCGACATGGAAAAGATGTTCGTCCTTCTGGACGAAAAGCCTGACATCGCCGACGCCGCGGACGCCAAGCCCTTGGCCAAAGGCCCGGGCGAATTGCGCTTTGAGGGGGTGAGCTTCGCTCATGACGGCCGCATCGTGGGGCTGTCGGAGGTGTCCTTCACGATCCCGGCGGGCACGACGACGGCGGTGGTGGGGCCTTCCGGCGCCGGCAAATCGACGGTGCTGAAGCTGGCGCTGCGTTTCTATGACCCGACGGAGGGCCGCGTGACCATCGACGGCCAGGACCTGCGCCAAGTGACCCAGACCAGCGTGCGGGAAGCCTTGGGCCTTGTGCCGCAGGACGTCGTGCTGTTCAACGACACGATCCGTTACAACATCGCCTACGGCAAACCCGACGCCACCCAAGCCGAACTGGACGAGGCCGCCCGCACAGCCCAGCTCCTGGCCTTCATCGAAAGCCTGCCCGAGGGGTGGGACACCAAGGTCGGCGAGCGGGGCTTGAAGCTGTCGGGGGGTGAAAAGCAGCGGGTGGGGATCGCCCGGGTGGCCTTGAAGCAGCCGCGGTTGCTGATCCTTGATGAGGCGACCTCCTCGCTCGATACCCGGACCGAGCGCGAGGTGCAGGCCGCCCTTGAGCAGGCGGCGAAGGGGCGGACGACCCTTGTAGTGGCGCACCGGCTGTCGACGATTGCCGGCGCTGATCAGATTCTGGTCTTGAAGCACGGTCACATCGTCGAGCGCGGTCGGCATGCGGAGCTGATCGCCCGGGATGGCGAGTACGCCGAACTCTGGCGCCGGCAGGCGGAAGAACCCGCCGACGTCGCCGCGGAGTGAAAGGCGCCCGACTGCGGCGTTTGGCGGTCTTGGCCGCCGTCGGCGTCTACGGGATGAAGTCTGCATGCGCATTTTTCTCTCAACGCTTGCTCTTGTCGCTTTGAGCGCCTGCGCGAGCGAACCGACCCTGATCGCCGCCGATGAAGCCGGTCCCAGCCGCGCCCGCGGCCATGCCATTGCGGAGCGGCTCTGTTCGGCCTGCCATGCCATCGGCGCGGTGGGGGCAAGTCCCAATGAGGAAGCCCCCGCGTTCCGCCGTTTGGGCGAGCGCTATCCGCCCGGGGTCCTGGCGGAGGCCTTCGCCGAAGGCATCGTGGTGGGTCACCCGGCGATGCCGCAGTTTGAGCTGCAGCCTCAGGAGATCGACGACCTGATCGCCTATCTTGAATGGGTGCAGGCCGGGGGCTCGGTCCCGAACAGGCCCGCCGCGCCTTGACCCGCGTGACCGCCTCGTCCCCTCCGCGGCCGCGCCGGGCCTATGGCGAGGGGCCCTTCGGCCAACTTCATTATCGGTGGCGTGAAGGCCCCGCAGGCGGGGCGGCGCAGCCCCTCTATTGTCTCCACCAGAGCCCGAAATCGGGCCTGGAGATGGAAGCCCTCCTCGGATGGTTTGACGATCGCCCGACGGTGGCGCCGGACTATCCCGGCTACGGGATGTCGGACGCCCCGCCAAACGAGGACGCCGCCACAATCGAGGCCTACGCCGCTGGGGTCTGGGCGGTGGCGGACGCCCTTGGGCATGAGCGCATTGATCTCTTCGGCAACCACACCGGCGCCAAAGTCGCCGCCGCCATGGCCCTGGCCCGGCCCGAGCGCGTGGGCGCCGTGGTCATGGTCTCCGCCGCACTGCTGACGCCCGAAGAGCGCGCGGCGTTTGAAGCCTATTTTCAGCCTGTGCCGCTGGACGAAGCGGGGACGCGGTTCACCAGCATGTGGGCGCGGATCCACCACCATGCGGGGCCGGGCGTCACGCTGGAAATGAAGGCGCGTTCGTTCCTGCAGAACCTGATGGGCGGGGAGGCCTACGAATGGGGCCACGCCGCGGCGTTCGCCTACGACACGCCGTTCCGGGAGGCGCTAGCAACGCTGCCCCACCCGATCTTGGTTCTCAATCCCGAAGATGAGCTCACCGAGGCAACCCGCCGGGCGGCGGGCGTCCTGCGCAACGGCTGGATCCTTGAACTTCCCGGCTGGGGCCACGGCATGCTGGAGCTGAGGGCGGCGGAGCTCGCCCGCCTGATCGCCAGGTTCGTGGATCAGGCGGCCTGAACCGCTTCCTCCGCCGGCTCGTCCTTCGGCGCCAGGATCAGATACATCGCCGGGGTGACGATCCGCGCCACCAGGGTGGAGGATACCAGCCCGCCGATGATGACGATCGCCAGCGGTGAAAAGAGCGGCGAGTTCTCGAGCACCAGCGGGGTCAGCCCGCCGATGGCGGTGACGGAGGTGAGCAGCACCGGCAAGAAGCGCACCTCGCCGGCCTTCTCCACCGCCTCCCGAAGCGGCATGCCGCGGGCGCGTTCCTGGTTTGCGAACTCCACAAGCAGAATCGAGTTTTTGATCTCGATGCCGATCAAGGCCACGAAGCCGATCACAGCGGTAAACGACAGGCTTTCGCCTGCGATCCACAACGCGATGAGCCCGCCCATGACGCCGAATGGGATCACGAAGGCCACCACCGCGGTCACGGCGAAGGTGCGGAACTCCAGGAGCAGCACCGCAAGGATCCCGAAGATCGCGACCAGAATGGCGGTGCCAAGGCCTGAGAAACTGTCGGCGCTGGCTTCGGCCTGACCGCCGAGGCTGAGGCTATAGCCGGGCGGCAGCGACAGGGTCTGCAGCCGCGACACCGCGTCTTCGGTCACCGCGCTCGTCAGGTAGCCTTCCGCTGCGAAGGCCGTGATCGTGACCGAGCGCTCCCGCTGATAGCGGTCGATCTGGGCCGGGCCGGAGGTGAAGCTCGGAGCCGTCACGTTGGACAAGGGCATGGCGCCGCCGGCGGCGGTCCAAACATAGAGCCTGTTCAAGCTGTCCAAGGCGGGGGCGTCGCTGGGGGCGGTGGGGCTGCGAACGATGACGGGATAGGTGTCGCCGCGCAGGTCTTGGAAGTTGCCGGCCGGCGCGCCCCCGATAGCGATGCGCGCGGCCTGTTCGACGCCGCCGGCCTGAACGCCGAGGAGCGCGGCCTGCTCCGCGTTCACCCCGAGATCGAGATCCACGAGCCGGGCCGCGAGAGGATTGCGGACGTCACGCACCCCGGGGGTCTCATTGATCAGGCGTTCGGCGTCCGCGGCCAAGGCCTCCAAGGTCGCGATATCGGGGCCCTGGATCCGCACGGCGATCGGGGCTTCGATCGGCGGACCGTTCTCGAAGCGGCGGACGGTGATCTGGGCGCCGGGATAGGCGTCCAGGCGCTCCCGGATGTCGGCCAGGATCGGGCGGTGAACGTCGGGCTCCCAGCCGTCGAGGCTGACATAGAGGCTGCCGACATTGGAGAGCTGCGGGGCGGGGCTGTCGTTGTAATAGACGAACGGGTTGCCGCGGCCGGTGTTGGCCATACGCCAGACCACCTCGGGGTATTCGGCCAGAACCCCGTCGACGAAGCGGACCGTTTCGTCCGTCACTTCAAGCGCTGCGCCCTCGGGCAGGGTCACATCAACCATGAAGTAGGGGCTGTCGTTCTCCGGGAACAGGCTGAAGCCGAGGCGCGGGATCAAGGTCAAAGACAAGGCGAAGGCGGCGAGGCCAACCGCAACGGTCGCGAGGGGACGGCTCAGCGCCAGATGGAGGATCGGGCTGTAAACCCGATGGATGCCGCCCATCACCACATCCAGCGCTGGGTTCGAGTGGCCCGTGTCCTTGGGGTTCAGCAGCCGTGACGCCAGGAATGGGATCACCGTCAGCGCCACGAAGAGGGAGGCGGAGATGGTCATGATCACCGCCATCGGCAGCGATCGGATGAACTCGCCTGACCCCTCCGGCAGCGCCAGCAGCGGCAGGAACGCCAGCAACAAGGTGGCCGTGCAGCCCAGAACCGCGATGTTGATCTCATCAACGCCGGCGACTGCGGCCTGGCGCGGGGGCAGGCCTTCCCGCAGCCGTCGGGCGATGTTTTCAGTCACGACGATGCTGTCGTCGACCAGAAGCCCAAGAGCGATGATGAAGCCCGCGATCGACAATTGGTTCAGCGAGTAGCCGAGGAAGTGCAGGGCCGTCACGCCCATCGCGAGCGACAACGGGATTGACATCATGACCACGAGGGACGCCCGGAAACCCAACGGGATCAGGGTCAAAAGCACGAGGAAAATCGCGATCAGAAAGTCCCGCCCGAGCTTCGACAGCCGTTTGAACACGGTCTCGGACTGGTCAAACCCCAGCTCCAGCCGCACCCCTTCTGGGAGCTGGGCGCGGAAGTCCTCCGCTGCGGCATGGATCGCGTCGGTGATGGCGAAGACGTTTTCTCCCAGCGCAGCGCGAGCGGTAACGAACACGGCCCGCTCGCCGTTATAGCGGGTGACGTGGCGCTCCTCGTCATCCTGCCAGGCGACCTCGGCGACATCGCCGACGGTAAGGGTCTGGCCGTCGCCGGACCGCAAAGGCACGGCGCGGACCGCTTCAAGGCTTGTAAAGGCGCCGCCGGCGTGCACGTTGAAGCGGCGACCGCCGGCCTCCAGCGCGCCGACGGGGGTTTCATCGCTGGCCGCGCTAAGGGCCTGCACCACAGCCCCTGCCGGCAGGTAGTATTGCGCCAGGGCCGCGAGATTGAGTGTGACCCGCACTTGCGCGTCAGGCAGGCCCCACAGCTCGGAAGTCTGCACGCCGGGCTGGCGCTCGACCACCTCTTGCAGCGCGACGGCGGCGGCGCGGAGCTGACCAAGGGTCGTGCTCTCGGAGCCGACAAGCGCGAGCTGCACAACGTTGGCGTTGGACGTCTGCCCCCGATCGATGCGCACCTCGCGGACCCCGCTCGGTAGGGTGGGCAGCACCCGGTTCACCTCGCGGACGACCTCGTCATACTTGCGATCGGGATCGACGCCCCAGGTGAACTCCGCCTGCACGGTCGTGACGCCGGCGACGTTTGTGCTTTCCACTTCCGCGAGGTCCTCGACCCGGCTCACGGCCTCTTCCAGCGGGATCGCGACCAACCGCTCCATTTCCTCCGCATCCGCCCCCGGCAGGATCACGGTCGTGAAGATGATCGGGAATTTCGCGAGCGGATCTTCAGATTTCGGGATCGCAGCGATCGCATTCAGGCCGAGGGCGACGAGCAGGGTGAACAGCACCAGCGTGAACTGCCAGCGCTCGACGAAAAAGCGGGTGAAGGCCTTCATGGCGCAGCGCTTTCCGCAACCGTCACGGCTTCCCCGTCGCGGACGAACGCCGCGCCGCGGCTGACGACGCGCTCGCCCTGCTCAAGGCCGGAAGCGACGACCACGAAGTCGCCCGCCACTCCGGCGGTAACGATGGAGCGACGGCGGGCGACCACATCCTCGCCCACGACATACACCACGCCCTGATCAGCCCTCGCGTCGATCAACGCCAGAAGCGGGACGGCGAGGGCGGCTTGGGTGTGGCCTTCGGCCGCAGCGATCGCGGCTTCCGCAACGGCGCCCGATCGCAGGCCGTCGGCGTCCATGAGACGGATTTCAATGGGGAAGGACCCGGTGGCGGGATCGGCGGCGGAGCCGATCAGGCTCACCACGCCGCGACGCGGTTCGGTCTCGCCCGAAACCCGCACCTCTGCGGCGGCGCCTGCCCGAATGGCCTGGGCTTGGCCGGCGGTGACTCCGACCCGGACAATCAGCCCGGAGGCAGTCTCGCCCAGGACCAGAACCGGCGTGCCGGCGCCCAAGACTTGGGCGGGCTCGGCCAGACGGCGAAGGATGATCCCCGCGGCCGGCGCGTTCAGAACGCTGGTGTCTTGATTGAAGCCTGCGCTGTCGCGAGCGGCCTGCGCCCGCTGCACCGCCAGTTCAGCGTCGTCGAGGCGGGCCTGGGTGACCCAGCCCCCTTCAAACAGGGTCCGGGTGCGGGCGAGGTTGCGCTCGGCGGTTTCAAGCGCGGCCTGCGCTTCGGCGCTGCCGGCGGCGACCTGGGTCTGGCGTAGGGCGGCGAGGCGTTGGCCTGCGGCCACGGACTGACCCTCGTCCACCGTGAGGCTGGCGACGACGCCGGGCACGTTGAAGGCCAAGGGCGTTTCGCGCTTATAGGCGATAAGGCCGCTTGCTTCGATGCGACCGGCGGACCCCAAGGGGGCGACGGCGGCGACCTGAACCACCGGGGCTGCGGCCTGCACGGCGGCGGCTTCATCCTCGCCCCCGCTGCAGGCGGCGGCCGCCATGAGAACGGCGCTGACTGCGGCGAGGCGCCCGCCCTTCCCTATCGCCGCTGCCTGTCGAACCAAAGCTCTCACGACCATTCCCCCTGTGTCGTGGTCATCTAAACAAAATCGACAGTGTTCAGCAATCAGTTTTTGCGAGCCGCCAGTCTCTCGTTCCGGAGATCGGCCAAAACCCGGGCAAGTGTGCTCTCAAAGAAGGCGTCACAGCCCAGGCAAACATTGGCGAAAGGGCGGCCCTGCGGGTCGACGACGTGGGAGAGGGTCCGATAAGCCTCACGGCTATGGCCGAAGGCGAGGCCCATGGCTTCAGGGTCACCTTGGTTGATGGCCTCGAAGGCGGGGTGGCCCTTCAAACTCTCAAGGACGTCAACGAGCCGTTCCTCGGTGAGATTGCCTAAGGGAGCCTTAGTCTTGAGGCAGCACGGATAGACCGCGCCGTCGGGCTCAATGGCGACCTCGGAGCCGGCTTCGCCATGGTTGAGGAAGTTCTTCCCCCCGCTCCAACGGGCGCAGAAATTGGCGCCGTAGCCGGCGTTGGAGAGCCCGTTCTGGAAAGCGCGGCCGCGCGGCCAGAGTTCGCCGATCCAAAGCTCGGGCTGGGCGCCGAAGAACACGAACGACAGTCCCTCGGGCTGGGCGGCGGGAGCGGGCTTGGCCTTCAGGCGAGGATCCCGCGCGCCGCCGAGATCGACCTCGGTCGCTCCGAAAGGGGCCATCATGGCCCGAATCCTCGCCATGAAGGCGAATTTCTTGTCTCCTTCGAAGCCCAGGTGGTGGTCGTCGATCGAGGCAATGGCGATGGTCCCGACGCCGCGGTCGATCATCTCCTGGATGAAGCGGGGGGTCAGAATGTCGCCCGTCGTCTGGATCGAGACATAAGGCCGGTCCGCGGGCGCCCAGCGCTCCTGAACGGCCTCAAGGACGGGGTAGAACAGCTCTTCGCGGACTCCGTCGATCAGCAGTTCGCCTCCGGCCATCACCAACAGGCTGCGGCGCGATTGGCCCTCGCGGTCCCGAAAGCGCATCCGGTCGGGGAGGTTGGCGAGCACGGCCCGATAGGCAGCCTGCCCCTCGCCGACGACGCGCTTCAGGTCGTCCCGCACATAAGGCCGGAAGCGATCGTCATAGCAGTGGCGGCACTTGCGGTGGCACGCCCAGGTCAGAACCCAGTAAACCGCTTCCATGGATGGTTCTTACACGAGCCTGCCGACCCGGGCGATGGCGGTTTCGGCCTCCGCCATGATCCGCTTGACGATCTCGCCAGCGGGCAGGACGTCCTGGATGCCGCCGGCGCTTTGGCCCATGGCGAAGCAGGACTTGTCCGCCTCCAGCCCTTCGATCTGGCCGCCGATGCCGCCCAGGGCGTTATTTTGGATGGACAACCCCGCCTGGTAGGGGAACGGCAGGATGTCCTGCGGCCGGGACTCCCAGTCTTTGGTCCAGGCGTTTTCCTTCACCCGCATCGGTTTGCCGGAATAGCTCCGCGTGCGGACGGTGTCGGTGTCGGCGCAGGCGAGGACGGCGTCCTTATACATCGGCGCCGCGTGGGCTTCGGCGCTCGCGATGAACCGTGTGCCCATCCACACGCCCTGCGCCCCCAAAGCCAGAGCCGCCGCAAGCCCCCGGCCGTCGTAAAGGCCCCCCGCGGCGATTACGGGGATTTTCACCGACTCCACTGCTTGCGCCACAAGCGGGAAGGTGCCGACAAGACCGGTGTGGCCGCCACCTTCGCCGCCTTGGCAGATGACCGCGTCGCAGCCCGCCTGCTCGGCCTTCACCGCGTGCTTCACCGCCCCGCACACCACCATGACCCTCAGCCCGGCCTTCTTCAGCTTTTCCATAATCGGCATCGGCACGCCCAAGCCCGCCACAAAGCTCGAGGCCCCCTCGCCGACAATGACATCGACCGCCGCGGTCAGCTGTTCAGGCGTCGCCGCCAACAAATCGACCCCGAAGGGCTTGTCGGTCAGTCGTCGCGTTTGGCGCATATTGTCGCGGATTTCGCTGACCTCGCGGCCCGCCATCCCGAGCACGCCGTAGCCCCCCGCGTTCGACACCGCCGCCGCCAACGGCGCGTAGCTCACCCCGCCCATGCCGGCGAGAAGGATGGGGTGCTCGATGCCGAGCAGATCGCAAATCGGTGTGCGCAAGGCCATCGGCGGCGCCTTTCAAATCAAGGGAACTGATCCGCAGTCAGACAGGACTTGACGCAACGTCGGTCAAGCGGCGACTTTTGAGCCTTCTGAAAACGGGGTCAGGCAGCCGCGGGCCGACCCATACCCAGATCATGCAGCGCCTGATCCAACGCCCCTTCCATACCCAAAGGCGGGCGGAAGCCTGAGCCGTAAAGCTTGGCCGCGCTCACATCGATAGCGCCGAACGGGTAGCGGAGCTCAAGCGTCCGGAACCGGAGCATGTCTTTGGCGATGTCGGGCAGAAGCGGCGCTTCCAGGATGGGCGCGAAGCGATGATCGCCGGTGCGCCGATACACATTGGCGCAGAGCTGGCGGAAGGTGACGCTGGTTTCGTAGGCGATGTTGTAGGCCTCGACGCTAGGCGCGGCCCGTTCGACCCCGCGCTGAACCAGATGCGCGACGGCCGCCGCAGCGTCCACATCGGCGATGTATTGAGTGCGGCGATAAAGCGTCAGAGCCTTCCGGGCGAAGGACCAGTCGGCGACTTCCAAAAGCCGGGCGCTGTCGGCGACCACCACCGGCCGCAGAAGATCCACCTGCATCGGCAGGGCCGCGGCCTCCAAGGCAAGTTCCCCCATCACCTTCGTGCAGGCGTAGCGCAGCATGTACGGCTCGGCGCGATACTGCGCCCCGAGCGGCTTTCCAGGATCAAGGCGTGGCGTCGCTTCGGTGACGACAGGGGATTTGGGTGAGCCGTAAACGACGATGGAGCTGGCGTGCGCGAAGTAGCGCACGCCGGCAGCGGCCGCCGCCTGCGCCAAAGCAAGGGGCGTCTGAACGTTCAGTCGTTCCATCTCGTCGCACTTGGTCAGCGCCGCGGCGAGATGCACCACCGCCGCGCACCCTTCCACGAGGGGGCCGACGTCCAAGTTCTCAAGAAAGTCCCAGGCGCGCCACTCCACCGCAGGATCTTGTCCCAGCGCATGGTGATAGTGGCCGCGGACCCGGAAGCCCCGCTCCAGCAACGTCCTGACGACGAAGCGACCGGCATGCCCGGTGGCGCCTGTGACCAGGACGAGGGGGCTGTTGTCTTTCATGCCGCTTGGCCCACGGCTTGGCTGAGCCGCGCTTTGAGATGATCGGCGAGGCGCACCGCGAGCGCGGTGATCATCAAAGTGGGGTTGGCGTGGCCGCTGGTGGGGAACACCGAGCCCCCGGCGACGAAAAGCCCGGCCACGCCGAACACTTCGCCCTGAGGATTGACGACGCCCCGCTCCGGCCGATCGGCCATCCGCGTGGCGCCTAAGGTATGGGCCATATCGATGACGACCGCGTCTTCCAGACGGCCGCTCTCGACCCAGGGCTCGAGGATCGGCGTCGGCAGACCGGCTTTGGGAAACTCCTCCTTGATCAGCAAAGCGAGCCGCCGCAGCGTCTGGGCCGCATCGGGGCTCAGACGCCAGGCGATCCGCGCCCGCGGCACGCCCAGGGGATCGAGGGTCTCCGACAGGGTGATGCGGCTGTCGGGGTGCGGCGCCTGCTCGCTGATGGCGTCGATGGTCAGGCCGATCACTTTGTGCGGCAGGCCGCGGCTCAGAAACTCCTGCGCGACAAAGTTTGGGTTCAGAGCAATGGCTGCGTTCACGATCAGCGCCTTGACGGGATCTGGTGTCCGTTGGCTCTGAAGGATCTTCATCCCTATCCCGGTGAAAAAGAGGCCAGGGCTCTTCATCACGGCCCAAAGGTCGGCGCCGAAACTCCGCCACTGGCCTTTCAGCAGGCGCTTCAAAGCGGGCCATGGATCGTCCGGGGCGTTTTCGGCCATCACATAAAGTGCTGCGTTGAGCAGGCCTTCGCGCTCCTGCAGCGCCGGGCTGAGGGCGAGCCCGTGCATGTACATGTGCGTGCGGCCGCCTTCGGTGAGCCCGAAAAAGCCGAAGCGCCGTTGCACTTTGGCGATGTCGCCGGGGCCGAAATGGGCGATGCGGGCGCCGGGATGGTCCATCAGGAACCGCCCGACGAGATCATGGGCGTTGCCCAGGCCTTCCGGCCGCACGGCCCGGGACGCCAGAAGCAAGCGCGGGTTTTCAATGCCGCTTGCGGCCAGCACCACGCACCCCGAACGGACCTCGCCCCGGCGGCCGTTGAGGCTCGCGATCTTAACCCCTCGAACATGGGTCGCGGTGTCATCGGTCAGCACCTCAGTCACTGTCGCGTCGGTCAGCAAACGCACATTGGGCGCCGTCAGACGAGCCAGCTCAGGGCCAAGGCGCATCACATCCAAGGGATCGATGCGGGAGCGGGCAAACTGCCAAAAAAACGGCGCCAAGCGGTCTGAGGGGAAGTGCGGAGCCGGTTCCCCCCCAGGGTAGCGTCGCCAGAAGTCAGCCCCGTAGAGATGGGGGCCGAGATTGAGATGCTCTCCGGCGCGGTCGAGATACCGCCCCACCTCGTCTCGGCCGAAAGGCCAACCCGTGTGCGCCGCCCAAGGGCGCTCCGCGAAATCGATCGGGTCAAACGCAGCGGATTTGCCGGCCCAAGCCGCGGTGGAGCCGCCGACAACCCGACAGCGAACGCCGAATGGCTGCTGTTCTTGACGCCAAAAAGCAGCCTGAGCGGCATGGAAGGCGCGGCGCTTGGCGATTTGAGCGGGAGAGGTTGGGGCGCCGATGCTTTCCACCGTATTCAGAGCAGCGTGCGCCTCGGTCTCCTGATCGACCCCGCTTTCCAGGATCAGCACCGAAAATGGGGCGCCGGCGAACTCGCGGGCGATGGCCGCACCTGCCGCGCCGGCGCCCACGATGATGAGATCGGCCTCAAAGGCCGTCGTCTCGCCCGCGCTGAAGGTCGCCGTCTGCACCACCGCCTCCGCTTTCAAGCCCCAGGGGCGCACGCCCCAAGGGTCACAAGTCCCCAAACGCCGCCCCGAACAGAAAGCCCAAAGCGTCCCACAACGGCAACGCGACTTTTGATGTTTTGTTCCTAAGCTATGCCCGGACGCGAGACAATGCGGCTCGCGTTGCAGGGGGCGCGGCTCTTGGCCTCGTCTAGGCGCGCGCGATCAGTTCAGGGCCGTCATTGACGGGGCTGTTGACGGCCCGGCTCACGGGCCAGGCCTCGAGCGCCGGGGGCTGAGCGATCGCTGCCTCCATGAGGAAACCGACGGTTTCTTTGGGCGAGCGCGGGTCTAGCCAGGCGTCCCAGCTTTCGGGTCTCAGCAGCACGGGCGTGCGGTCATGCAGGTGGGCGATGCTCGCCGCAGCGCTTGAGGTGAGGATCGCAGCGGTCTCGATCGGCTCCCCGCCGGCGTGGTCGCGCCAGCGCTCCCAAAGGCCGGCCAACACAAGGGGCGCGCCGTCCGCAGCGCGGATGAAGTGGGGCATTTTCGCCGCGCCCTCGCGCTTCCATTCATAATAGCCGTCCGCAGGAACGAGGCAGCGCCGCCTCTTGAGGGCGTCTCGGAAGAAGGGCTTTTCCGCCGCGGTCTCGCACCGGGCGTTGATCATGCTTTTCGCGCCAGGGGGCTCTTTCATCCAGATTGGATGCAGCCCCCAGCGCACCAGGGCAATCTCACGGCCGCCTGCGGCATCAGGGCGGACAATCGGGATCGACTGGCTCGGCGCGACATTGTAGCGCGGCCCCCAGGCCGGGCCCTCATAGCGGGCAACGAAGAGTTGTTTCATGGCCTCCGGGGGCAAGGTGATGGCGTAGCGGCCGCACATCGCTTCGGTCTCCTTCGAGGATCAGCTATAGGCCAATCCGAAAGGACGCGCGATGGCGAACGACCAGTCCCCTTCTCGAGCCCCCACTGTGGGCGTGGGTGTCGTCTGCTTTCGGGGAGACGAAGTCCTCTTGATCCAGCGCGGCAAGCCGCCCCGCGAAGGGGAGTGGTCGTTGCCCGGCGGGCGGCTGGAGTGGGGCGAGACGCTGGCCGCCGCCGCCCTGCGGGAGCTTGAGGAGGAGACGGGCGTCACAGCCCGGCTTCTGGGCCAGATCGAAACCGTGGACGGGATTTTTGAAAGTCGCGCCACGGGCGAAATCTGGGCGCACTATGTGCTTGTGGATTTCGCCGCTGTCTGGGAGACGGGGGAGGCGATGGCGGGGGACGACGCCCGCCACGCGCAATTCGTGCCGCTGGCGAGGCTGGACGCGCTGGCGCTCTGGTCGGAGACAAAGCGGATCATCCTGGCGGCGGCGGCGATGGTTGAGGCGCATGGGGCAGGGCGATGAGCGCCCTTGAAGCGCATGCGGCCTTTATGGCGCAGAGCTGGGGCACGCTTGTGCAGGCATTCCCGCCTGTCGACGCCAAGGCCGAGACCGCGGCTTTCGAGCGCTGGGCGCAGGACACGGCCGCGGCCCTGATGCGAGAGGACCCGGCCCTTAAGGCAGTGGCCCCGAAAGCCTTCTGGAGCGCCCTCATCGAAGCGGCGGCCGCGGCAGGCCTGTCTGAGGCCACCGCAGAGAGCTTGCGGCGGCGGGCGGCGCTGCTTTAGGCGCTCAAGGCTTGATTTGACTTAGGGGCAAGGGGCAAGCCTTGGGATAAGCGTTAGAACCGGGAGGACCGCGCGTGGCCTACACACCCTTCAACCTGCAGGGCAAAGTCGCCCTTGTCACCGGCGGCAATCGGGGCATCGGCTTCGGCATGGCGCAGGCCTTGGCCCAGTCCGGGGCGGATGTGGCGATCTGGGGCACCAACGCCGCCCGCAACGAGGAGGCCGCCGCCGCCCTCGCCGCCGAAGGCGTCAACGCCGCTGCCTGGCAGGTGGATGTCTCCAAGGAAGACGAGGTCGTCGCTGCGATGGCCGATGTGGCCGCCACCATGGGCCGGATCGACGCGGTCTTCGCCAACGCGGGCATCGGCTATGGCGCGCCGTCCTTCGTTGAGATGAGCACGGAGGTTTATCGCAAGGTACTCGCGGTCAATCTCGATGGGGTGTTCTGGACCTTGCGGGAGGCGTGCCGTCACATGGTCCAGCGGGCGCAGGAAGGCGATCCGGGCGGCTCGCTCGTGGGTCTCGCCTCGCTCGCCGCCATCGAGGGCGCGGCCCGCAACGAAGCCTACGCCGCCACCAAGGGCGCCGTGATCTCTATGATCAAGTCGATCGCGGTTGAACACGCGCGCTACGGCGTCCGCGCCAACGCCATCCTACCCGGCTGGATCGCCACCGACATGACCGCCGGCGCACAGGCCAACAGCGCCTTTGCCGATAAGGTGATCCCCCGCATCCCGGCGCGGCGTTGGGGCCAGCCGGAAGATTTCGGCGGGGTCGCAGTCTATCTCGCCTCCGACGCCAGCGCCTATCATTCGGGCGATCTGTTCGTGATCGACGGCGGTTACGCGATTTTCTGAGCCGGCCTTCTCCCTGCGCAGGTTCGGCGCCATGCTCGCCACCACACAGTTACAACCCAGGAGAGCGCGGGCATGCGGATCGTGACGGCGTGGCGCTGGATCATCGGGATTGCGGGCGCTTTGTGCGCCGCACTCTGTTTAGGGATCGTAGCGGCGGCTTGGTATGTCTCAAGCCCGGCTTTCCGGGATCAGCTAATCGAGGCTGCGGAGGCGCAGACTGGTCGGGACCTGACCGTGAGCGGCCGCATGCATTTGTCGATCTGGCCAGTATTGGGCGTGAGCGCTGAGGAAGCCGCCCTCGCTAACGTGGAGGGCGGCGAGGCGGCTCACCTCTTGGCCGCGAAGGAGGTCGACGCCGGGCTTGATTTCGCGAGCCTCATGCGCGGGGACATCATGATCCGTCGCATTCGCTTGGAGGAGCCGACGCTCAATCTCGAGGTGGACGAGCAAGGGCGGGGCAACTGGCTGCTCGCGCCGCCGCGCAAGCCCAGCAGCGCCCCGCAGCGCCCGACGCAAGCCCCGGCCCACGATATGCGGATTGACGCCTTCAGCATCGCCGATGGCCGCGTGAGCTTTGCCGACGCCCGGACCAACCGCGTTTTCACCGCCACCGATCTCGATCTGACAACCCAGCTGGCGGGCCTCGATCAGCCGGCGACGGTGGAGGCCTCCTTCGCCTACCACGACGAACCGATCACCGTGTCCGCGACCATAGGGACGCCGCGGGCGCTGCAGACGGGGGCGCGGAGCGCCCTTTCGTTTGAGGCCGACGGCCGGTTTCTCACCGCCGCCTTCGACGGTGAAGCCGCCGCCGCCGACGGCGGGTTGCAGGGGGCGGTGACCGCGTCCGGCGCAAGTGTCCGAGAGTTGATGCGGTGGCTGGGCTATCCCTTCCCGGACGGAGCCGGGCTTGAACGGTTCAATGTCTCGGGCGCCTTGACCGCCACGCCGCAGCAGCTGCGCTTTGAGAACGCGACCTTTGAAGTGGATGCGATCCTGGCGCGGGGCGATCTCGTGTTTGAGACCGTGGCGCAGCGGCCGTATCTTACGGGCCGGCTTGCTTTGGGGCCGGTGGATTTGAACCGCTACCTCAATCCCGAGCCGGCCGCGCAGGCGGCTTCGGGCGGAGCCGTGGCCCAGCCCGCCGCCCTGGACATCGCCGCCCCTGCCTGGGGTCAGGAACCGATCCGGCTCGAGATTGTGAAGAGCCTCAACGCCAATCTCGAGCTGACGATGGGCGAACTGCGCTTTTTCCGGTCGCAGGTGGACCGGATGGGCCTGACGATGACCCTGAATGACGGCTTCCTCGCCGCCACGATGCATGAGCTTGCGCTTTATGGCGGAACGGGCAGCGGCCGGGTGGAAGTCGACGCGCGCACCGAGGCGGTGCGACTGTCGCACGATCTCTCCCTCGATGGCGTCGCGGTGCAGACCTTCCTGGGCAACATTTTCGGCTTCTCGCTTCTGGAAGGTTCAGGCCAAGTACGGCTGGTATTGACCGCGACGGGACGGACGCAGGACGAGCTAGTGTCCAGCCTCGGCGGTCGGGCGGCCTTCGTGCTGAACCAGGGCGCGGTGCGCGGGGTGGACATCGGGGGCTTGTCGGAAACGATCGGCGCGGTCATGCGCAACGAGCTGATCCAATCCGGCGCACGAACCGCCTTCAACGGGTTGTCGATGAGCTTTGAGGCTTCGGCCGGCCGGTTTGCGACGCAGGACTTTCAGCTCAATCTGGAGCGCATGCGTGTCGGCATGGTGGGCGTCATCGACCTGAGGCAGCGGCGACTTGACCTGCGCTTCACCCCCCGCTCCCGCCTGATCACAACGCCCTTCACTGTCCGTGGCCCGTTCAACCAGCTCAGCTATGCGAGCGATCTCCGGGGCCGGACCCGAGGCGAAATTGAAGGTCTGGCGCGGGGGGTCGTGGCGGCGCCATAAGTGTCATTCCAGCGGGATCGTCAGGTCCATCTGTGGCCGGATCACAAGCTCGGGGATGTTAAGCGCCGGCGGCTGCGCCAAGACGAACGCCACCGCGCGGGCGATGTCCTCAGGCAGGCCCATGATCGCCGACCGGCCGGTTTCGTCCGGCGCGGCGTGCGGTCCCTTGGCGCGCATCTCGTCGATAAAGCGATCGCGGACTTCCGGGGGCATGTCGCGGCCGAGATTGGTGGCGAAGGCGCCGGGGATCAGGGTCGACACTCGGATCTGGTCCTTCTCCAATTCCAGCCGCAGCGATTGGCACAGGCTGTTGAGACCGGCCTTGGAGGCGCCGTACATCCCCATGCCCTCCATGCGGGACGCAAGCGAGGAAATCGCCACAAGCCACCCCGGACGACCCGTGGGCCGCATGATCTCGATGGCGGCCTGGAAGGCCTCCGCAACGCTGATGAGGTTGATCGCGAGCATCCGTCTCCAGGAGGCGGGATCGCCTTTGGCGATGGGCTCGACATCGATGACCGCGGCATTGCAGATCACGGCATCGAGACGGCCTTGCGCCGCGGCCGCCTCCCGGACAAAGGCCTGGCCCGCGCCGGGTTCAGCCAGATCGTTCTGCACCGGCCGAAAGCGGCCCCCCGCCTCTCGGATAAGGCGCTCGGTCTCTTTTAGCTCCAAAAGGTTGCGGCCGCAGCCGACGACAAACGCCCCTTCGGAAGCCAAATGCCGTGCGATGGCCCGCCCCATCCCGGATGAGGCGCCGGTCACCGCGATTGTCCATCCCTCGAACGTCTCGCTCATGCGTGGCCCCTTTGGCGCAGGTTGGGCTGGACACAGGGCCCGCGGCCGGCCATTTCGCCGCAGACACCGGGGAGATGAGACAATGGCCGAAGGCGTGACGCAACCGAAATCCGAGCCGCAGCTGGACGCGCGGCGCTCGTCATCGCCTTTGCTCGAGGTCGCCATTGAAAAGGCGATTTTTGCCTCCCGCTGGCTGATGGCGCCGGTCTATCTCGGTTTGATCCTGTGTCTCGCTATCCTGATCTATGTGTTCTTCCGGGAACTGTGGGCGGCGATCCCGAAGATCCCCACCATGGACGAGGCGCAGGCGATCCTGTTGGTCCTGACCCTGATCGATTTGTCCTTGGCGGGTAACCTCGTCCTGATCATCCTGTTCTCTGGTTACGAGAATTTCGTCTCCAAGATCGAGGCGGCGCGCGGCGACAAGGATCGCCCCGAATGGATGGGCACGCTCGATTTCAGCGGCTTGAAGATCAAACTCATCGCCTCGATCGTCGCGATCTCGGGCATCCATCTGCTCAAGATCTTCATGGACATCGAAAGCTACACTGAGCGCGACATCTACTGGATCGTGGTCATCCACATGGTGTTTGTGTTCTCCGGCGTCGCCTTCGCCGCTATGGACTGGATCAAGTCCAAGACTAAGACGAAAGCGAAAGAGGACTACTAGGCCTCATTCCGCCGGCTGCCGGGCTGGGTCATTGCGGGTGGTGAGGCGGCCGAAGAAGGGCTTCACCAGCCGCTCCAGCCGGTCCACAAGCACGAAGGCCGCCGGCACGAACACAAGGCTCAGGAAAGTGGAGACCATGAGCCCGCCCATGACGGCCATGCCCATGCCTTGACGCAGGGCGCCGTCGACGCCCCACCCGGCGGCGGCAGGGATCATGCCGGCGCTCATTGCGAAGGTTGTCATCACGATCGGCCGCGCCCGCTTCATCCCGGCTTCGATCAGCGCCTGATCCCGCGGCACGCCGACCCGCATCTGTTCGATAGCGAAGTCCACGAGCAGGATCGAGTTCTTGGTCACGATGCCCATCAGCATCACAAGGCCGATCATGGCGAACAGCGACAAGGGCTGGCCCGCAATGAGCAGCCCGATGAACGCGCCGCCGACCGAAAGAGGCAGCGCGGTCATGATCGTCATCGGATGGAAAAAATCCCGGAACAGGAGCACAAGGACCCCGTAAATTAGGATGATCCCCCAAAGCATCGCATAGGCGAACCCGGAGAACATTTCCTGGCTCTGCTCGGTGTCGCCGGAGAGTGCGAGGCTCACTCCCTCGGGAAGGTCCCGCACCTCCTCCAAGCCCAAAACCGCCACTT
The DNA here is from genome assembly GCA_044370335.1 of Caulobacterales bacterium. Lineage (GTDB taxonomy): Bacteria > Pseudomonadota > Alphaproteobacteria > Caulobacterales > Aquidulcibacteraceae > REEB509. Next base: position 19,544 of record JBILVS010000025.1, read on the forward strand.
GTGCTTCCCCTGCGACGCCGGAGGTGATGTTCGCCGAAACTGTGACCGCGCGTTGGCGGTCGCGGCGTTCAATGGCGGCTTCGCCCAGCCCGAAGCTCACGTCGGCCACAGCGTCGAGGCGCACCACGCTTGCTCCCGCCGTCACCGGCAGCGCGCGGATGACATCGAGGTCTGTCCGCGCGTCAGGACGGAGCAGAACCCTTATCGGCGCCTGCCGATCGGCCAGATTAAACCGCGCCAGGGCCTGATCGACATCGCCGCTCGTGGCGACGCGGACGGCGGCGGCGAGGTCGGCGGCGGAGACGCCGAACCGCGCCAGATCCTCAGCCCGCGGCGTGACCTGCAGTTCCGGGCGACGCAGCGCCGCCGACGACCGGACATCGGCCAGATTGTCCATTTGCTTCATGCGTTCAACCAGGCGGTCGGCGGCGGCGGCGACCAAGGCGGGATCGTTCCCGACGAACTGGACTGAAATGTCGGACCCGCGTCCCCCGCCCTGGAAGTTGAGGAAGCTCAAACGATAGTCCGGGAAACCCGCGAGGCGCGCCCGCAGCTCCTGCTGGATGTCATAGCTGGAGCGCTCCCGGTCTTCGCGATCCACGAGTTGAATATAAAGGGTGCCGTTGCTTGCCGCGCCGCTGGCCCCGGAGAGCGAGGTGAAGACGCCCTCCACCTCAGGCGTTTGGCTCACCTCTTCGGCGATGCGCTGGATGGCGCGGTCGGCTTCGAGAAGCGGCGTGCCTGGCGGGGCCTCGACCTGCATGTTGATCGTGCCGTTATCCAGCCGCGGAATGAAGGTGAAGGGCACCAAGGACGCCAAACCGAGCGATCCGATGAACAGCCCGATCCCGATGGCGACCGTGGCCGCAGGCCGACGAATGCTCCACCTCAGGGCGCTGCGATAGGTCTCCATAATGGGACCCGGAGGTTTCTCCTTATGGCCTGAGCCCTTGAGGAAGAAGGCCGCCATCATCGGCGTAATGAGCCGCGCTACAAGCAGCGAGAAGAACGTCGCCAGCGCCACTGTGATGCCGAACTCTTTGAAGAATTGGCCCGACACCCCGCTCATGAAGCTCACCGGCAGGAACACCGCGATGATGGTCGCACTGGTAGCCACGACCGCGAGGCCGATTTCGTCGGCCGCCTCCAAAGCCGCCTGATAGGGCGTTTTTCCCATGTTCACGTGTCGAACGATGTTCTCGATTTCAACGATGGCGTCGTCCACCAGCACCCCGGCCACCAGCGCCAGAGCGATGAGCGTGATCATGTTGAGTGTGAAGCCTAAAGGCTCCATCGCGGCGAAGGTCGGGAAGATCGAAAGCGGGATGGCGAAGGCCGCGATAACTGTGGCGCGCCAGTCCCTCAAAAAGATGAACACCACCAGCACGGCGAGCAGCGCGCCCTCAATGAGGGCCGCGACCGAGGATTTGTGCATCCCTTCGATGAACTCGACCGGGGTGCCGATCATGCGCAGCGTGATGTCGGGATGGTCGGCCTGGACGCGTTCGACCTGTTCGACCATCGCCTGAAAAGCGCCGACCTCGGACGACCCTTGCGCCCGGCGCACCAGAAAAGTCACCGCGGGCTGGCCGTTGTAGCGGGAAAGGTTTGAAAGGTCGCTCGATCCGTCCGTCACCGCCCCCAAATCCATAAGGCGCACGTTTGCGCCGGCGGGGGTGATGATCCTTGTGGACGCCAGGCCTTCCACGGTCGTGGCGCCGCCCAAGGTGCGGATCGATTGCGCCTGACCGCCGACGCTGGCTTCCCCGCCGGGAAGGTCGGCATTGAGGCGGGCGAGTTGCCGGCTCACCTGGTCAGCGCTCACCCCATAGGCCATGAGCCGGGCCGGATCCAACTCGACGCGGATCTCCCGATCAACGCCCCCGGTGCGGACCACGCCGGACACGCCTTCCGCGGTGAGAAGCTCCCGTGTGACCGTGTTGTCGACAAACCAGCTGAGCTCCGCCGGGGTCATGCCGCTGCCTTCCACGGCGTAATAGGCGATGGGTTCCGCCGCGCTGTTGTCGCGCGCGACGATGGGTTCGTTGATGTCGGCGGGGAGATCGGCGCGGATGCGGGTCACCGCGTCCCGGGCGTCGTCCACTGCTTGCGCCACATCGGTGTTCAGCTCCAGCTCCACCATAGTGGTGGAGACCCCGGGGCTGATCGTGGAGGTGATCCGCTTCACCCCGCTCACCCCGGTCAGCGCGGACTCAATCCGTTGGGTGATCTGGGATTCCATTTCCGCGGGGGCTGCGCCGGGCTGCGACACCGTCACCGTCAGCATAGGAAATTGAATGTCCGGAAGCTGATTGATCGGCAGTCGGAAGTAAGCCGTGATGCCGGCAAACACCAAGGCCAAGATTAGCACGATCGGCGGGATCGGATTGCGGATCGCGCCGGCGGAAATATTGAGCGCCACGGGCCTCTCCCCTTTTGATGTTAGCCGGCCGAAGCGACAGCGGCGGGTTCGACAGGGGTGACGCTGTCGCCGTCTTGAAGAAAAGCGCCGCCGCTGGCGGCGACGCGAACGGAGGCGCTGAGGCCTTCGCGGATTTCGATCAGATCGCCGGACCGGGCGCCGATCGCCACAGGGGTGCGCCGGGCGATGGCGTCATCAGAGATGACGTACACATACGGCTCGCCGTTCTCAAACATCACGGCTTCGGCCGGAACGCTGAGCGCCTGGCGGTCAGCGAGACGGGCTTCTCCTCGCACGAACATGCCGGCCCGGACGCGTCGGTCTCGGGGCAGGGCGAAGACCGCTTCCCCGGTCCGGGTCCGGACGTCGATGGCGGCAGGGAGGCGGACGAGTTCACCTATGACGGTGGTCCCATCAACGAGGGTAAATTCGGCGCGGGCGCCGCGGGGCAGGGCGAGGATGTCGGATTCGGCCACCTGCACCGCCGCTTCAAGGCTGCCTCCGCCTGCGATCCGGAACAGGGCTTGCCCTTCGGCCGGCGCCCCGAGACGGGCTGTACGCTCGATCACGAGGCCCGAAACGGGCGCCCTCACGAACCCGCCCTGCAAACGCGCCTCCATTTCCGCAAGCTGCGCCTGCGCCGCTGCGAGCCGAGCGTCGGCGGCGGCGGACGCTGCGCCACGCTGCTCGATTTGTTCGGTAGAGAGCGCGCCGCTGTCGGCGATACTTTGAGCCCGAGCATATTCGTCGGCGGCCCGCAGTTGGGCGGCGGCGGCTTCGGCGACGGTGGCCTGGGCGGCGCTGAGCTGGGCTTCAGCTAAGGCGGTATCCAGTCGGGCGAGGGGTTGGCCTTGGGTCACCTGATCGCCCGCGTCGACCAACAGTTCCAGGATGCGCACCCCTGCCGAGGGGGCGAACACATAAAGATCGTTTCGCGGCCGCACCTCCCCGGTCAGCGCCACGCTTGGGGAGAAGGACGCTACTTGCGCGGCGGCGACCGACACGGCCTGGCGGCGATCCACGCTCTGGCCCGCCGCGGCGTCCCCGCCGCCGGATTGGTGGGTCAAGGCGTAAAGCCCCACCGCGCTCACAACGACGGCGGCCACGGCGCCGGCCACGACCACAGGCCGAAGCGGCTTGGAACGGGTTGCAGCGTCCGCGCTGTGTTTTTGATCGGCGGCGTCATACGGGGCAGTCATGACAAGGTCTCCGCAGGCGTCGTCTCGCCTGCTTGCTGAGGGGTGGAGCGCGGCAGATGCAGAACACGATCGACCAGGGTTTGAAAGTCTTCCAACGCCGCCATGGGATTGGCGGCGCCGAACAGCGCCGCCCGAATGAGAAGGCCGTCGAGGCCTGCGAACAAAAGCCGCGCCGCGGTGGCGGCGTCGAGGCTCGGATCGGCCAGACCGCGGCGCTGGGCGCGGGCGATGGCGGCGGCGAGCCGTCCGCGGGCGTCTTCGTCCACGGCCTGAAGGCGCGCGGCCAAAGCTCGATCACGGGTCGCCTCGCTTAGAACCTCCGCGGCAAGCTGGTCGCCGGGGTCGCCGACGACACGATCGGTCAGCATCTCGGCCATCCGGAGCAGGTCCTTGGTGAGGTCTCCCGTCGTCAACGCTCCTTCAAGAATCGCCGCTACCGTCTGCCGATCTTTTTCGGCGATGGCGGCGATGATGTCGGCCTTTGACGGGAAGTAGCGATAAAGCGCGCCGGCGGAGAGATTAGCCTCCGCGCAGATGGAGGCCATGGTTGATTGGTGAAAGCCTTGGCGCCGGAAGCAGCGGGTGGCCGCGTCCAGAATCGCGCGACGGCGGCGCTCCACCAGGTCGGGGTCGGGTGTGCGGGCCATGGCGGGACGGTCCTTTGGGCCTGCCGGAGGCGACGCAGGCCGCGATCCGGGGTTGTCGTCTCGATTGTGCAATGCATATAAAGCGAACGTTCGTTCTCAAAATGTGAACCAAGACCGAAGAGTCAAGAGCGCGAACAGTTATGGGTGCGGGCGGTCAGCCATCCGGGCCCGTCCGCCAGAGCGAAAGTCCGTCATGCCGCCCAATGCCTCGCGCCCCTGGTTTTCCGCGTCGACAGCCCTTCTGGGACTTTCAGCCCTGGCGGCCTGTTCAACAATGCCGAATAGGGGCCCAGAGGCGCCGGCGCTGCCGGCGACTTGGTCGGGCCCGCCCCTCGCTGCGTCCGAAAGCCAGCTCGCGGGCTGGTGGAGCGCCTTTGACGATCCGGTTCTCGCTCGGCTCATCGAAGAAGGGGTGGCCGCCGGTCCGAGCGTGCAACTCGCCCGCTCCCGCCTCGCAGAGGCGCGGGCCTCCGCCCGGTCGACGATCGCCCGCTATCTGCCTGAGCTGGGCGTTGAGGTCATAGGACAATACACTCAAGTTGAGGAAGGTCCGCTTCTTGCCTCCGGCGAATTCAACACCGGCGGCGCCTTCACCTTGGAAGAACAGCAATTCATTGCAAGCTACGGCCCAAGGGTGCGCTGGGAAATCCCGCTTCTGGGACGGATCGAGGCGGCCGCCCGGGGCGCGCGCGCAACGCAGGCCTTCGCAGAGGCCGATCTCCGTGGCGCCCGAGCCGCCATCGCAGGCGACATCGCAGAATCGTATGTCGCCTTGCGCCGCGCCCAGAATATTGCGGCGGCCCTGGCTCAATCGGCGGCCGCGGCGGATCAGCTGGCGGACATTTTGGAGATCGGCGCAGGCGCGGGACTGACAGCGCCGGCGGATGCGGCCGACGCCCGACGGCAAGCGGAATCGCTGCGGGCGCGTCAGGTTGATCTCGTGCTTGCGGTGCAGCAGGAGCGATCACGGCTAGCGCTGCTGCGCGGGCGGGCTCCAGGAACCGAGCCGCAAGACGTGGACTTGGCGTTATTGACCCCTGCGGCGTTGCCGGCGGCGCCCTTGTTCACAGTCGCCGCAGCCCCTGCGGATCTTCTCCGTCTGCGCCCCGACGTCGCCCAGGCCGAGGCTCGGGCGCTGACGGCGGCGGCGGCGGTGGGCGCCGCCCGGGCCGATCAGTGGCCCCAGATCAATCTGTCCGGCGCCTTGTCGATTGCAGACAACCTCGTCGGCAGCCCTTTGCCGGAGCAGACCGTGCGGCTCACGGCGCAGCCATTGATCTCGCTGCCGCTGTTTGATTGGGGCCAGCGGCAGGCGGCTGTGCGCCAGCGCGATGCGCAGTTCGAGCAAGCGTTGATCGGCTATCGCGAAACGGTCAATGCGGCGGTGGCGGAGGCGGATCTGGCGCTGACGAGCCTCAGCCTTGCGGAAGAGCGGCTCGATGCGGCTCGGGGGGCGGAGGCGGCGGCCCAGGCCGCGGCTCGCGGCGCGCGGGCCGCCTATGAGGCGGGGATTACAAGCCTGCCCGACCGGCTCCGCGCCGACCAGCTGCTCATCGACGCCCAAATCTCGCGCATTGAGGCCGAAACCGCCCGCGCCACAGCCGCGGTCAGCGTTTATCGCGCCTTTGGCGGAGGCCCGCCCGAGACCGCCCCCAGCCGCTGAACAAACAGAAAAAGGCGGCGCCGTCGGAGAAACGACGGCGCCGCTGGATCAGGGGCTGGGTCTTGGGGTGACATGCGGACACGTCATTGAGAGAGATGCCGCCGCTCCGCGCTTTGGATGCGTCAGCGACCTTAAATGATTGTCATGGACTGCAGCTGCGCCTGCTCTTCCGCACTGAGGCCCAAAACGCCGCCATAGAGCCAAGGATTGTCCTCTCCTAAAGCGCGGGCCGGCCAGCGCACGGCGGAGGGCGTGGCGGAGAGCCGCGGCGTCGGCGCCTGCATGGCGATAGGGCCCACGGTCGGGTGCTGCACGGTCACCAGGGCTTCCCGGGCCGCGATATGGGGATCGTCAAACAGGTCCTTGGCGGTGTTGATGGGCCCGCAAGGGACGCCGGCCTGATCGCAGGCGGCCTGGAGGCTGTCTTTGGTATGGGTTTGGGTCCAGGCGGCGACGAGAGCGTCGAGCTCCTGTTGCCGCTCACCCCGGGCGACATGGTTGGCGAAACGCGGGTCCTGCGCCAGGTCGGGGGCGCCCATCGCTTTGCAAAGCCGCTCAAACACCGTGTCCTGGTTGGCGGCGACGATCATCATGCCGTCCTTTACGGGATAGATGTTGGACGGTGCGATCTTCGGCAGGAATGACCCCGTCCGCTCACGGATCAAGCCGCCGAGCTGATAATCCGGCGCCACGCTCTCCATCATGGCGAGGCAGGCTTCATAGATGGCGCTGTCGACCACCTGGCCGCGACCGGTGGCGCTGCGAGCGTGGACGGCGGCGAGCGCGCCCATGGCCGCATAGGTCGCTGCGAGCGTGTCGCCGATCGAAAGGCCCGCCCGGCTTGGCGGCCGGTCGGGCTCACCCATCAGATAGCGCATGCCTGAAAATGCTTCGCCCACCGAGGCGTAGCCTGGTTTCTGCGCGTAAGGGCCGGTCTGACCGTAGCCCGAGACGCGAACGAGGATCAGGCGGGGATTGAGGGCCGACAGCGCCTCATAGCCCAAGCCCCATTTCTCCAAGGTGCCGGGCCGGAAATTCTCGATCACAATGTCGGCGGCGGCGGCGAGGCGCTTGAACAGGGCCTGTCCTTCAGCCTTCCGCAGATCGAGCGTGGCGCAACGTTTGTTGCGGCCGACAACGGCAAACCAGGCCGAGACCCCATGCGGGCGCACTTGGCCCCATTGGCGCATCGGGTCGCCCGCCCCGGGGGGTTCGAGCTTGATGACCTCAGCGCCCATGTCGGCGAGAAGCTGGCCGCAGAACGGGCCGGCCAACAGTTGGCCGATTTCAAGCACCCGCAAGCCGTGCAAAGCGCCAAAACCGCTTTCGCCCGCATCCTGTTTCATGGCACTGAGCGCCCTCTCGTTGAACCGTTTCGCCGGTGACCGACCGATGTCTAAACAAGATGCGGAAATCTTGAAATCGCCGTGCGCGCTGCCGGCGGAGGCCCTGCCGAACCGGCTGGCGAAGGCGGCGATGACCGAAGGGCTCGCCGATTCCGCAGGGCGGCCCACCGAGCGCCATCAGCGCCTTTATGACGCTTGGGGCCGCGGCGGCGCGGGGCTTTTGATCACTGGCAACGTCATCATCGACCGGGACCATCTGGAGCGGCCGGGCAATGTCGTCATCGATCGGGAGCCGGATGCGGCGATGCGCTCCGCGCTGCGGGGCTGGGCGAAAGCGGCGCGGGTGCAGGGCGCAGGCCTCTGGATGCAGATCAGTCATGCCGGGAGGCAAACCCAGCGGCTTGTGAACCCGACGCCCGCTGCGCCCTCCGCGGTGCCTCTCGGGTTGCCCGGAAAGAATTTCGGCCATCCCCGCGCCATGACGGAGGATGAGATCGCCACCGTCATTGCCCGGTTCGCCATCGCGGCGAAGGCTGCGCGAGAAGAAGGCTTTTCCGGCGTGCAGATCCATGCCGCCCACGGTTACCTGATCTCGCAGTTCCTCTCTCCTCTCGCCAACCGGCGCACGGACGCCTGGGGCGGGTCTTTGGAGAACCGGGCACGGCTGTTGCGCGCGGTCGTGAAGGCCGTTCGGGCTGCGGCGGGGACCGATTTCACCGTCACGGTGAAGCTTAACTCCGCCGACTTCCAAAAGGGCGGCTTCGGCCCGGAGGATTCGCTGCAGGTGATGCGCTGGATGGCGGCCGATGGCGTCCACCTGATTGAGCTCTCAGGCGGCACCTATGAGCAGCCACGGATGGCGGGCATGGAGGGGCTGACGCGGCCGGACCTACGCGGCATGCCGCCGTCAACGCTGGCGCGGGAGGCCTACTTCCAGGACTTCGCGCGGGAAGCGCTGAAGGCGGCGCCCATGCCGCTGATGGTGACGGGCGGCTTCCGGGCTTCGGCCGAGATGGCGCAAGCGATCCGTGACGACGGAGTGGCTTTGATCGGTCTCGGCCGGCCCTTGTGCGTGGATCCGCTGGCGCCGGCGAAGCTTTTGGCGGGGGCGGACAGCCTCGATCGGTTTGAGCAGCGCCTGCGGATCGGCCCGGGCCTTTTGGGCCCCAAGAGCCCGTTCAAGACGGTCAAGGCGCTCAACGGGTTCGGCGCACTTTATTGGTGCTACCAACAGCTTCGGCGCATGGGAGACGGGCAGCCGCCAAACGCGAACCTGTCTGTGCTCGCAGCGCTCAAAGCCGAGCAGGCCGCCCAACAAGCGGCGATGGCCGCGGCGCGCGCCGAACAGCGCGGCGCCTAGGCGCGGTCAGCGCGGTCGTCGTCTAGAGCCTGATCGAGGAGCCGCATATCCACATCCAAGGCGCGAAGGGCCTCCATCGATTGCCCGCGCGCGGTGCTCTGCAGCACCTGAACGAGGCGCTGCAGCAGGGCCTGCACGGTCTCCCGCCGGGTTGCGTCTCCCTCAAGCGCCGGCCACGCTTCCGCAAGGTCGGCCGCCCGCGGCAGATAATAGGACAACACGCGTGCGCCCAAGCGTGGCTCCAATGCGCCATTGCGGGCTTGGGCGACGATGGTTTCCCCCGCTTCCGCCAGGGCGGCGACCAGAGGAGCAATGCCGCCATCATCGAGCTGGGCGTGGACCGCTCTGAGGCGTCTGATCTCCGCCTCGCTCTGCGACAGGACCGCCGCGAGCGCCGTCGGCACAGAGGGCTTGCTCAAGGCTCGCCGCCACCAGGCTGCAAGCGGCTGGCGATAGATCACGCCGATGGCGGCGAGCGCCGACAGTGCGATCACCATCCGCGGCGACAGCCGAAGCAGTTCGCCCGCGACAAACACGATCAGAAACGCCGCGAGCCCCTCGATGAAGGGGCGCGCCAGCATCGCTTTGAGCCGTCTCATCGATCAAAGCGGGTGTCGGAGAGGGCCTGACGGAGTTCTTCGGTGAGGCCTTGCAGGCGCTGCTCCACTTGGGCGCGCTGATTACGGCCCTGCTCCTGGAGTTGGATCACGCCCTGGATGGTCTCGATGAGATCAGCGTTGGCTTTCTCCAGCGTCTCAAGATCGACGATCCCACGCTGGCTCGCCTCCTCGATCTCAAGCGCTTGGCCCTTCATCATCTCGGAGGTCTGCTTCAGCATCGCGTTCGTCGCGTCGGTGACGTTCTTCTGAAGGTCGAGCGCCTCTTTCTGCCGGTTGAGCCCCAAAAGAAGCACCATTTTCTGCTTCCACAAAGGGATGGTCAGCCGGGTCGAGGCCTGCAATTGCTCCATCAGGGTCTCGTCGGAGGCCTGGATGATCCGGATCTGCGGCAGCTGCTGAATGCCGATCTGTTTGGCCTGCTGGAGGTAGAAAACCCGCTTCTCAAGCCGATCAAGCGCCTGAACGGCGTCCTGATACTCTTGCGCCTCCATCAGCCCTTGGCCGGGAGCGGTCGCCGCTGCCGCCGCCTGGGCCTGGAGGGCGGCCAGTTCATTGGCGCGATAGCTTTCGGCGAAGGTCTTGCCGGCGGCTATATAGGCGTCGAGCTCGCCGATCGAGGTTTTGGTCTCGTCGTGGAGATCATCGAGCATGGCGATATCGCGGCGCAGGCCTTCCCGGCGCTTATCCAGTTCAATGCTGATGGCGTCGATCTGGCTCGCCACATCGTCGAAGCGGGCCTTGAACTTCTCAATCTGGGCTTTGGCCCCGCCGAAGAGCTTGCCGAAGAAGCCTTCCTTCTCCAACGCCGCCGGATCCAGCTTCTTGGCTCGCATGATGATGTCGGTGAGGAGCTTGCCGGTGTCGCCAAGCTCCTTATTCCGGGTCTGGGCCAAGATCCGGTCAGAGAATCCGGTGACGTTGCGCTGGGCGCGGTCGCCGAAGGTGGCGATCTTAGCCCTGTCGTCGAGCTGGATTTCGGAGCGGATGCGGGCCAGAGCTTGACCATCCAAAGGCGCCGGAGAGGACTGGAGCGGCGGGGTCTGCGTCTCCACAGGAGCAGGCGACGCGGATGACGATGTAGTCGGCTCTTGGCTCATGGGTCTCCCCTCTCAGGTCTTCCCGCGGAAAACCTCGCCAGCATGTGGGGATGTTTGAAGCGGGACGCCAGAGCCGCCATCGCGAGAGAGGCCTATCCGCGCCATCGGGCATAGATCGCAGTGGGCAAAAGCCGCTCGTCGGAGGCATGGGGTAGGGTCATGTCGCCGTATTCAAGAAGGCCAGTCCGGGGCAGGGCGTCCGCCGCCACCTGGGCGAGAGCAACGCTCGACAGCCGCACGGCATAGACCGTTGCGATCAAAAATCTGCTGGCGCTTTGCGCATCATCTGGGTCTCGCCGCAACAGCTGGGCGCAGGCCTCGAGCAAGGGCCCCAAACCCTCCTCCAACCGCCAGATCTCGCCGTTCGGACCTCGGCCGTATTTGGGCGGATCGAGGATCACCCCGTCATAGAAGCGCCCGCGGCGCAGCTCGCGCTGGACGAACGCGAAAGCGTCGTCGGCGATCCAGCGGATGGG
>JBILVS010000267.1:0-2665 GCA_044370335.1 Caulobacterales bacterium
CGGCGATCTCCTTCGCCGCCAATGAACCAGCGTTCGCCGACTATGGGAATCCCGAAAGGCGATTTATGAGTGCGTGACCTAATGCATCGGACAACTTCTTTGACAAACACCGCGGTCCGCGGTCAGAGTGATACGGGAACTGATCGGGGATTCTGATGCCGCGCGTTGGCGGAGAGCTTGCAGAACTCGCTGCGGCGATAGGCGAGGGATTGCGTATAGCAGGCGCCGCGCCACCGGAATTGTATCAGCTTGCGCGCGATATGGCGCAAGTGGGCTTATCGGCGGAACTGGCGCGCGCGGCTTTTGCGGAAGCGCGTGCTAGGCGACCAAAAGCGGCGCGCATCGATGGTTTTATATTTCTGCTCGGCGCCGCGCTCGATGAGCTGCGCTTGCGCGGCAATGGCGGCTCCACGGCCGCAAAGCGCGAGCTCGATATGGTGATGGCTCTCTTGGGCGCGGAGTCAGCCAAAGGCGGGGCTGAACCTGGGATGCTTATGGAGCTCGCGCGCGCGCTGACTTTGGCTGGCTTACCACCGCCGACGGCGCTGCAAGAGGCAATGGTTGCAGGCATTGACGCAGCCGCGGGTTACTCTGGGTCGGAGGCGCACCCTGGAAAGATACAGGCCGATCTGGACGAAATCGCGCAGGAGCTGGGTGACGACCCCTTCCGGATTCAAAGCGAAATGGCGGCGATTGCTGCGGCGTTTCCAGTCGAGCATCGCTGTGCGCTGATCCATGGGCTGGCGCTAAGTGCGAATGCAGAAGTGCGCGCTGCAGGACTGGGGTTTGTTCTTGATCCTGATGAGCGTTGCGCGCTGGCTGCGCTCGGCGCGGCGCGAGAGGGCGCACAGTTGTATTCGCCGCCAGCGATTAGTGTTTCGCGGTTGGTGCGCATGCGGCCCTGGCTTCCGCAGACACGACATGCGGCGACCGATGAGCTGATAGCGCACTTGCGCAGGACCGCGTCGGCGCCTGAGCCCGCCGCGCATGGCGAGGTCAAGCAATGGTTCGCCACTGCGGCGGATGGCGCCGGCGCGCAAAGCCTGTTCGCGTTGATCAAGGATGGCAGAATGTGGGTGGCGGCCTCCGTGTTGATGAAACACGGCGAAGGGGTCTGCGATGCTTGGGTCGCGGACGGCATGTCGAAGCGAGAGGCCGCGGAACTCGCAGCGCAGTTCATTGAGGAAGCCGACGCCGTCGAGGTTACCAAAGATTTCTTTGAGCAGCGGATAGGCGACGCGTTGGCTGAGAATGCCGAGGCCAGCCCTCCGCCGTTTGGGTTGGTGCAGGTGCTTGAAGCGGTCGCATTTGGGCCGCTTCCGCCGCGGGCGGTGTCGCCGGCGGCGCTGTGCGACGCGCTGCTGTCTGCAGCGCCGGATGACCAGATCGGCGCCGAGGCCCTTGCTCGTGCGCAGGCAAGCGCGCCACGCTGGCGAGAACGGATCGGTACGATCGACACATGGTTTGAAGCGGATGAAACGGTCGAGGCTCTACTTGGTCCGATCCGAGGGCGAAAAAAGCGCGTCGCTGCGGTGCTGGCAGAGATTTTGCCCTTGCGCCGAGAATTTTGGGCAGGTCGCGTTGCGTGGACAGCCGCCGCCTTGCGCGCGAAATCAGGGGTCGATCCAATTCTGACTCCTCTGTGGATCGACATGGCGCTAGTGGCGCGCGCGATCGCCAGTGACGCTCCGCTCGCCGGCATGCCGCTGATGCGCCTGATCGCGGACGACACTGTGCGCGTGTTCGAGGGCCGCGATTTCTGAATTCGAAAGCTCCGATTTGGCCTCACGGCACTCATCTGATCGATGAGGAATGTCGGCGATGCATTACGGAGCAGTACAAGGTGACGAACGGCATGTACAAACATCACTCGCCGCCCGTCCATCAGCTACAGATCGACGCCCTCGGGAATCGGCAGCGCGCCGTCTACCTCAACGCTAAGTTTGCCCACCGCGCTCTCCAGCTTGGAATGGCCGAGAACGAGCTGGACGGCCCGCAGATTGCCGGTCTTGCGGCAGATCAGCGCCGCCTTGGTCCGGCGCAATGACTGCGTGCCGTAGGTCGCGGGATTGAGGAGCTATCACCGATTATTGGTGACGACGGTCTCGGTTCAGGCGGCGGCAGGGGCATTAGAGTCTGACTCAAAATTCCCTCACCTGCTTTGCTTGCCTTGCGATGCGTCGTGAGAGGCGTCGGATTGAAGCGATGAGGGTCCAGGCTTCGGATGAGGCGATGCTGGTTTCCCAGTCCTTTGCGAGGCGCCGGCACCGTCCGATCCATGCGAGTGTGCGTTCGACGACCCAGCGCCGCGCGATCACGACGAAGCCTTTTGCCTCGCCCTTGCGCCGGACGATCTCGATGGCCGGTCCGTCTGTCCGGATCATTTCCACCTCCAGCCTGTCGCCGGCATAACCGCCATCGGCATAGAGGAGCGACAGCGTCGGAAAGCTGTCCTTTGCATCGCCAATCACGCCTGCCGCCCCATCGCGGTCCTGGATGTCGGCTGTATGCACGCGCACAGCCAGCAAATTGCCATCGGTATCGGTGACGATGTGGCGCTTGCGACCTTTGATTTTCTTTCCGGCATCAAACCCTCGCGGCCCGCCGCTCTCTGTTGTCTTGACTGACTGGCTGTCGATCACCCCAGCCGTCGGTTCGGGCGCAC
>JBILVS010000102.1:0-9623 GCA_044370335.1 Caulobacterales bacterium
TGCGGTGGCGATGCGTCGATCTCAAGCGCGTCCTGGCTGAGCGATTCAACGTGGACATGTCCGAGCGCACGGTCGGCAAGCTTCTAAAGAAGCTCGGTTTCCGCAAGCTGTCGGCGCGCCTGGCCCATCCGAAAGGCGATGTGCAAGCGCGCGAGACATTTAAAAAACTTCGCCGAACTGGTCGCCGCCGCGATCCCCGACCGGGCCAAAGACAAGCCGTTCGAAATCTGGTTCCAGGATGAAGCCCGTGTCGGCCAGCAAGGCGCGTTGACGCGCCTTTGGGCTGTGCGCGGCTCGCGTCCGCGGGCGGCGCGCGACCGGCGCTTCGACTGGGCCTATATCTTCGGCGCGGTATGTCCGGCGCGCGCAGCGACAGCGGCGTTCGTGGCGCCGAAAGCCAATACTTGGGCGATGCAAAACCTCGATGCGATCTCGCGCAACGTAGCCGAGGGCGCACGCGCGGTCGTCGTGGTCGACGGCGCCGGCTGGCACGGCGCCTTGGATCTCACTGTGCCGAGCAACATCTCGCTGCTGGCGCTGCCGCCCTATTCGCCCGAACTCAATTCCATCGAGAACGTCTGGCAGCACCTGCGCCAGAACTTCCTCTCCAACCGCGTGTTCGAAGACTATGATCCAATCGTCGATGCGTGCTGCAAAGCTTGGCTTGCATTCATAGCCGCGCCCGATGTCGTCCGCTCCGTCGCCGGACGCTCATGGGCGAAGGTCAGTGTTTAGAGCGTTTGGCATAAATGGACTTGAGGGCAGTGGCGACGGCCCTGCGATCCTTGAATGATACGAAGTCCAGCGAGTTGCGCAGCAGGTGGACGATACAGGTCTGCACCGTGGCATCCGGGAACACGGCGGTGCGCTGAGCTACGCGCCCGATCCGTTGCTCACGCATAAGGATCAATGGGTTGTCCTCCGCCAAAAGGCGGCGGAGGCCCCGGCCGTCTGACGACGCCTGCCCCAGGTTCAGTCCGATACCGAATTGCAGGGAACAGCGCCAGCGCTCGATGCGCCGTCCCCTGCACCGGGCTGTCCCCCGGTTACGAGCCTCAGCCGGTCGCCAGCGCCGCTTCCCGCCGCGGCGCTCCCTCTGCCTCCATCGGCGTCCATTGCAGATCCCCCCCATAGCGCCAGGCAAGCCGGCCGTCGTCATCCATCGCAAACAGATGCAGCCACCGCTGGTCAAACAGCGCCCGCACCCCCGGATGCGCCTCCAGGATCGCCGTGATCGCCTCCCGCGGCGCTTCGATGCAAACGCTGAGGCGCAGCGGGTCATGCGCCGGCTTCTCGCCGTCGTGCACCGACTGCCAAGGCAGACCGACCCGAAGCGGCCCGCCATTGCCTTCCAGCACGCCGACCCCGCCGACCACGTTGTGGAGAAGCTTGTTGCCGCCGCCGAACGTTTCCGGCGCCACCACCGAGCCGTAATATTGCAGGCTGATCCAGCTCGCGACGACGACAGGCGCGGTCATGATCAGCTCGAGCACCTTGAAGTCTTCGTCCTCGCGCCAGGCATAAGTGTGGAGGAAGGCGCGCCCTGAAAGGCTCCGTCCCGCGGTTCGTGAGCGCGGCGCCGCGATAAAGGCCGCACACCCCGCCAACGCCCACTCCGGCCGCACTTCCGCCCAGTCGCGGCTGCGCTGATCGATCCCGTCTGCGCCCTTCGCCCGCGGCAGACGCTTGGCCCGCTCTCCCCGGCACAACCGCCCCGCCGCATCGAGCCACGCCCGCACCTTGCGCAAATCCTCCGTATGCTGAGAAACGTCTTGGTCGTCCGTATAAAGCGTGATCTCGTCGGTCGTCGTATCGTGAAGCGCGCCGATAAAGACCGTATCCGGAGGAATAATCACGCCCTTTGCAGCAAGGCCTTCGCGCACATCCTGCGCGTTCAGGAGCCCCGCCAGAAGCCGCGCGTTCACCTCCCCCGAGTAGCCGCCGCAGGCGCCGCAATGCAACGCGCTGGCGTGCGGATTATTGACGACGTTCGCCCCATGCCCCGCCAACAGGACAATCCGCGCGAAGCCCTTCGTCAAAGACATGGCTCCCAAGATCGTCGCTGCGGCGTTCAACCGTGCGCTGAGATCGAGCGGAGGATGCAGCTGCGGCGCGGGCTCGACGGCGCCGTGGCGCTTTTTCAGCCCAAGCGAATCCCGCGCAAGCTTTCCCGCATAGAGCGGCCCGGCCGATTCCACGAAGGCGAACGAGGAGACCGCCGCAAGCTTGAACCGCCCCCAGGCCCGGGCCGCCCGCGCCGCAAATCGCGCCTCCTGGTCCTTCACCCCGTGCGCATGCCCCCCCGAGCAGGAATGCACCCCGGGATTGAGCAGCACCGGCAACCGCAGTTCGTCCACGTCCGAGCCATACCCCCGATGCGAGGCCCCGAGGCCGAAAAAGCCGGCGAAGCCAAGCGTTTCAATCTCCGGGCTCTGCAACTCCAGAGCCCGTCGAAACACCTCGGACCGCACATCGATGCAGAACGCCGCCTGCAGCGTGGGCCGCTCCAGCCCCTCTTCCGGCAGCCCCGGCGGCGACAGCAGCGCCGCAAGATCGCGCTGGTTGGCCCGTTCCGCCGCCTCCTGCAGAACAGCGTCGACGGTGAGATCGGCGCTCACCTCAAGCGGCGCCGCGTGGCCGGCCTTGACCGCTTCCCAGCCCGTCCCGATTTGCACCGCATACTGATCAAACAGCGCGACCTCCCAGAACAGGCGAACAGCCAGAAGATCGGTCAGCCCCTGATCCTGGCCGCCGCGCAGTTCCGCCATCCACAGGCTGTAGCGCCCCACATGCGCCCAGCCGCCCAAGCTCATCAAAAGCTGGCGCCAGTAGGTTTCGAGCGCCTCCGCAGGCAGACCAAGACGGCCCACCGCGGAAGCCAAGAACCCCTCCGCGGCGTCCGGAGCATCATGGGCTTTGCGGGCAAAACCACCCACGCCCATGATCTCAGGCGTCAGGTCGTGCGTCGCCGCCTCCCGCCACGCCCGCCAAAGGCTCTGGCCCCGGGGCGCGGCCCACAGGGCCTGGCCTTGATCGAAATAGCCCCCGGCCCAGGCCCCGATCCGCTCCGCGATGATGCCGGGCCAATCGGTCCCGCTCGCGGCGGCGGCCAGATCAGCGATTGTCGGTAGAGCGCACGGCGCCGCCGCCTCTTCGACGACCTTGGCCCTTAGCGCCGCCGGGGTCAGCCGCCCCGCGCCCGGCGTCACAGCGATGGCGGCGGCAAGATCAGCCTCCGTGATCGCCCCCGCCTCGATCTTGGCTGCGTACCATCCCCGCGGCGGCGTGACCCGCACACCCCCCACCCGCGCCAAACGGGCGCCCACTTCCGCCAAAGTCTGGCCGGTTTGCCCAAGATACGGGTTGACCGCGACGCTGGAGGCCAACGGCCACACAGGGGGGATGGCGCGACAGGCCTTGTCCGCATGGTCGAGGAGGGACGGAAGCGGCAGATTGAGAAGGGCGACAGAGTTGGCCATGGCTAAGACCTTTCAGCAAGCGATAGGCAGAATGAGAGGGCGAAGACGAAGCGTCAGGCGGAGCCGCGCCGCGCCCAGGCGTTGAGGAACCGGTCGGTCAGCGCGTTGACGTAGAGCCCGTTGGCGAGGTGCACCCGCAGGCCCGCCGCCGCCGGGTGATAGGCCCAGAGCGGGAAGGTCGCCTGCGCGATGGCCACAACACCGAAGCTGACGATCGCCAACACTAGCAGCGCCCACTCAAGCGGGCCTGGCGCAGGCGTCGCGGGCAGCATGCCGGCAAACAGCGCTTCGCTGGCCGTCTGCAGGGCGAAATAGGCCCCCGAAGCGAGCAGCGCATAAAGCGCCATCGACCGGGTCAAGGCTTTGGGCGCGGCGTCCGCAAACCCTTGCGCAAAGAGATAGGCGATGCCGAAGATCAGGATCGCGCCAAGGGCGACCGCCTGCGGCGATTTGCTGTCAAACCCGAAGAGCCAGCCCGTCGCGGCGGACATGCCGAGATAGATGCCGAGCGCGACCACAAAGGCCCGCGTCACAGCGCCGAGCTTCGGGATCGCCACAGGCCCCGGCCGCCTGATCGCCGCCACCCGATCAACCGCGCCGCCGGAGCTCAAAAACGCGTGCGCCTTGTAGAGCGAATGCGCCACGATGTGCAGAAGCGCGAGGGCAAACAGCCCAAGCCCG
This sequence comes from Caulobacterales bacterium, assembly GCA_044370335.1. Classification (GTDB taxonomy): domain Bacteria; phylum Pseudomonadota; class Alphaproteobacteria; order Caulobacterales; family Aquidulcibacteraceae; genus REEB509. The sequence continues at coordinate 4,161 of JBILVS010000102.1, forward strand.
CACTGCAGCACCATGAAGCCCATCTGCCCCACCGTCGACCACGCGAGCGAGGTCTTCACCGCCGGCTGCGTCAGCATGACAAGCCCGCCGAACAACGCCGTGAAACCGCCGATGATCACCAGCATCGCCATCACCGCCGGCGCGGTGAGCATGACGTCTGCAAAGCGGATCAACAAAAAGCCGCCGGCGTTGATGACGCCCGCATGCAACAGCGCCGAAACTGGCGTTGGCGTTTCCATCACCTCGGTAAGCCAGCCGTGCGTCGGGAACTGAGCGCTCTTCAAAACCGCCGCGAGCGCCAGAAACCCCGCCGCCCAGGCGTCGCCGCTGTCCGCATCGGCGAGGATGGTCGCGATGTCGGTCGTGCCGTGTTGGCTCCACAAAAGCCAAAGCCCCAAAAGAAGCGAAGCGTCGCTCAACCGCGCAGTGAAAAACCTCTTGCGCGCCGCCCGCTGCGCGCCCGGCCGCTCAGGATAAAACAGCAAAAGCTGATGCAGGAAAAGACTCGTGGCGATCCAGGCCGCGGCGAGCACAACAAGATCCCCTGCCGTCACCAGCAGCATCACCGAAGCCAGCGTCAACGCCATGAAGCCATGGAAGGCCCCCTGCCGCGCTTCCCCGTCGAGATAGGTCCGCGTAAACCGCAGCACCACAGCGCCGATGAACCCAATCAGCGCCAGCAGCGTCGCGCTGACGAGGTCAATCCGAAACGCAATCGCCCCGCCAAGGCTCACGCTTGTGGCTCCATTCACGGCCGCCGCCGCAAGCCCCGTGGCCGCAAGCCCAAGCGCTGCGAGCCCCACCGCCGGCGCGGCGCCGGCGAGCGCGGGGCGCCGCCCGGGCTGGGTGAAACAGGCAAGGCCGTAAAGGCCGATCAGGGCCGGCGCCAAAAACGGCGCCCACGACAACAGCGCGGTCGGAAGCTCGGTCACGGATTATCTCCAAGGTCACGTCGACCCCGCCGTAGCCGCTGACGTTGCTTAGATAAAATACATTGATCGGATAGAACCGTTCTATAAAATAGAACAGTTAAACCCCATGCTGAATTACAACCACCTCCGCTATTTCTGGGTCGTCGCCCGCGAGGGCCGCCTGACCAAGGCCGCTGAACAGCTCAACCTGTCCCAGTCGGCCCTCTCCGCCCAGATTGCCAAACTCGAAGAGCGCCTTGGCCACAAGCTGTTTGAGCGTCGCGGCCGAGGGCTTATGCTGACCGAGGCCGGCCGCATCGCGCTGGATCACGCCGACGCCATTTTCGCCACGGGCGATGAACTGATCGGACGGCTGAAACACACCGGCCAAAGCGCCCGCGCCCAGCTTCGCGTGGGCGCCCTCGCCACGCTGTCGCGGAATTTTCAACTCGCCTTCCTCCGCCCGATTCTCGGCGACCCCAGCGTCGAGGTGGCGATCCGCTCGGGCGGGCTTGCGGAACTGATCACCGCCCTCGAAGAGCATCAGCTCGATGTCGTCCTGGTCAATCAAGCCCCGTCGCGCGCCGCGGCCACGCCTTGGACGGTGCACATCGTCGATGATCAGCATGTCAGCCTCATCGGCGCCCCAAACCTCGTCGGCGGCGAAACCGATCCCCGCACCCTTCTCGCCACCCGGCCCCTGATTGTGCCCAGCGCCGACAGCGGCGTCCGCACGAGCCTTGACGCAATGATCGAGCGGGAAGGTCTCGCCCCGGCCATCATCGCGCAGGTTGACGACATGGCCATGATGCGGCTGCTCGCCCGGGAAGGTCAGGGCCTCGCGGTCTTACCGCCGATCGTCGTCCGCGACGAGCTCATCAGCGGCCACCTGGTGGAGGCCTGCATCCTCCCCGGCATCCATGAGGTGTTCGCCGCCATCACGCCGAAAAGGCGGTTTCCCAATCCACTGATTGCTCGGCTTCTCGCCTGGTCCAATTCCTGAGAGTGAAGGCAAGAAACGTGATGTCCAGGATGGCTTTTTATGTCCATAAACCTATCGACCCGCAGGGTTTTCGGCCTATAGTCCATCGTGCGCCCGCTGGGCGTGGGATTGAGGAATTAAGGGAGCACAACCGATGAAGGTTGCAAGATTGGGTGTGATCACGGGCGCTGTTGCCGCTTTGTGTTTGTTGAGCGCGTGCGGCCAGGGCGGCTCCGACACCGCCGCAGCGCCGGCCCCGGAAGCAACGACCGAAGCCGCCGCCCCGGAAGCTGCGCCCGCGGAAGCCGCGGCCCCCGCCGCCGGCGCAGTCATGCTCGCGATCACCGACGCCGCCGGCGCCGCCATGATGGGTGATCCCGCCCGTGGCGCGCGGATTTTCCGTCAGTGCGCGACCTGCCACTCCACCGACGCCGGCGTGAACAATGTCGGCCCGAGCCTGCACGGCCTGATCGGCCGCACCGCCGGCACAGTGCCGAACTTCACCTACTCCGACGCGAACAAGAACTCGGGCATCACCTGGACCGAGCAGGAACTGTTCGGTTACCTCGAAGCGCCGCAGCGCGTCATTCCGGGCACCAACATGGCCTTCAACGGCGTGCGCGACGCCCAACAACGCGCCGACGTGATCGCTTATTTGAAGCAGTACACGCCGTAAGCGGATCACGCCGGACCAGCAGGTCCTGACAACGAGAGCCGCCGCGCCCCTTTGGGCCGGCGGCTTTTTTGTGTCCGGATTGGTTGGTTGTTCGCCCGCCGCTGTGTGTCAGTCCAGAAGCCGCCGGCGTCTGAGATCAAGCCCGTGCAATGGCAGAGACGCCGCAAGCCACACCCAGACCCAGACCGCATCGCCCTCAAGCGCCGCCCGCAGCGCGAGCAGCAGACACGCCCCTGGCGCCAACGCCAAAGCGATGGTGAGCGCATGCGAACCGCAGCGACGGCGAAGGGCGAGGACCAAAAACTCCACGGCGACAAGGACCAGCGCCACATCCACAATCCATCCGGATCGCACGAAGCCGTCCACCAGCCCGCTCATGCGACGAACGGCCCGTTGAGATCAAGAATGGCCCAGTTCAACGCCGCCGCGAAACACACCCACACCACATAGGGCGCCAACAGCAAGGCCCCGATCCGCGTCCGCGGCCACAGAAAGACCATCAGCGCCAACACCGAAGCCAACAGCGCGAAGACTTCGATGAACGCCCAGTCCGGACGATTAAGGCGGAAGAAAAGAAAGCTCCACAACAGGTTCAAAAACCCGTTCACCGCAAACAGCCCAAGGACCCCCTCGCGCCAGACCTTGTCCCGCGAAGCCAGCCACGCCAAAACCCCGCTCGCCGCCGTCAGCGCATAGATCACCGTCCACGCCACAGGGAAGACGATATCCGGCGGTTGCCAGGACGGCTTGATCAGCCCTGCATACCAAGGCCCGAGAATGGTGATCGTGCCGCCAAGCGCGCCCACCGCGAGCGCTGCGGCGGCCGCAGCCCCCACCGCCCGCCATCGCTGGGTGGCTTCCGCCCTCACGTTGGCGTCATGCCCAGCAAATGGCCCATGTCCTTCATGAAGATGCGCATATGCGCGCCGGGCTTTGCCTTGACGAGTTCCTTGTTCATGTAGGCCTGCCAAGTCAGATGCTGCACGTCGGGATCGGCGCACATCGCCACAAACCGTTCGCGGCGCTTATCGTTCCGGTACCAAAAGTGCTGCATGATCCCGAGGATGAAGAAAACTTGCCCGTGCGCCTTCATGAAGCGCCGCCGAGCGCCCGCGAGCGCCTGCGCTTTGCCCGTCAAAAGCAGCTCCTCCGCCGCAAGCCCAGCTTCACGCCCGCCGACCATAGCGTAGTAGATGCCTTCTCCTGAAGCCGGCGCCACGACCCCCGCCGCATCCCCGGCGAGCACCACATCCCGACCATTGTCCCACCGCTTTAAAGGCTTGAGCGGGATGGGCGCCCCCTCGGTGCGAACGGTTTCGCAGGCGCTGAGGCCCAGTTCGCGCCGCAGCGCGGTCGCCGCGCCCCGCAACGAAAAGCCCTTACGCGCGCTCCCGACGCCGACGCTGCTGCAGTCCCCGTGCGGAAACACCCAGGCGTAGAAATCCGGCGAGAACCGGCCATCATAGACGACATCGCACCGCGCGGCGTCCCATCCGTTGGCGCCGTGAGCCGGTGAGCGGATGATCTCGTGATAGGCGAACACGCAAGGGGTCTTGTCTTCCCCGGGAAAAATTGACGCCGCCACTTTCGAGCGCGCCCCGTCAGCCCCGATCACCGCCCGCGCGCGAAACCGCTGTGTCTGGGGCGCCCCATCGTCGTCCCGGAGGCTGCAGACCACGGCGCTGACGCCGTCTTCGTCCCGCTCCAGCCGCTCGAACTGACCGTTCACCCGGACAGCGCCCGAATTCCGCGCCCGCTCCCGCAGCCACTCGTCGAAGACGTCGCGATCGACCATCCCGACAAAGCCGCCCTCCACCGGCATGTCGACCTGCCTGGCTGAGGGAGCAACCATCCGCGCCGCCCGGGCCTTCGCCACGAGCAGATGATGTGGGATCGCAAAATCGCGGATCAGCCGAGGCGGGATCGCCCCGCCGCAGGGCTTGATCCGCCCGGCCTTATCGAGCAGCAGCACCGATCGGCCTTTGAGCGCCAAGTCGTGCGCCGCAGTCGCCCCCGCGGGGCCCCCGCCGACGACGACGACGTCATACATGTGGGTTCGGCTCATGACCGCGCTCCTTCCAAATGGACCGACGCCGCGACAGGGACCGCCGCGGGCGCCTCAAGCCGGCTCGCCAAATAAGCCGAAGCCAGAAACAACGCCGCCTCGACCCCAAAGACCGGCAAAAACGCCAGCCCCTCGCTGGCGATCAGCCCCCGCATCAGATCCACGCCCGCTGCCCCGAGAAGGCCGCCAAGGCCAAACGCGATCGCCTGGCTCGCCCCCCAAAGGCCCATCCGCAGGCCTTCCCGCCGTTGTCGCCCCGCGCCCGCCAGGCCCATCATCGAGCCGATGGCGGCGACCGCAAACATGCCATTGAAGAACCCAAGGGCGAACACGGTCGGCTGCAGCGGCCAACCAGGGCCGATCGCCGCCGCCGCCGATAGACCCGCAAGCGCCAACGCCGACCCGACACATCCTGCGATCGTCCAGGGCCGCAGCCACGCCGATTGCCCCCCCGATGACCCTCGCCCAAGCCGGGCGCCGAGAACACCGACCAGGATCATGCCCAAGAGCACGCCCCCGTTTTGCACCCCCGACATTTGTGTTGATTGCCCAGGGGTCAGCCCGAACACGAGCCCTGCAAAGGGCTCCAGGATCAGATCCTGCGCGCTATAGGCCAGCATCGAGACGAACACGAAGATCGTGAACCGCCGCGCCAAGGGCTCGTCCCAAATCTCGGCCACAGCCTCAGAAAAGCTCACCCGTGTGGGCCCGTCCGCAGCCTCCGGCGTCACCGCCCGCGTCCGCGCCTCCACCCCGCTCACCGCCGCCAGGGTCAGAAGGAACGCGGCGCCGACGACGCCCGACGCCACAAGGGCGAGGCGCGGGCCGG
>JBILVS010000103.1:0-9536 GCA_044370335.1 Caulobacterales bacterium
TTAGCCAGAGGGGGTTGGCGCTGATCTGCAAAGCCGCCCTCAACCTCCTGAAGCGCGAGTTCTCAAAACTATCAATCGGTCGCAAACGCGCCAAAGCCTGCATGAACCCCGAATTTCGAGCCGCCATTATGACGGATTAACGATTTAGGATTTGGCCCTGGCCCGTCCACCGGGTTGCATTGCAAGAAGACGATTTCCATGATGGAGATGCCGAGGTCGCTCGCCAGCCGATGGCCGTCGCCCGACAGGTCCTGGAGCGTGGTCACCAGGTCGCGCAACTCGGCGCGCAATTCATGAAAGGATCGCTCGTCCGCTATAGCGTCCTTAAAGGCTTGCGTTTTGCTCGATGACCATGTTCAATTATGGTGGTCGTCGAAGGGTCAACCCCGCCACACAGGGAACGAAACGGCTCGTTCGCACGGCCGTTCCGGCGAAGGTGCAGAGCAGCTCAGGGGCGGGCGGCGGCCATCAAGAGGGCGATCTGGCTTGTCAGGAGCGCGTTGAGGCGCTCAGGCCCCCAGCCGGCAAACACGGCGAGGCGAAAATTCTGCAGATAGCAACTGAATATCGTGTGGGTGAGCAGACCTATATCCGCCGAGGCGGCGAGTTCGCCGCGTTTGACGCCGGCGCTCAGAACCGCGGCGATCAGGTCCACCAGGGGGCCTAACGCCTCACGGTTGGCGGCTTCAACCTCGGCGTCCCAGGTCCAGGAGGCCCCGATGGATTCTGCCAAGAGGCGCAGCTCGCGGGCCTCATAGGAATAAGCGAGAGCCCCCATAGCGGCCAGCACCGCCTCGGCCTTGTCGCCACGATCAAGCCCCGCTTGGGTCTGATCCAAGAGCCCCTGAAGGCGGGCGTTGACGATCTCCTGTAGCAGCTGCGCCTTGCCGGTGAAGCTCGTGAACAGGCTGCCCGGCGAGACCCCAGCGCGGGCGGCGATGTCGCGGACCGTGGCGGCGTGGTAGCCGCGCTCGGCGAACAGGTCGCGGGCGGCTTCCACGATCTTGGCGCGCGTTGTGGCCTTCTGAACGCCCCGGACCCCAGGTTTGGCGGGTTTCAACGTCAATTGACCGGTCATGCGTCTCGCCCCGCCACGCCCTTCCAGCACAGTCGCAGTTCAAGGATGGCCATGCGCCCTCCCCGGGCTTATCTGTCAGGGATGCAGACCTTCTTCAATTTCCTTGTGCCAGCTGCGCTGCTGATCGTTTTCGCGATTCTCCTTTTCGGCATTTTTGCGCTGTTCAAAGGGGGCGATTTCGGACGCACATGGTCCAACCGGGCCATGCGGCTGCGGGTGGTGGCGCAGTTCGTGGCGATCCTCGTGCTGCTGGCGGCGGCGTGGGTCGCGCGGCAGGCGGGCTCCTGAGGAGAAGCGCATGGTCAAACTCGACAAAATCTACACCAAAGCCGGGGACGCGGGGCTGACGCGGCTGGCGACGGGCGAAGAGGTTCCGAAGTGGTCGCCGCGGGTGGAGGCCTATGGGGCGGTGGATGAGACCAACGCCGCCATTGGGATGGCGCGCCTTCACGCCCAAGGCGCGATGGATGAAGCGCTCGCCCGGCTGCAAAATGATCTTTTTGATCTGGGAGCGGATTTGGCCACGCCCGAGCGGGAGGCGCCGGCGCCGTTCCAAGCGCTGCGGGTGACGGCGGCGCAGACGGCGCGGCTCGAAGCCGAGCTTGACGCGATGACCGCGCAGCTCGCGCCGCTGACCAGTTTTGTGCTGCCCGCCGGCACTGCGCTCGCGGCGCATCTGCATGGGGCGCGGACGATAGCCCGCCGCGCCGAGCGGCTGATGGCGGCGCTGGCGCACACGAAGGGGGAAAAGGTCTCGCCCGAGGCCCTCGCCTATGCCAATCGGCTCTCGGACTGGCTCTTCTGCGCCGCACGGATCGCCAACGACGATGGCCGCGCCGACGTGCTTTGGGTTCCTGGCGCCAATCGCTAGACGACCGCGGCGGCGGCGGCCATCAGGGCTTCACCCACAGAGGGCGCTGCGGTTGCTATAGCGCCGGTGTTGGCCGCGGCGGCCGCCACGACGCCGCGGACGGGGTCGATCAGCATTTCGGCGTACCATAGCGTGTTGGAGCCGTTGTGCCACAAGGCGCCGTCGGGGCGCACGACAAGCCCCATTGCGTAATCGCCGCCAAAGGGCGGCGTATGGAGCGCGGTCCAGCTTTCGGGGCGCAGGAAGCCGATTTGGTCGCGATGGGCCTGGGCAAAGCGCAATAGATCCGAAAACGGGGCATGGACGCGACCGGCGGGACCGAGGACAGCGGGATTGTCGGTGATCGGGGCCCCGGGAGGATGCGCGGTCGCGCCCAAGAGGCCTTGGCTGTGGCCCACGGGCTGATCGAGGACGCCAGCGGCTCCCGGCGCGCCGAAGCCCGCCTGCGTCATCCCCAAGGGCGAAAACAGCCGCTCCTGGATCACCGCTTCCCAGGGCTGGCCGGTGACCCGCTCGATGACGGCGCCGGCCACGACATAGCCGTTATTGGAATACTCGAAACTCGCCTCGGCAGGGCCGTGCGGGGTCATCGCCAAGGCTTCGACGACATAGGCCTCGCGGCTTTGTCGAGGGTGGGCCTCTTCACGGGGGAAGCGCAGCAGGCGCGGGATCGGCAAATTGCCCGGAAGGCCTGAGCGATGGCTCAACAGGTGGCGAAGGGTGACGGCGCGGTACTCGTCGCGCATCGGCACGCCCTCAAGCATCACGCTGAGGGGCGTCTCCCAGGCGAGAAGGCCGTCTTCGATCAGCTTGGCGATGAGAGTTCCGGTCATCGACTTCGTGAGGGAGCCGAGGTGCCAACGGTCCCCCTCGCCGATCGGGACGCTCGTCCCGTGCTGTCGCAGCCCGGCCGCCAGAGCGAGGCTACAGCCGCCAGGCCCGAAGGCCGCCGCGGCAAGGCCGGGGGCGCGGGAGGCGGCGAGCAAGGCGTCCAGCCGCTCCGCCGTCAGGGGCGCGAGGGCAGCGGGGGCGGCGGCGAGGCCCGCGTCACCCCGCTCAAAGCGCAGCGACAACGGGCCGCCTTGGGTGAAAGTCCCGGCCAGCGCGCCGTTCTCGAGGCGCCCCCGATAGCGGGCGTTGATGACGGCAAAGGCAAGGTCGATGTTGTCGCCGGCGAGGACGACGCTGGACGCGGGGATCGGCGCTGCGCCCTGATCAAGGCTGTAGAGGGTCGCTGTTCCGTCCGCGCCGATGGAGAGGCGCAGGCGCAACCGCACAGACCCGGCCTGGAGCACGCCAGTCCAGTCGCCCGCAAGGGCCGGATCTCGCCCTTGTTCTTCCTGGGCGAGCGCTTTCGGCGCAAGGCCCCAAGAGGCGAGCGTGGCGACGGCGCCGGTCAACACAGTGCGTCTTTGCGGCATCGATCGGCTCACTCACCCCTCCCGCCGTTCAACCTAAGACGGCTTCGCGCGCGGCGCCAGAAGCAGCGGGCCGCTTAAGGACAAACCCGTGTGAATTGAGGCGACGAATTGACGGGGACGAAACGCCGCAGCTACTGTGCGCACCCTACCAGGGAAGCCATCTCTGGCGCTGCGCCGGGCGTGTCGCTAGAAGCACGCCCAACGGTCCAACCAGGGGGTAATGCGCGATGAAAGTCCTCGTGCCCGTCAAACGGGTGCTCGATTACAATTTGAAGGTCCGAGTGAAACCCGATCAGTCGGGCGTTGATCTGTCGAACCTCAAAATGTCCATGAACCCCTTCTGCGAAATCGCGGTCGAGGAAGCAGTGCGTCTGAAGGAAAAGGGCGCGGCGACCGAGATCGTGGCGGTCTCGATCGGGCCTGATCAGGCGCAGGAAACGATCCGGACGGCGCTGGCCATGGGCGCTGACCGGGGCATCTTGGTGAAATCCGACACCGAGGTCGAGCCGCTGGCGGTGGCCAATATCCTGAAAGCGGTGATCGCCGAAGAGGCCCCCGGCCTTGTGATCCTCGGCAAACAGGCCATTGACGATGACAGCAACCAGACCGGCCAGATGCTGGCGGCGTTGCTGGATTGGCCGCAAGCGACCTTCGCCAGCCAAGTGACGCTCGACGGCGGCAAGGCGACGGTCGTCCGCGAAGTGGACGGCGGGCTGCAGACGCTGGCGGTGGAGCTGCCGGCGATCGTGACGACGGACCTCCGCCTCAACGAGCCGCGCTATGCGAGCCTTCCCAACATCATGAAGGCCAAGAAGAAGCCCATCGACGTCAAAGCCCCCAGCGATTACGGCGTCGACACCGCGCCGCGCCTGCAGGTGGTGAAGGTGACCGAGCCGCCGAAGCGCCAAGGCGGCTCCAAGGTCAAGACTGTCGATGAACTCGTGGACAAACTGAAGAATGAAGCGGGAGTGCTCTGACCATGGCTGTTCTCGTCATTGCCGAGCATGACAACGCCTCGCTGAAAGAAGCCACCGCCAAGGTCGTCAGCGCCGCCAAGGCGATGGGCGGGGATGTGGATGTGCTGGTCGCGGGCCATAACGCCAGCCCGGCCGCGCAAGCCGCCGCCAAGCTCGAAGGCGTTCGCAAGGTGCTGCACGCCGACGGCCAGCCGCTGGCGAAGCAACTGGCTGAGGCTCTCGACGCCCTCGTGACGCCGCTGATGGCGGGCTACGACGCGGTGCTGTTCCCGGCGTCCACCTCCGGCAAGAACGCCGCCCCCCGGATCGCGGCGCGCCTCGACGTGATGCAGATTTCGGGCGTCATCGGCGTGGAAGGCCCAGACAGCTTCGTCCGTCCGATCTATGCGGGGAACGCCATCCTCACCGTGAAGGCGACGGATGCGAAGAAGGTTCTGACCGTGCAGCCCACCGCCTTCAAGGCTGTGGGTATGGGCGGGTCGGCGCCGGTGGAGACAATCGCGGCCCCTGCCGGACCGTTCAAGGCGGCGTTTGTGGCGGAAGAACTTTCGAAGTCCGACCGGCCTGAGCTGACCGGCGCCAAGCGCGTCGTTTCGGGCGGTCGGGCGCTTGGGTCTGAAGCCGAGTTCAAAGCGGTGATCGAGCCTTTGGCCGACAAGCTTGGGGCCGCGGTCGGCGCCTCGCGGGCGGCGGTTGATGCCGGCTACGCGCCGAACGATTACCAAGTCGGCCAGACCGGCAAGGTCGTGGCTCCGGAGCTTTACGTCGCGATCGGCATTTCCGGCGCGATCCAGCACCTCGCCGGCATGAAAGACTCAAAGACCATCGTCGCCATCAACAAGGACGAAGAAGCCCCGATCTTCCAGATCGCAGATTACGGGCTTGTCGCGGACTATAAAGCCGCCGTGCCCGAGCTGATGGCCGCCTTGAGCAAGGCTGGTCTCTAAAGGCTTTTTGCCGCAAGCCCCGAGGCGTCCGTCGCCTCGGGGCTTCGCCACGCCGCGCCGTTTCATCGCTTGACACGTCGGCCGGCCCGCTGTCCGCTAGGCGGACATATACCGATATGCCGCTTTGTTGCGTTGGCGAAGTGCGCTAGTGTGCGTTGCACAATAAGGACGAGCGCAGAAAGCTCGGGAAAGGGCCTCCATGGCTGATACCCTCTTTGCAGACATGGCGTCCGCGGAAAACGCCGCCCCCCTCAAAACAATCGCCGTCGTCGGCGCAGGGCAGATGGGCAACGGGATCGCGCACGTCGCGGCCCTGGCGGGCTACGATGTGCGGCTGAACGACATCGAGGCTGACCGGCTCGACGCCGCGCTGCGGCAGATCGAGCATAATCTGGCGCGGCAGCTGCACCGCGGACTGATCACCGAAACCGACATGGATGAGGCGCTGCGGCGCATCGCGCGGACCACCGACCTCGCCGTCGTCGGGGATTCCGACCTGATCATCGAATCAGCCGTGGAGAAGGCGGACGTCAAGAAGGCGATCTTCGACACGCTGCGGCCGCATCTGAAGCCGACGGCGTTCTTGGCGTCGAACACCTCGTCGATCTCGATCACCCGCCTCGCCGCCGCGACCGATCGGCCCGAGCGATTCATCGGCATCCACTTCATGAACCCGGTGCCGGTCATGAAGCTCGTGGAGCTGATCCGGGGCCTGGCCACGAGCCAGGAAACCTACGCCATGGCCCTCGCCTTTACCCAGCGTCTGGGCAAGACCGTGGCTAACGCCGAAGACTTCCCTGCCTTCATCGTGAACCGCGTCCTGATTCCGATGATCAACGAGGCGATCTACACGCTCTATGAGGGCGTCGGCACCGTACAGGCGATCGACAAGGCGATGCGTCTCGGCGCTAACCACCCGATGGGGCCGCTTGAGCTCGCGGATTTCATCGGCCTCGACACGTGCCTGTCTATTATGCAGGTGCTGAACGAGGGCCTGGCGGACACCAAGTACCGGCCCTGCCCGCTGCTGGTGAAGTATGTCGAAGCCGGTTGGCTGGGGCGGAAGACCGACCGCGGCTTCTACGACTATCGCGGCGAGCACCCGGTTCCCACACGGTAAGCCATCCTCAAACCGCACGCCTCCCCGCTGGAGATGGGAATGGGCCGCGCGAAACCGCTTCACCCAATTCAGAACCCCCACTAGGGTCGGCCGCATGACCGACGCAAGGCGCTTTTCCGTCAATCCGCGGCCGCGGTTTCCAGCGCTGACGTGGCGCGAACCCGTGTGGCTGTGGCTCCCGCTCGCCTATGTGCTCGCAGCAGGCTGGCCGTTTGTCGTCCTGGACGGCGGCGGCGGAATGGCGCTCGCGCTCGCCATCGGGGTTGCGATCACGGCGGCGTTGGCGCTCGTTACCGCCATCGGCTTCCGGGAGGGCGAGCGGCCTTTGCGGGCACGGCGCGACATCGTCATGCTGTTTTTGATCTATGGGGCGGTGAGCGCCGTGATCGCGCCGACCATCGTGGGGTATGTCACGGGGGCGATCGGGACCTCGGGCTTTGACGCGGGCATGGCGGCGAGCCTGTGGCCCCTGGCGCTCTTGGTCGGACTGCCGGTGGCGTTGTTCGCGGGGCTCGCCTTTTCGGCGGTACTGTTTGTGAAGCCGCCGCTGCGGGACCCCGATTTGGCGATCACGGAAACCCCGCCTCCGCAAGATGATCTGCTTGAGCCCTGAGGCGGCCTCTGCAGGCGACGAGCCGCTTCGGCTGCGTCGGCCGGGGTGGGCTTGGGGCTTAGCCGGGCTCGCGCTGGTGCACGCCACAGCCCTTCTGGGGGCGACGCTCGCGGCGATGGCGCTGCTCGGGCTGAGCTGGGGCGTTGCAGAAGGGTTCAGTGCGCCGGCGGTTGTGGCCACGATCCTGACGGCGGTGGAGCTTGGCCCGCCTCTCCGCCGCGGCCAAGGCCTAACCCTGCGCCGCTGCCTCATCGGGGGCGCCCGAGCCTGGGGGGCTGTGGGCGCGGCGTGGCCCCTTGTTTGGGCGCTGGAGGGTCTGGCCGCCGGCCTCCCAGGAGAGCTGTGGCTCGAGGCGCTGCGCGTGACGGGGGGCGGGGTGATCGGAGCATTGGCCGGCGCTATTGCCGCATTTGCGGCGGCGCGGACGGTTTTGGTCCGAGTCTAGGGCCGCGCCCAAAGGCGCATTAGGTTCGACGCCACTTGATCCACCTGAAGCAACGCTGTCGCCGAAGCGCCCTCGGCGGCCAGCTGCGCTCGGGCCTGATCCAGTCGAAACAGCACATCCCGCTCCGCTTGGCCAGGCACGAGGCTTTCCACCCAGCCGACGGCGGCGAGGCGTTCGCCGGCGGTCACCGGGGTCACCTCGTGGATGGAGCCCGCCGGGTAGAGCACCGCCTGGCCTGGTTCGAGCTTGATCTCCTGGACGCCCAAAAGGCTTTCCACCCGCAAGGCGCCGCCTGCGTAGCTTTCGGGCGGGGCGAGAAACAGGGTGAAGGCGAAATCGGTGCGAAGGCGACGTTCCCCTGCCCCCATCACCGCATCATCGGTGTGGCGGCCATAGGCCATGCCGGGGCTGTAGCGGGACAACAGGATCGCCGAGATGCGCTTGGGCCGAGCGGCGGACGCGAACACGGGATGCCGCTCCAGCGCCCGACGGATGAAGCTCTGAAGCGCCGCGGCTTCCTCGCCGCGGGCCTGTTGGTTGCGTTTGACGTCTCGGGCGGCGGCGCCGGCGGTGGCGCGGCCGTCGCCCCAGGCGCTGGCGGCAAGGCGCTCCCGCACCAGGGCGACATCCTCAGCGCTGAGCACCGCGTCCAAAATGACCATCATGCGGATCCTTATTGCGAATTATTCGCAACTCGTCCAGTGTTCCAATCTCGAACCATAGCCAGCCAGGGGGCAGCGCCAATGATCATTCTCCGCCAGACCGTGTGGCGCAGCCTCTCCGCTGTGGGGATCGCCTCCGCCCTCGCCGCTTGCGGCCCCGGAGGGGAAGCCGGCGGCGAAGGGGTCGAACGGGGACGGCCCGGCGCTCACGGGGAGGGTGGTGAAGCGGGCGAAGGCGGCGGGGCGGCTCCGGAGGCGGCCGCGCCCTCCGGCGAAGCTGGGGAAGCGGGGATCGCGGGCGTCATGGACGGGCTGAGCGACACGGAGCGCTCCGCGGCTCGCCTGCAGCAGCTCAAGGGCTTCTTCATGGCCGCGGACGCGCTGATGAGCGAGCCGGACCTTTTGCCTGCGGGCGTCCTGATCGGCCAGGGCGTGTTGGAGGTCTATGAGGCCTTCCCCAGCGATATGACGGGCTACAACGTCACCCAGGCGCAGGCCGCCTCGCGGATCGGCCTTGCGCCAAACGCCTCGCGGCCCGAAATGGCCCGCGCCTTGAGCCAAGCCATGGCCGGCATCGACGCCCGCCTCACCGCACTCGACGTCAACGGCGCGGTGATCGCAGGCCGGATGATCGAGGCGGCGGAGGGCTTGTACCGCCACGTCGATCTCGGCGAAGGCCTCGTCGACGAAACAGAATACCAGCACAGCTTCGCCGCGGCTCTGGCCGCCCGCGACGCGCTGCAGCGGGATGAGCGGCGTCTTCGTCGGATCAATGCGAGCGCCTATGCGGAAGCCCTGCGCGAAACCGACGCTTTCATCGCCCTTTGGAACGGCCCCTTTGCGCCGCCCACGCCCGCCCCGGTTGGGCAAATCCTGGCGCAAGGGTCGCGGGTGCAACTCGCCTTGTCGTCGCTTCAGACCGGAGTTCAGTCCGGAGGGTGATCGGCGACCACAGCCTGGATCAGGCGCGCGGCTTCAGGGCTTGACCAGTCGGCGTCGCCAGCCAGCCGCGCGATCTCGGAGCCGTTGCGGTCATAGATGACCGTGAGCGGCAACCAGCCGGAGCGGCTGTCAAGATGGGTCCAGCGACTGATGTCGTGATAAAACGCCAGGCGGCCGCCGGTCAGCTCCTGCAGCATGGCGCGGGCTTCGTCAGCTTCTGTCCCCTCATCGATGCTGATGGCGGTCACTCGTATCTGATCGCCGAACCGCTGTTGAAGAGCCCCCAGCGTCGGCATCTCCACCCGGCAGGGGGCGCAGAACGTGGCCCAATAACTCACCAGCACAATGTCGCCCCGCATGTCGGGAAGCGAGGTGGTCTCCCCGTTCGGGCCGGTGAACGGATGCGGCGGCTGCGGCGGGGGATCAGACAACACCTCCAGCCGCTCCAGCGCCCCTTCGG
>JBILVS010000104.1:0-9524 GCA_044370335.1 Caulobacterales bacterium
CTGGAACTTGAACCGCCCATGTCTGGTTTCGGGAGGGCCTTTCTCGGGACCGGCGTTACGGCGACGGGCCGTCACACAGAGGGAGCTCTCAGGAGGCAAGCATGCGCGACCCCGTTGCCGAACCTGAGCCTCACGACGCCGCCCCGGACGCGGTCGACGGCTGGGCCGGGGCCTTGTGTCGGGCCAACCTTAGGCAAGGACGACGGGCGCAGGCTTTAGGGGATCGACGAGGAAGGGGGCGCTGTGTGCTCGCCCAGCGGAGACAGGGTGTGGCGCGCCTCTTGGCGCTCCGTGCGGTCGATCGCAGCGCGGAAAACGATCGTGCCGGGCGGCAGCCGCCGGCGGTCGCGGGCGCGCTGGTGCATGGACCTTGCCCTGGAAGACGCCGACCACGCGGAAACCTTGAGCGTGGAGGTCGCCGGACTGGACGCGGCTTGGCCGCAGATCCTGCACATCTGCCGGACGGCGTGGGCGGCGGCGCAGACGCTGGAGCGCGCGAAGCCGCCTAGGAAACGCAGACCGGCGTCCAGTTGGCCAGATCCGCGATACACCTTGCGGCGCGTGTGACAGCTGCAAAGGCAGTCAGCCGACGAAGGCCTTTTCGACAACGACCTGCCCGGGACTGGCGACGCTGCCTTCTTGGAAGCCCAGCGCATCGAGGCGCTTGCGCAGGTCTGCATTCATATCAAGGGAGCCGCAGATCATGACGCGGTCGGTTTCGGCCGACAGCGGAGCGCCGGTGAGTTCGGCAAAGCGGCCGGGGGCGTCGATTATGGCGGTGATGCGTTCGGTGAGGGTGAAGTCCTCGCGCGTGCAGCTTGCGATATGTTTGAGCTTGCCCGCGACCATCTCACCGACAAGGGGGTCATCCCTAAGAGAGGCCGCCAATTCCAGGCCATAGGTCAGCTCCGCCTTGAGGCGGCAAGTGTGGATCAAGATCACTTCCTCGAAGCGCTCGTAGGCGTCGGGGTCGCGGATCAAGCTCGCGAAGGGGGCGATGCCGGTGCCGGTGGCGAACATGATCAGCCGTTTGGCCGGGGTGAGGGCGTCAAGGATCAGGGTTCCTGTGGCCTTGCGACCCAACAACACCACGTCGCCGGGTTGGATTTTTTCAAGCCGCGAGGTCAGGGGCCCGTCGGGGACTTTAATGGAGTAGAACTCCAGCGTGTCGTCCCAGGCGGGACTCGCCACGGAATAGGCGCGAAGCAGGGGTTTGCCGTCTACCATCAGGCCGATCATCACGAACTCGCCGGAGCGGAAGCGGAAGCTTGAAGGGCGCGTCGTTCGGAAGGCGAAAAGCCGATCGGTGAAGTGCCGCACGCTGAGGACGGTTTCCTCGGTGGGGGCGTTCGGGGATTTCACAGGCGCGGGGGCGACAGGGACGGTCACGGGTGAGGCAGCCTTCAGGGTCTCCGCCGTTTCAGCCGCAGGCTGTCTTCGGGGAGGAAACAAGAACTTGAACATTCTGGCCATGCCCTGGATTGCCTCAGACCTCAAGGCTCAAGCGCGTCCGCTTAAGCATGGCATTAGTGGGCCTTAGAAGCGCACCCCGCCAGCGATCAGAATGTCGCGCGGCGCAAGGGCCGCCCCCAATGCGATGGCGATCTTGGCGTAGTGGGGGGCGAGGGCGCCGTTGAACACCGGGTCATGGGCCCAAGGGGGGCAATCGGGCAGCGCGGTCAGGGCGAAACGGGACCCCGGCGCTTTAGCGCGGCGGATCATGTCTTGGGCGAAGGGCAACGCGGCGCCGCCGCCGGCCAGCGCGAGGCTGAGGCTCTGGGCGTCGGCGGCGCGGGCGGCTTCGACGGCGGCGGCGAGGCTCTTGGTGAAGGCGGCCGTGACCTCTGAGACTAGGCTTTTGTACAAAGGTCCGCGCTCGACCTCCTTGAGGGTCACAACCACGGGCTTGCCGTTAAAGCGCACGGCCATGCGACCCAAATCAAAAAGCGTTTCCTTCTGGGTGCGGATGACGCTGAGCAGGCTGCGCCAGAAAGCGGCTTGGAGATCGGGCTTTTTGGCGACCGATCCCTTGGCGAGGACGGCGTCCATAACGGCGCGGTCGACGGCGTCGCCGGCGATCGTGAGCACACGGCGGGCGGCGGCGATCTCCTGGATCGGCTGGCCGGGGGCTGCGATATAGGCCCCGATATCGGTGGTGCCGGCGCCGATATCGACCACGAGCAGCCGTTCAGGAACGGGCAAGGGATCGGGCAGGAAGCCGATGGCGACGGCGGTGGCTTCAAACAACCCGCCATCGACGAAGACCGGGGCGGGATTGGCTTTGAGGGCTCGATGGGCGGCCTCATAGGTCAGGGGCTTTCGCCAAAACCCTGCGCCAAGGGCGGCGAGGGCGCCGCGGGCTGCGGCGAACAGGTCGCGGATAAAGGCGTGATCAGCGGCGGTTCGGTCAGTGTACCAGCCCGGCCGAGTGTAGCGGAGCTGGGCTTGGGCCGCGCCGGCTGGGCCTTGGGGATCGAAGGCTTCATCGACCAGGCCCAAGAGGTAGGCCAAATAGAGCACGATCAGTTCGCGATAGACGAAGGCGCTGTCGGGATCGATGAGGCGATTGGGGCGGGAGGCCGTCACCGCGGTGAGGTCGGCGGCGCCGAGAAGCAGCTTGAAAGACCGGAGGGGCTCCCGCTTCGGACCGGCATTGGCTGCCCGCTCCTGGGCGAGGGGGCCGAACGTCACCTCGCCTTGGTTGAGAAACACGATGGAGGGCGCGAGCATCGGCGAGGGCGCGCCGGCGACGGCGCCGAGGGCCAGGGCGCGGACCTGGCGGCGGGCGTCAGCGGGACTGAGACCGTCCGGCACGGCGGCGGCCTTGGAAAAAGCCGTGCCGAAATCGACGCTGACAATCCACCCCGAGGCGCTCATGCGGGGGGCTTTCGCCGCAGCGGTGATTTGGCGGGGACGGGCCTGGACGCCGCTTTCGCGCGGTTGGCCTGGGGGGGCGCCTGACGCGGAGACGAAGGCTTAGCTGTCCGCTGGGGTTTCACTTCGGCGGGGATCAGGACCTGTCGGCCCAACGCCACGCCGGGGCCGGTGACTTTGACTGCGGCGGCTTTGGCGACCTCGCCTTTCACCGGGCGGTGGCGCTTGGGGTCAAAGCTTGCTTCAGCACCGGGAGAGCCGAAAAGGCTCAGGCCTCGCGCCTTGGCGGCCCGCAAGAGGCCTTGGGTTAACAGGAGCGCTTCGCCGTCGAGGGCGTCGCAGGCCTCGATCAGGGCCTTGTCCTTGCGGCGGGCCAGCTTGCGGCGCAGAGCGTGGAGGCCCCTTTCCACGCGGCTTTGAGCGATCAAGGCTTCAGCGAGGGCCAAGTCGGCCTCCGCCCAGGCCTCGGCCGTCAGGACCTCAGCAGCCGGGGCCGGCGCGGCCTTGGCTTTGCCGGTCGCGGAGGACTTCTTGGCGGCGGAGGAGGCTTGTTTTTTCACCACAGATCAAGGTTCTAGGAAATGGAAGGCTGATGCAACGGGCTCACCGTTACACTGGGGGCGCGGCATTGGCCGCAGTCTTTTCGGAAGATGCAAGCCCACAATACAAAGCAGGCGCCGAGGCGGGAAATGTCGCTCGCCCACCGGGCGCGCGCGCTCCTGTCTTGCACATGCCGGGCGGGTCTGACCTTGACCTTTGGTTCTTAGGTCAGTGTGATTGACGACCATCAATGTTCGGGACATTTCCCTGATCCGGGGGAATGTCTTTAGGATCAACTGGCGCGCATGATGCGAGATCACGGGGCAGGGAGCGGCTGGCGTTTCAAACGCTCCTTGCGTCGCGGCGGCGGGGGCGCGGTTTTGGCGCGGGCTTGGCCGTTTCTGCTGAGCGCCGGGATCGCCGGGGGGGGCGCCGGGGGCGGGTGGGCGTTTCTGCAGCCGGGACTGTTTGCGTCCCTTGGGACTGCCGGTCCAACCCTCTGGGCGGCGGCGGCGGGCGCCGGGGCTTGTCTGGGACTGATCTTGGGGATCCTGCTGGCGCTTGTGCGGGCGCCCGCGCGGCTGGCGGCGACCACAGCGGACCGGCTCGAAGCCATCGCGGAGGCGCCCGTTCTGGCGCTCGCGCCGTTCCTGAGCGCGCGGGATTTACGGTCTGTGGCGCCGGACCTGCGCTATCCGGGGGGGCTTATCGTGAGCGCGCCCGAGTCTGTGTTTGCGCAGGCGATTCGGACCGCAGCGGGGAGTATCGGGCGGTGGCGCGCGGGGGAAGCCGGGCTTTCGGTGGCGATGATCGCCGCAGCGCCCCGAGAGGGGACAAGTTCATTGGCTCTGGCCCTGGCGCGGGCGGCGGCGGCGGCGGGCAAACGCGTTGCGCTGGTGGACGCCGATCCGCGGGAGCGGAGCCTGAGCGTGCTGTTGGAGCTCGATCAGGGTCGGGGGTTGTGGACGGCGCTGGATGAACCGCTGGACGATCCCGGTGGGGCGGGGCTTCTTGAAGGGCACATGGCGCAGGACGCCTTCACCAGTCTGATCATTCTGCCGCAAGGGGAGGGCTCGTCGTCGACGCGGGAGCTTTACGGGCATCCGCGACTGCCTGCCCTGCTGGCGGGGCTTAAGGCGCGGTTTGATCTTGTGGTGCTGGATTGCGGGCCGGTGGGGCTTGTGGATGGGCGGTTGACGGCGACGCAGGCCGATGCGGTGGTTCTTGTCGCCGCGTGGAACGCCACCTTGGTGCGGCATTTGGCCGTGGCGCGGCGGGGGCTGGAGCGGCTGGGCGCCGTCGTGCCCGGGGTGATCGTGAACGGGCTTGGGGAAGCAGCGGTTCGGCGGTGGCTGCAGGCCACATCTTAACCTTGCGATCGGGCGTTTGGGCGGATTGACGGGACGGGCCCGGACGGGCAACCCCCTCGGCCATGATGAAATCAAATCCCGGCCATTTCTTCGAAGACTTCCGCGGCGGTCAGGTGTTGCGGCACGCCACACCGCGAACCGTCACCGATGGGGATGCGTCGCTTTACCTTGCGCTGACGGGCTCGCGCTATGCGCTGTTCTGTGCGGACGCCTTTGCTCAGGGCTGCGGGCTGCCTGGGGCGCCTGTCGATCCGCTTTTGGTGTTTCATCTGGTGTTCGGCAAAAGCGTGCCGGATATTTCGCTCAATGCGGTGGCCAATCTCGGCTACGCCGATGGGCGGTTTCTGCGGCCGGTGCAGGTCGGCGACACGCTTCGGGCTGAGAGCGAGGTTATCGGGCGCAAGGAAAACTCCAACGGCAAAACCGGTGTGGTTTATGTCCGCACCCGCGGCCTGAACCAGCATGAAGAGCCGGTGTTGGAGTATGTGCGCTGGGTGATGGTGAACAAGCGCGACGCCGCAGCGCCCGCGCCGGCGCCGGTGACGCCGGACCTGCCTGCGGCTGTGACCGCAGACCGGCTGATCGCGCCGGACGGGCTGACGGGCCAGGATTATGACTTCGGGCTCGGGGGCTCGCCGTTCGCCTACGACGATTACGTCGTTGGCGAAAAGATCGATCACGTCGACGGCATGACCGTGGAAGAGGCGGAACATCAGATCGCGACCCGGCTCTATCAGAACACGGCCAAGGTCCATTTCGACGGGCTGGCGCAGGCGTCGTCGCGGTTCGGCAAGAGGCTGATCTATGGGGGTGTGGCGATTTCGTTGGCCCGGGCGCTGGCGTTCAATGGTCTGGCGAACGCTGCGGCGATGCTCGCGATCAACGCCGGGCGGCACGTGAACCCGTTGTTTGCGGGGGATACGGTTTATGCCTGGAGCGAAGTCCTGGACAAGGCGGAGCTGACGCCAAGCCTTGGGGCGCTGCGGCTGCGGCTAGTCGCGCTGAAGAACAAGCCTGCGACGGGGTTCCCCTATAAGACCGAAGCTGGGGAGTATGACCCGGCGGTGATCCTGGATTTTGACTATTGGGCGGCGATCCCGAAGCGGGGGTGAAGGCGTTGCGAGTTCCCCTTTTGCGGCTATGGTTAAGGCGACATTAACCTGTGCGGGGAGGGAGCCATGCGGCGGTTTTGGAAGCTGGGCGCGACGGGGGTCGCGATGCTGGCGGCGTCTGGGTGTTCCACCTGGAGCGGCATTAGCAACTATAGTCAGAACGCGCTGGCTGGTGTTCGCGAGGCCCGCGACAGCTGTCGCGGCACGGGGGAGAACGCCCTGGTCAATACGCTGACCGGTGGCGACCACACCGAACAAGAGGTGGCCCAAGAGGCGGCGACCGTGGTCACCTACAGCGCCGCCATGACCAGAGCGCGGAACTGTCAGACCTTCTACCGTGGCCTTTCCGCAGGGGCCATCGGAGTGGACGCTGGCGCCTCGGCCTTGAGCGGGGCGGGCGCATTGGGCCTTTTGGCGTCCGGAGGGCGGGCGGTGCGGTCCACCACTGATGCTTTCGGGGTGCTCGCCGTGGCGCCGCTCGTGTTGCGCGATGTGGTGAATCAGTCCTCCCAAGCCGCCCTTGCCCGGCAGGCTGGCGCGGCGGTGGAGCTGGCGCAATGCCACGCCGACCAGCTGCATTTTTCGATTAACGACCTGCGGACAGCCCAGGCGTCGTTGCAAACACAGTTAGAGGCCGCGCGCCTGATGCAGGCGGACCTGGACGCGTTCATCGACGCCCGATTCAATGCTCTGCGCCAAGCGCCGCCCGAGGAAGGCGCAGCGGGCGAAGGGGCGTCGGCGCTGGAGGCCCTGGCCGATGTGGTGCAGCGGGATCGGCAGTTGCAGGACTTGATCCGGTTCGCTGGAGTCCTCCAGGACGCCGTTTTCGCCGCCGAGCAGCTGAGCGCCACGATGCTGCTGGAGGCCGACGCGTCTTCGGGGCTTGAAGCGCGGATCGCGCAACGGCTGGATTTGCGCCTCGATATCATCAACCGGACCTGGGCGGACGCCTTTATCGGTTTGGCGCCGACACCGGATCGGACGATGCGGTCGATCCTCGCCGCCCCATTGAGCGCAACAGCGAACTTGATCTCTGGGCAGTCGCAGGGGCCGGAGCAACAGGCCGCGGTGGAAGGCGCTTTGTTTGATTTTTCGAACGCGCGCATGACCTTTGGGGCCCAAGGGGAGGACGTGTCAGCGCCGACGACTCGGTTTGACCTGACCCTGTTCGATGTGGCCGACTGGTCAGAGCTGCGCCGCTACCAGTCTGGGCTGGCGGCGCTGGCGGAAAGCGCTGACCGCGCTTCTGCGCGTCTTAACGGGCTTGCGGCATTAGACAGACGGATCGCCCGGGGCTTCTGTTCACTGGAGGATCCGGTCTCGCCCTAAGGACCGCGTCAAACTCCAACCGTTCAGCGCAATTGACTTCAAACCGACGCGCCGTACGATCCGCGCCGCATTATTCTGCGTATGTTCCTCAAAGACAGGAGCTTTTGATGGCCGGCGCCGCAAAGCCCAGCTCAAGACCGCTATCGCCGCACGTGACCGTGTGGCGGTGGCATGTGACCATGGCCGCTTCGATCTTCACACGGGCGACCGGAGTGGCGCTTTATGTTGGGGCGATTGGGCTTGCGGTATGGCTTGTGGCCCTCGCGGCGGGGCCTGAAGCCTTCGCGATCGCGGACGCGTTCTTTCAATCCATTTTTGGCCAGCTCGCCCTTTACGCGATGACGCTCGCGGTCTGCTACCACCTCGTGGCGGGCTTGCGGCACCTGGTTTGGGATGTGGGCCGGGGCCATGAGCCTAAAACCGCCAACGCCACGGCCTGGCTGGCATTCGCCTTCTGCTTGGCGGGGCCGATTGGCATCTGGGCTTTGGCTAATCTTTAAGGGGGCCTCGATGAGCGACACTTTCAGAACCCCCTTGGGCCGCGTGCGCGGCAACGGCTCGGCCCGGTCCGGGACGGGGCATTTCATTGCGGAACGCGTGACATCGGTTCTGCTGGCGGTGCTGACGCCGTGGTTTGTCATTTCGGCGGCGATGCACCTGCCGTTCGGCTACGAGGGCGCACGGGCCTGGGTGGCCGATCCATGGGTGGCGCCGCCGCTCGCGGTGTTCGTCCTTGTGAGCCTGCACCATATGTGGCTTGGGCTCACGGTCGTGGTGGAAGACTATATTCACCGGCCCGTGACGAAGATGGCGCTGCTGCTTCTGAACCTGTCGGTGTGCATCGCGCTGGCCGCCGCCAGCCTATTCGCCATTTTGCGCATCAGCGTTGGCGCCTGAATTTGTTGGGGAGCTGAGTTTTGGCCGCGTACAGCTGGATCGATCATACATTTGACGTCGTCGTGGTGGGCGCTGGGGGCTCGGGCCTGCGGGCCGCGGTAGGCTGCGCCCAAGCTGGGCTGAAAACCGCCTGCGTGACCAAGGTGTTCCCGACCCGCAGCCACACCGTGGCCGCGCAAGGGGGCATTTCGGCCGCCCTTGGCAATATGGGCGAGGACGACTGGCGTTGGCACATGTTCGACACCGTGAAGGGGTCGGACTGGCTCGGCGATCAGGACGCGATCCAGTATCTCTGCCAGAACGCGCCGGCGGCTGTTTACGAGCTTGAGCACTGGGGCGTGCCGTTTTCCCGGACGGAAGAAGGCAAGATCTATCAACGCGCCTTCGGGGGCATGACCCGGAATTACGGCGAGGCGCCGGTGCAGCGGACCTGCGCGGCCGCCGACCGGACGGGCCATGCAATCCTGCACACGCTGTATGGGCAATCGCTGAATTACGACGTCGAGTTTTTCGTCGAATACTTCGCGCTTGACCTGATCATGGACGAGCAGGGCGCGTGCCGTGGGGTGACGGCCTGGAGCCTCGTGGACGGCGCGCTTCACCGCTTCCGGGCGCAACGCGTGATCTTGGCGACGGGCGGCTATGGCCGGGCCTATTTCAGTTGCACCAGCGCCCACACCTGCACCGGCGACGGCAACGCGATGGTGCTGCGGGCGGGCCTGCCGTTGCAGGACATGGAGTTCGTTCAATTCCACCCGACCGGGATTTACGGCTCGGGCTGCCTGATCACCGAAGGCGCGCGGGGCGAGGGCGGCTATCTCACCAACGGCAACGGCGAACGGTTCATGGAGCGCTATGCGCCGACCGTGAAGGACCTCGCGCCGCGGGACATGGTGAGCCGGGCGATGACCATCGAAATCCGCGAAGGGCGGGGTGTGGGGCCGAAGAAGGACCACATCTATCTGCACCTTGATCACCTGGATCCGAAAATTCTGCACGAGCGGCTGCCCGGCATCTCGGAAAGCGCCAAGATTTTCGCCGGCGTGGACCTGACCAAGCAGCCGATCCCGGTGCTGCCGACGGTGCACTATAATATGGGCGGCATCCCGACGAACTTCTTCGGCGAGGTGCTCACCAAGGCGGACGGGGACCCAGATAAGGTCGTGCCGGGCCTGATGGCGGTGGGCGAAGCGGCCTGCGTGTCGGTGCACGGGGCGAACCGGCTTGGCTCCAACTCGCTGATCGATCTTGTGGTGTTTGGCCGGGCCGCGGGCCTGCGCTGCGGCGACATGATCAAGGCCGGCGACAAGCAGCCGGAGCTGCCGAAAGGGGCGGGCGACAAGCACCTAGCGCGGCTCGATAAATTCCGCAGAGCCAAGGGTGGGACCGGAACGGCGCAGCT
>JBILVS010000268.1:0-2598 GCA_044370335.1 Caulobacterales bacterium
CATCCGTGCAGTCGCTTGCATAGCGCAGCGAACGTCTGTCATGGTAGCCACGAGTGATTTCAGTCCATGGCATTGGGCTTCTCCGTAGCTTCGCAACCACAGAGAATCGCAAGTCACTGAAATCACTCACCTTAATTTTCGGTTGGGCTCTTACACAAACGCCTCTTTCAGATGCGACGCACGGCCGCACAAAGTCCCTTAAGGACGCCTGACCTGGGAAAGGGCGATCGACGCGCCCACAGAGAGCCAAGTGGCTGTGGGAGCATTATTTGTCTTCTGTTAAATGGGCCGCCAAAAAGCGAGCAGGGCCAGTGGGTTATCGTCACGGGCGATTGAAACCATTCTGGTTTCCCGAGTTGTGTGCTAGGCTTGATCTATGACCCAGGCCATTGATCGCCCCTTCCTTGAAGAGTTCTCCCGCGGCGCCATCACTGTTGACCAGCTCGCGATGAAGCTTGGTCGCGAGGACTTCACCCTTCGCGACGCCTACGCTCTGCTTGTGGAGTGCGGCCTTCCTGCCCCAAAACGCACCACCGAAAACGGGTCGGTTTTGCGCGCCATTCTCGCGGCGCAGACGAAGAGGCCCGATGTCGCCTAGCGCGCCGCCGCTCAAGACCCGGATTTTGATGACCGACGCCACGCCGCTCATCACCTTGTCACGCGCCGACAGCCTTGATGTGTTGTTCTACGCCGATCTGCCTCTGTTCATTCCTGACGGCGTGTTCCACGAAGCAACCATCGCCAACACCCGCGCCGGCGAAGCCGCGATCGATGCGGCCCGCACATTGGCCTGGCAACAGGCCAATGCGCATCGCGTTCACATTGTCGCCACACAAACATTCGGCCAGTGGACGCAAACGGGGCAACCGAAACGGGGCATGGGAGAGCGCTGCGCCAGTGAAGTCGTCACCACACTGCCGCTGGCGCCAAACGAGCGTGTCCTGATGCTGTTCCAAGACAACGGCGCGATGCGCGTCCTTAGCGGGCATGACCAGGTCATCCCGATCTCGACCATGGATTATCTGTTGGCGTTGGAAGGGGAGCAGCGGATTCAGTCGGCGGCGGCAATCATGGACGAAGCGCTCAGCCCCACGCATGTGCCTAATCGCCGGACCTTTGCGCTGGCGCTGTCGGCGGAAGAGCAGGCGGCGATCAAAGCGACCCTCGATCAGGCGCGTCCGATTGGCGAGATTATGCGACGGAAACCAGGCGACCCCGCTGGCGGGGGCACACCCTAAGGGCTTGCACCGAACGAAACTAAAAGCGCGTCGGGAATCAATGACATAGGCGAATAATCTATGTTATGGGAAATGGAGTTTGCCGGCGTCACCTTGTGGAGGCGTCCGCTTGATCACGCCATCAATAGGCATTGGCAGCGAGCATGACTTCGGCGCGCCGCTCGCCGCAGACCGCGCATTTCAAGGCGCGGGCGATTGCGCGCATGGACATGGTTGGACGGAAGCGCTTTCGGGCGTCGGTCATGTCCATGAACACCGTCCGTTTGCAGCTTGTGCAGGAGACAAGGAGACCGGCGCAGCAAGAGAATCCGCTCAGCGGCGGGCCTTCGGTAGGATTGTCAAAGCGCATCGACGCTCCAAAGTCCGAAACCCATATCCTTGTCAAAAAATCCTGGCGGGAGAGCGCGAGAGGGGCGGCAATGAGCCCCTCTCGCAGAGTGCCATTGTAGCACCCCTTAGGCAGCATTGGCCGTGGCTTTGCGGCGGTTCCAAATCAAGAAAAATCGGGTGGCGTCTCGGGCGATCAACGCTCCAGAGAGGGGGGCCGCGAAGGCCGGGTCATCGATCTGGACCGTGAGGACCACCTCGCCGCCGGCCGGCGCCCGCCAAGCCGCGCCCAGCTCCAAATCATTGCCGTCATAGATGCGAAAGTCAGGCGCGCGCTCTGACGGCGGACAGCGCTCGGCGCGGCAGGCGCGATCACGATCTTTTCGATGTTCAAGGTGAGTGTGCGCACGGAGCCGGTGAAGCGTCCGCTTGCCCTATCCAGCCGAAACTCTCCAATGATCATAAAGCTTGCCGTGCCCCAGCGCGAGGATTAGCCGCGCTTGGTCTTCCCGCCGGGTGCAGGCGCGGCGTCCGCGGGGGCGTTGCGACCACTGGGCGCCACTGGGCCGAGATCAAGCGCTCTGGCAGGATCTCTCTTGTCCCAAGCCATGATGTATGTGCCCGGTTGCTGAACGCTTTCCACGAGGATGGGATAGAGCGGGTCGCCGCCATTAAACGTGACGCCTTGCAGCTTGCAGCTCACATAGGCTTTGCCGCCCGCGCTGAGCTTGTTCCAGCCGGCGCCGAAATCAGCGCCCATCGCCGCCACAATGCGGAAGTCGGGACCATTGGGGCTCGACTTAACCGCAGGCTCAATGCGCACACCACGCACCACGTCGGCTTCCGTGATTACATCGCCCACCAGAACGCCGCTTTGATCTTTAATGAAGGTCCCTAATCTTACTGAGTCAGAAACTAAGCTCGACTTTGTACGTTTTTGATCAGGTCCAGGTCCAGAAGATGCTGTTGTTTGCGATATGAGTGAGGGCCTGATTGAGGGGCATGAGGCATCCGCCCATATCATCGATGTCTT
>JBILVS010000272.1:0-2596 GCA_044370335.1 Caulobacterales bacterium
TGGTGATTTTCTTCTTGATGTCATCGATTTCCGCTTCGTCCACCGCAGCGATGATGATTTCGATCTGGTCATCGCCGCGCGGGCGGATCACCGATTCGTTCGTGCCGGAGGGATTGATGCGGTTCACCAAAGGGGCGATGAAGTCCTTGGCATTCACTCGCGTGCCGGTGTTACCGAGCGAATTGGGGTCGATCTGGTAGATCAGGTTGGTTCCCCCCTTGATGTCCGGACCCAGTCGCAGTGTCCCGGTCGCGAGCACGATCCCCGTGGCGATCATTGCGAGCAAGATCCAACTGAACGCCATCGCATGGCTAGGCATCTTGAGGCCGTTGGAGACGAGTTTGCCCAGGACGAAGGGGATGATCACCGCGAGCAGGAACAACCCGATGTCGATCAGACCTTTCCAGTCGGTGGCGGTCGCATCGCCCGAGCCTAGCGCGGGACCTTGAGCAGCCTGGGCCAGTACGAAATTCAAAAAACATTCGAACATGAGTTGATCAGTCCTTGTTTACAACGCGAATCGTTTCTCGATTCACTGTCATCTTTGCGTTAGTGTTCTCATCGATACGAAGGGTGACGGTTTTGGTTTCACTGTGGATCCCGGCAACCACGCCATGGACCCCAAAGGATGTCACCACTCGATCATTTTTCTTTAGGTTGGCTAGCTTTTGATCCAAGTCCTTTTGCATTTTCTTGCTCGACCGATAGCTAGGAACGATCAGCAACAGATAAAAAACCATGGCCATCAGGAGCAGGAGGGTCACTGGATTGGAGACAACCTCGAGCCAACTTGCTGGCGACCCTTGGGCCCGCGAACCCTGAGTTACTTCGCGAATTTCCGACTCCTGTGCCACTCCGGACGCGACAAGACATCCGAAGAGGAGGCAGAGGCTCCCAAGACTCGATTTGCTCAGGCTCATCGGGAACACGCCAGGAAGGGAAAAACTGGAAAACCACTGCAATTACGCGAATCGAGCAGTGTACGGCGATTGAAAAAAGGTCACAAGTCCAACGCGGGGGTATCCTTCCCCGTACAGGCGGGAGAAAATCCCCAAAACACCCAGTTTCACCAATCGGCAAAGGCTAAAGAGTCGGTATAGATT
This sequence comes from Caulobacterales bacterium, assembly GCA_044370335.1. GTDB lineage: Bacteria > Pseudomonadota > Alphaproteobacteria > Caulobacterales > Aquidulcibacteraceae > REEB509. The sequence goes on from JBILVS010000272.1 coordinate 1,104, forward strand.
TTGCCGATAAGGGACGATAGAGTCCTGTGTCTACTCATTTCCCAGGGAACGGGAATCCTCGGCCGAAAGGAATCGATCCATGCCAGCCACCCGAACCGTGCATAATCCGTATGCAACCGGACAGGGGTTCACCTCTGTGCCGGTTCTGTTTTCCCTTCCCAACGTCCAGCCTGCCATCGCGGCGGCTAGTTCCGGGGTTGCCTCGGAAACGACTACGGGCAGGCAAACCATGCGTGAACCACGGCCGGACGTAGCCGTCACCGAGTCCACGGTCGCAGCGAACAATACCTCTTTCGATTCCGCACCCATCATGGTTTCCTCCACGGGGAGCACGTCCAATCGAACCGACGCCTGGCTGAGCAAGCTGACGTCACAAATGACGAACATCACCATCGTCGTCTTGCTCGTCGCGGTCGCGGGACTGGCGTATCAAAATCAACAGAATTCCCAAGGCAAGAAGTCCTCACCCGAATCCGATACTCTCGCTCATGTCGCTCCCGTTGCGCCAACCTCGTCACAGGCACCCGCCACTACGCTAGCGGAACCCGAAAACAGCGACCCAGCACCCAGCCAGTTGGAAATGCCTGACCGCGAACATGGCACGAACGAGTCACCGGCTATCGCCTTGCCAACGCCGCAAAAGGAATCTTTGGTCGTTGAAAAGGGAGCTGTTCCACTCCTGTTGCCACCCGCTCCTCAAGAATCCGTCAACAACAAGGGGAACGATACAGCTACCAACGGATCGCTACCGACGATCACCAACGGCCCATACGGCACGGTGACGAACGGCACGGTGACGAACGGCACGGTGACGAACGGCACGGTGACGAACGGTACGGTAGCCAATGGTCCCGCAACGAATCCGTTCAGCTTGACATCATCCAAGGTAGGCATGACTCCGGGGAGTGCGGCAACCGCGACAAACAGCAGTGCACAGGCTCAAGCAGATCGCGCTCGTTGGGAAGCGATCGAAACCGAAACGCCGTCTCTGAATACTCGCGACATTATATTGCTTCGCAATGGTCAACGACGTCCTGAGAGCGGTGCTTCGGATCCTGGGCTCCCAAGAGTGGAGTCGGTCATGCGTCCCCAATCCGGATCGCGTGTGATTTCCTCATCCAATGGAGGGACACCGGTAATGACGGGCCAGTCCTATCCGCCGATCGCACCACAGTACGAACCGATTAGTATGCCGAAGCCATCGCCATCGAGGATCACTCAGCCCTCGACGGATGCTTCGCAGAAGCCCGCGCAGAAGCAATACATACCTCTCGGTGCCGTTTTGCCTAATCCGAACGAAGCCAATGGTTTCGAAAATAGAAACCCGTAGTCAACGGAACGTATCATGAGCGATGTGAACCAAGCGTTTTTAAGAGCCTATGTAAAGAGTCGCGCGGCGGCCGGTTCTCAACCGTTGAAAACATCTCAGGGAGATGTTCAACTCCGTGTCGATCCAGCGGTTGGCCAAGTCGCGTCGGTTCGACCTACAGTTT
>JBILVS010000288.1:0-2590 GCA_044370335.1 Caulobacterales bacterium
ATGCGGGTGGCGATGTGACTGCCAATCGCGACGCCGAATGCATCCACGGCTTGCTGGTTGGCACACTCGAAAAGATAGATGACCGAACGCCCGGTTGCCGCCGGACTTGATCCCGGTCCCATGACGGCAAACGTGATCCCGGATTCACGGATGGCAGCGGATTGTTCCTCGCTCAAAACTAGCCTTAGTGGTGGTCGGTTCATTTCTTTTCAAAGGGTTTCGGGATGAAGCGCAACATCGGCCCGTCCAAGGTGATCGGCAGTAGCACGCCGTCTTGCCCGTGGTGCCTGTCCTTGTCCACCGCGATTCCAATGTGGGCTTTGTAATCGGATGATGCCTTGTCGCCATTCTGGACAATCCGCAGATGCAGGTCCGCATCCTCATTGATGGACTCGGCATGTTTGGCCGCGCCGTCTTTGTTCAACTGCGACGCGAGGATGTGACAGAATCCCAATTCTTTCGCAAGGTCCGCCAGATAGTTTGATGCGTGACTTAGTTGTTGCTCCCGGCTCTGCTTCGAGTTGTCGCCTATCGGGCGGATCCGTTGGGCGAAATCCACAACCACAAGTTTCAGCGGATTCTTCCGGTGGGCACGCCTGATGCACGAGGCGATCTGATGGACGTTACTGCCGCGAAGATCCTCGATCAGGAATGGCGATGTTCCGATTTTCCGGCCGGCTGTCATAATCGCATTCAGGATGTGCTTCGGGGGGTCGCTGGTCTTGGATACCTCCCGGCAATACTTCTTCGGGTCCGTGACGGCGTCGCCATGAACGCGGGCCACATAGGCCAGCATCCTATTCATGAGGTCGCGGGCGGGCATTTCCAGCGAACACACGAGGGTGTTGTGTCCACTGGTCGCCGCGTCCATCGCGAACTGGCCGGCCAAGGTGGTTTTCCCCCCGCCGGGGTAAGCTGATATCACGATTGTTTGCTGGCCGTGCAGTCCGTTGAACTTGGCGTTGATCTCGGCCAAGCTGGTTTCAATTCCCATCGGTGACTCCGCCCCGGTGCAGAGGTCCTGCCAGTGATCGATGCAGTCTTGCAATACCGCCTTGGTGCTCACCACGGCCCGGTTGCCGGTGAGTGTGTCGCTGATGTCGCTGATGGGTTGCGATATGACTTCGATGATCTCAGATGCCTCTGCGGCCTCATAGGCTACCCGCTCCATTTCCCGGCCGGCCGCAATCGTCATGCGCCGCGCCAATTGTTCGCCAAGCATGTCGGCGTGGTGGCGTAGGTAGTTGGGGGCTGGCTCATAGCCGTAAAGGTCATGGACTTCGGACGGACCGCCGACGGTCTCAAGCTGGCCCCGATTGATGAGGAGTTGAACGAACGAAACCAGTTCGATGGGCTGGCCCTTCCTGGTGAGTTCCTGAATGAGCGAGAACACGATGCGGGTGCGCGGAAGATAGAAATGTTCCGGGGTAAGTTCGGGCACCTCGTCAATCATTCCGGGATATCGGAGCAACACCGAGACAACGGATTTTTCCGGGCCGACGGCATGGGGCGGTGGTTTGATAGATTCGTTCATGTGGTGCGATAGGTTTGGCCGTTGATAGTGGTGGTTCCCGGTTTGGCCGGCTGGGTGGGTTGGCTGGCCTTGGTTCCGGTTGGCTCGTAAAGTCCGGTGAATCCATTTTTGACGCTGTGATTGATGGCCGCGATGGATCTCTCCTCGCCCATGGCAATCATGTCCTTGAATTGCATCTTGATTGATTCATCCGTTAGCGAACTTCGTTTCTGCTTCCGGTGACGTTCCCATGTTTGCCAAGCGGCCTTGAATGGTTCCGAACTGAAAGGCAGCGTGTCCTCATATCCGAAAAGCGATCCGCTTTGGTTCACCTTCTTTTGGTTTACCTTCTTTGGTTTACCTTCCTGTCCCTGTGGTGGAACTATTGGAGTTCCGCCAGAGGGATTATTGCGGTCCTGTGGTGGAACTATTGGAGCGGCTTCAATAGTCCCCGTGGTGGAACTATTGGCAACGTCCATTTGTCCCTGTGGTGACACTATTGGAGCAAGAACACGGTAACGGCATGATCCGCCGAAAGGCTTCCCGATCTTGGCAATGAGTCCGCGCCTTTCGAGTTCTTCCAAGCATCGCCTGGTGGTGGTCTTGCCGGTCCCGCAAGTGCTGGTCATGGTTTTGTATGACGGCCATGCGATGCCGGTCTTGTTATCCGCGCAGCGGCGAAGGTGGCAGTAGTGGCGAAACTCCGCCATTGATAATCCGGCAGAATCAAGCCATCCGGGGATGAATGGTAATTGGTTTTCGCTCATCTGGTTCTTTCCTCCCGGTTGAGTTGGTCGAGGATTGCGAGCACGCTCCGCACCTGGCGCTTGCCACGTTGTTGGGGGAGCCGGTCGAGGATAGGGTCGGACATGGGGTCGAGGTCCGTCCAACGGTCGCCGGGCTCGGGGTCGGAGAGTTGCGCGCTGATGGGTCTGGTGTCGGTGGTTTTGGTGGGGGTGGTCATAATTCGATTGCGTTGGCCGTGGCGATGATCAGGTTACCGACCTTCAACAATTCATCCCGCCCGAACGGTCGCTTGTCCGGGTTGAAAATTGGTTCTTCGCCTTCAGCCGGAAT
>JBILVS010000269.1:0-2584 GCA_044370335.1 Caulobacterales bacterium
GTCCGGATCGGACATCCGCATCGGCTCCTTCGCCGCCCTCTACGCCATCCGCGCCAAGGCTGTAGATTTCGTAGTCTGCCTCAGCCCCCGGTGTGACGTAGCTGTAGGGCCGACCCCAAGGGTCGTAAGGTAGCGCCCGAATATAGGGTGCGCCGCGTTCCGTCCCCGGCCCGCCCGGCCGAGGCGGCGGCGTCGCCAGAGCCGTGAGGCCTTCGTCCATCGTCGGATAGCGGCCGAAATCCATCCGGAACATGGTCAGGCCGTTCTCCAATTGCGCAATGTCGCTGCGGGCCTTCTCAGTCCGCCCTCGATCCAAGGATGGCAGCACATTGATCGCAACAATAGCGGAAACGAGCCCGATCAGCAGGATCACGATCAGCATCTCGATCAAGGTGACCCCCGCATCAGAGCGTAGGCGGAGATTTTCGGTTGTCTGGCTCATCCTAAGGCCATCCTGTTCAGTTCAAGAATTGGCAGCATGATTGCAAGCACAATGCCCGCCACCATCGCCCCCATGGTGACGATGATCGCCGGTTCCAAAAGCCCAAGCGCTGTATCCACGAAAGCTTCCGTGTCTTGATCGATCTGATCGGCCGCCCGCTCCAGCATCGCTGGCAGCTCGCCAGAGTTCTCCCCGCTTGCAGCCATATAGGCAGCCATCGCCGGAAAAACTTTACTCGCGCGCATTGCGCGCGAAAGCGGCTGCCCCTCTTCGATCTCTGCAGCGACCGAGGCGATGGCGTCCCGCACAATGAGGTTATCGACCGCCTCGTGCGAGGCGCGCACGCTGTCCAGAACCGGCGCCCCTGATCCGGTCAACAACGCGACGGCGCGCATGAAGCGGCTTGCATTGATCGATTTGATCCGTCGTCCCAAGACTGGCGCATTAAGCAGAAAGCGGTCCACCTGCCGCCGCACAATGAGCCTTCGACCGATCGTCGCTGCGGCGAATACAAAACCCGCAAGAGCCGCCGCGAGAGCCGGCCAGTAATGGGACAAGAACCAAGATATCCCGATGAGCGCCCGGGTGATGAGCGGAAGCTCCTGATCGAGGCTACGGAACTGCTCACTCAAGGTCGGGACCACAAAAATCATAAGGGCGCTGACAACCCCGAAAGCGACCGTGACCAAAGCAATGGGGTAGATCGACGCCGTGACGATCTTAGCCCGGATTTTCTCAGATTGGCGAAGATAGTCGCCCAGCTGCCGCAGAGTCGGTCCGAGTTTGCCCGACCGTTCGCCACCCGCCACTGCGGCCCGATAAAGCCCTGAAAAGCTTCTTGGATGAAGCGCCAGCGCTTCAGCGAACCTCTTTCCCTCAACAACCCCGCCATGCACATCCAAAAGGACCCGTCGGCTCTTGGCGTCGTCCTGTTGCGCCGCAACCATCGCCAGCGCCTCATCGACCGGAACTGCGGCGTCGATGAGGGTCGCCAGCTGTTGTGTCGTCAAGAGGCGTTGTCTGTTTGACAAAAGGCCGCGAGCGACCCCGGTCATTGCCGCCACCGCTTCTGCTTTTGCAGCGGGGAATTGACCGCCCTCCGCCTGCACCGCCACAGGCACAAGATGTCGGCGCACAAGCCCTGCCCGGGCCGCCGTCTCGCTGTCGGCCGTGATGGCGCCACGCTTCTCTCGCCCTTGCGGGTCTATGGCGGTGAAGGTGAAACGCGCCATGTCAGGACGTTCCAAGCCCGCCTAAAGCGCGCAACACGTCGGACAATGAGGTAATCCCCGCCGCCGCGCACCGCAGACCGGCGGATCGTAAGGGTTCGCCGTCACGGAACGCCAACGCCGCCATTTCGTCTTCCGAGGCGTCTGCATGGATAAGCCGCCTCAGGTCGTCATCCACCGTCACGAACTCATAGAGTCCAATCCGGCCCACATAGCCGGTGCCTTTACACGCCGCGCAACCTTGAGCCTCGAAAACGCGCGGCGAGGCGATGCCTAGCGCCTGAAACTGCGCCCGCTCGGCTTCCCCAATCACTGCCGGCTTCTTACAGGCCCCGCAGAGGCGTCGCACCAGCCGTTGCGCCAGAACGCCGCGGACTGTGGAAGCCAGGAGGTAGGGCTCAATCCCCATGTCCTTGAGCCGCGTGATCGCCGCAACAGCGCTGTTGGTGTGAACAGTGGAGAAAACCAGGTGCCCGGTTAAAGAAGCCTGTACGGCGATCTGGGCGGTTTCAGCATCGCGGATTTCTCCGATCATCACCACATCAGGATCCTGCCGCAGGATGGCGCGCAAACCGGAGGCGAACGTGAGCCCGATTTTGGGATTAACCTGCGTCTGCCCAACCCCCTCGATAGCGTATTCGATCGGGTCCTCGACTGTCAGAATATTGCGCGCCTTGTCATTGAGCAGATTGAGGGCCGCATAAAGCGTCGTGGTTTTCCCTGACCCCGTTGGCCCTGTAACCAAGATGATGCCGTTCGGGGCTGCAAGCATCGTGCGCAATCGCGTTTCGACGCCTGCGGGAAGGCCCAATGCTTCAAGGCTGCGAAGGGCCTGATCCTTGTCCAGGATCCGCATCACCACGCGTTCGCCATAGCGGGACGGCAGCGTCGCCACCCGCACGTCCACGTTCCG
>JBILVS010000287.1:0-2580 GCA_044370335.1 Caulobacterales bacterium
CATCAATCGTTTTTTGCGCTTAACTTTGAAAAGCCAAACAACCAATGAAATGAGTGTCCAATACAAAATACTTGACCAGCAGGTAGTTATCCCATTTTGGACTAAAGCGCCCACCTTGCGTTTGTCGGCAAAGCCGACGCGGATACTCGGCACGAGGCTGAAGCCATCGCGCCAGCCTGCGTTTTGCTTGGGATTGGGTAGCTTCGCGCTAGCGGGAAATTAATTATTCTTCCATAACTTATTGGGGCCGGATTTTTAAATATCCGGCCCCACTAACATCAAGTACGCATGAAAAAGACTTTCCTATTGGTAACACTTTTAGTAAGTCCGTTAATCCTGTACGCACAAAAGCATGATTTCACTTTGTTGTTTGGTTATGCTGGAGGTATTTATTCTCCTGATAATGACTCTTTTGGAATAAACGTTATGAACTTTGAGGATGGTCGAGCTAAGTTGACCGACAATCAAATAATCAATATGGGGTTTAATGATACCGATGTGAGTATGAGCGATGCGTATGGGAGCTTAATCTTCTATTACAACGGAGTATACATAGAAAATGCAGATTATGTAAAAATGGAAGGAGGTGACACTCTCAACGTTTGGGAACCGATAGGTAGCGATATACCACAAGGAGCTGTTTGTGTTCCTTTTCCAGAGATTCCGCAGAAATACATTCTGATACATGAAACAGAAGAATATATAGTCTCACCGATGTGGAGCTTTCAAGGCATTGGGTTATATTATTCAATCATCGATATGAATGAAAATGGAGGACTTGGCCGAGTTGTTGAGCGGAAAAAATTATTGATATCTGACACCTTAACTTATGGGCAATTAACCGCTGTGCGACATGCGAATGGTAGGGACTGGTGGGTTTTAGCGGGAGAAAGCCATACTGATCGTTTTTATACCCTATTAATTGACGCTGACGGTATTCGCTTACATTCAATTCAAAACACAGGCTTACAGCGGAAAGAAGGTTTTGGCCATGCCTATTTTTCTCAAGATGGAAACAAATATGTATCAAGCCAAGGGATTGACTTTGGGCCGAATTGGGAATATTTATATGTTTACGATTTTGATCGATGTTCCGGCAGTTTAAGCAATGGACAAGAAATCCATATTACCGGAAGCGCAGGTTCGGGAATTGCAATTTCATCCAATTCTCGCTTTTTATACGCTCCAACTGAAGAGTATTTGTATCAATTTGATTTGCAAGCCGTTAATGTAGCCCAAAGCCGAGTAAAAATAGGCACCTACAATGGACATTTAGACCCCTTCCCAACAAAATTTGATAAGTGTTTTTTAGCGCCAGATGGAAAAATTTATGTTGTGACAAGTAGTGGTTCTCGAACCCTTCATGTAATTAATAAGCCTGATGAGTTAGGGCTCGATTGCAATTTTCAACAACCAGGAACTGAGCTACCTTGTAATAATGCTAATAGTTTTCCAAATTTCCCCAATTACCGTCTTGGCCCGATAGACGGCTCCGCCTGTGATACACTTGGGTTAGACAATCTTCCAATGGCCTGGTGGCGCTCGGAACAGGATACCATCAATCCTTTTCTTGTGAACTTCTATGACCTGTCTTACTATGAACCAGAGTCTTGGGAATGGAATTTTGACGATCCGGGCTCGGGTTTAAATAATGTAAGCACGGAGCGACACCCCACTCACATCTTCTCTGCTCCAGGAGATTACCATGTGTGTCTTACAGTGAACAATGCCAATTCAAGCAATACTTTTTGTCGTACATTAAAACTCGGCAATACAATTGTTGAAAACCCTAATATCGCCGTACAGATTCTGGCTTCACCCAATCCCTTCACCAATCGAATCAACGTAACCTTAAGTGCCAATATGCACGATCCTGTTTTCCGACTTTTTGATCCTATGGGTAGATTGGTTCTAGAGGAGTATTTGGCAATTGGTGTTACGGAGGTTGAAACAAGTGCTTTGCCCAGTGGGCTTTACTTTTGGGAAATAAGATCGATTGGTGAACTTGCCAAATCTGGCAAAATAATCAAAATTGAACATTGACAAAATCTTCAATGGACGCTTCGACATACATTGATTTCGTCTCTAATTTGTCGACCCTGATAAATTTAAATATATTTTCTAAATCAATGAATATCAGCGATTTAAGTTTCTGTATTTTCAATTTATTCCGTAATTTTCCCCCGGAAATTGAAATTTAGCATATAAAACCAGGAAGAACTGTTCGGAAAATTACCGCTTGATAATGGCGACCTGTTTCGCTCTCGTTTGGATTCGATCATCAACCTGAATCATGAGTTAGTCAGGTTATCAAAAGAGCTAGATTGGGGCTGGTGGAGGGCCTTTTGGAAGTATTCTATGCGGTTCAAGGTCGTCCGAGCATCCCAGTGCGACAGATTGCAGGACTATTGTTATTAAAACAGATGTTCAATCAATCCGACGAGTCGGTTATTGATCGCTGGATAGAAAATCTATACTGGCAGTACTTCACAGGAGGGACCTATTTTCAAACGGGCAAACCCTTTGATCCCTCTGATTTTGTACTGTTCCGCAAACGACTCGGGGAGTCGGGGATGGAGA
>JBILVS010000105.1:0-9422 GCA_044370335.1 Caulobacterales bacterium
GGTCACAATCGTGGTGCGCTCAACCCCCGCGGCCTTTTCCAACAGCACCCGCGCATCGAGGACGGGGCTGTCCACCCCAGCGGCCTTGAGCGCGTCCCGCCCTTTGCCCCAGGCAGAAACCAGCGTCTCCCCCATCACGCCTCCTCCTGCAGCGCCAAAAGCCGCACCGCTTCATCTTCCGCCATCAGCGCCTCGATGATCGGCCCAAGGCCCGGCCCGGAGAGGATGTCGTCAAGGTTGTAGAGCGTCAGATTGATCCGGTGGTCGGTGACCCGCCCTTGCGGGAAATTATAGGTGCGAATGCGCTCAGAACGATCCCCGCTGCCCACCTGCGCCGCCCGATCCGCCGCCCGCGCAGCTTGCGCCTTTTCCTGTTCCATTTCCAAGAGCTTGGCCTTGAGGATCTTCATCGCCCGCGCCCGGTTCTGGTGCTGCGACTTCTCCTGGCTGACGACCATGATCCCCGTCGGCAGGTGCGTGATCCGCACCGCGCTGTCGGTCTTGTTCACATGTTGACCGCCCGCCCCGGACGCCCGCATTGTGTCGATCCGCAGGTCTTTCTCGTCGATCTCGATGGCCACGTCTTCCGGCTCCGGCAACACCGCCACCGTCGCCGCACTCGTGTGCACCCGGCCCCCGGCTTCCGTCTCCGGCACTCGCTGCACCCGGTGCACACCGCTCTCATAGCGCAGCACCCCATAGGCGCCCGGCCCGGTGATCGTCGCCGTCAGCTGCTTGTAGCCCCCAAGGCCGGTCTCGTTGGCGTCCTCCACCTCAAACCGCCAGCCCTTCAGGGAAGCAAAGCGCTGATACATCCGCACCAGATCGCCCGCGAACAGCGCCGCTTCATCCCCCCCCGTCCCGGCGCGGACTTCCAAAATCACGGACGCGTCGTCTTCGTCCCGCTTCGGCAGAAGCGCCCGCTGCGCCTGATGCTCAAGCTCCGCCAGCCGCTCTTTGGCCTCGCTCAGCTCTTCTTGCGCCAACGCGGCCATCTCATCGCCGGAGGGGGTCTCCGCCAACAGAGCCTCAAGCCCCGCGACCTCCCCGCGCGCCCGGCTCAGCCCTTCCACGATGTCGGCCAGAGCCTTCAGCTCCGCGTGCTCTCGCGCAAGGCGCACAAGCTCCGCCCCGTCGGTCGCAGCCGCCATCCGCGCTTCCACCTGCTGAAAGCGGTCCGCCGCCGCCCGCAGGCGCGGCTCAAGCCGGCTCAGATCCACCATGATCGCAAACCCAGCCTTACTCCGGCAGCACGGAGGTGAAGATTTCGGGCGTCACCTCGCTGAGCTGCGGCTCCGCGAACGCCACCCGCTTCTCCACCCGCGCATAGGGAACGACCACTTGCACCGCGCGCCCGTTGGCGGCCTCCAGGTGAAACACCAGAGCCCGCTCATCAAGGCGATCCGACCCGGCCGCCGCGTCGAACACAATCCCGGCCGCCATGAGCCCCGAGACCTGGTCGTCTTTCCGGAACGCCGCGAGCAGCCCCGAAATATGATCTTGTGGCGCGCTCGACTGCCAATCGATGTCAACGTGGGTGCGGATCTGCTCCCCTGTTTTCCGCACCGCGGCCCCAAACGGCACGAAGGTGGTGTTGGCCTTCAGCCCCTCGTGCGCCACGTCGAACAGGTATTGGTAGGTGTCTTGGAGGTGGTCTTCCAAAAGAGACATGGCCGTTTCGCGACGCGCGAAGCGTCGCCCTTTCCGGGGCTGGGGAGGCGAGGCCCCGATATGGGGCATCAGCGAGCGCTTGTCGACGGGTGGAGGCTAAAGCCTAAGGATCAGGAGGGCCGCATCGTAATCCGCAATCAACGCCTCCAAAGCCGACCGCTCCCTAAGCAACAAGCCTGCGACGGCAGCGGTCCCCGCATTGCCGATGCGCAGCCAGACCACCTTGGGCGGCGCACCAAAGACCATACTCAGATTGAAAAAGTCCGTGTCCTTAGAGACGACAACAAAGTCTGCAGCAGCGGCAAAATCCCAAATAGCGCGATCGTCCGGGAGATCATGGTTAAGGACATGATCAGAGCCAGGGTAGTCGTTGGCCAACCGCCGAATCAAAGACGGCGACAAATTCGCATCGAAGAGAAGCTTCAAGTCTGCGCCGTCAGGATGCGCCGCTCGCGTTCAGCAGCGAACGCGAGGCACGCCCGTATGTCTTCCTGGGTGAGATAGGGGAAATCGGCCAGAATCTCCGCCTCGGTCATCCCGCCGGCCAAGTACTCCAGCACGTCGGTGACCGTCACGCGGGTGTCCCGGATCACGGGCTTACCGCTGCGCACCGCAGGATTTGTTGTGATGAGGGCCGAAACGGACATGGCCATAGTCTACACGCAATCAGACCCGCAATAAACGCTCAATCGAGGGCGCCTTGGGCCTCGTGCACCCCTACCCCCTTAACTCCCGCGCCTTCGCTTCCACCAGCTCCACGATATGCTCGATCATGGCGTCGTTATCGACCTTATGATCCGGCTTCCCCGCCACATACATCATGCCGGCGCCTTTGCCGCCGCCGGTAAAGCCGAGATCCGTCATCAGCGCTTCCCCGGGCCCGTTCACCACGCACCCGATGATCGACAGCGAGATCGGCTCCGCGATGTGCGCCAACCGCGCTTCCAGCGTCTCCACCGTCTTGATGACGTTGAACCCCTGCCGCGCGCAGCTGGGGCACGCGATGATGTTCACCCCGCGCTGCCGCAGGCCGAGCGACTTCAGGATGTCATGCCCCACCCGCACCTCTTCCACGGGATCAGCGGCCAAGCTCACCCGGATGGTATCCCCGATCCCCGCCCACAGCAGGTTTCCAATGCCGATGGCGCTTTTCACGGTGCCGGTCCGCAGGGCGCCGGCCTCGGTGACGCCGAGATGCAAAGGCGCGTCGGTCGCTTCCGCCAGCGCCGAATAGGCCGCGACCGTCAAGAACACATCGCTGGCTTTGACGCTGATTTTGTAGTTCCGAAAGTCGTGGTCCTCCAGAAGAACGGCGTGAAACAGCGCGCTCTCCACCATCGCTTCCGGGCAAGGCTCGCCGTACTTTTCCAGCAAATGCGGCTCCAAAGACCCCGCATTCACCCCGATCCGGATGGCGCAGCCATGGTCCTTCGCCGCCTGCACCACCTCTTTGACGCGATCCGCTGAGCCGATATTCCCCGGATTGATCCGCAAGCATGCAGCGCCCGCGATCGCCGCCTCAATCCCGCGGCGGTAGTGAAAATGGATGTCCGCCACGAGCGGAACGCTCACCTGCCGGACAATCTGGGCGAAGGCCGCCGTGGAGTCTTCATCCGGGCAGCTCACCCGCACGATGTCGGCCCCGGCCTCCTCCATGGCCCGGATTTGCGCCACCGTCGCCGCGACATCGGGCGTCGGCGTATTGGTCATGGATTGAACCGAAATCGGCGCGCCCCCGCCCACCGGCACAGCGCCGACCATGATCTGGCGGCTTTTCCGTCGATCGATCCGCCGCCAGGGACGGATATCGTGAAGAGTCTGCGGGTTGGAGCTCATACCCGGCTATATAGCGCGCCCCGCGCCCCGCCGCGAGCGGGCTTGCGCAACACCGGCCCGCCAGCGACGATGCGTCTCAAAAGGCGTGGGGATCGCGTTGCATGCTACGTTTAGTCATTGTCTTGCCGATTGTTCTTGGCCTCACGATGGGCTTGCCGCTGACGGAGCCCTATCAGGCCTTCGCGGCCTGGATCAGCCGTTTCACGATCGACATCTGGTTTCATCTGGCGGGTTATGTCCTGAGCGCAGTCACCGCTGGCCTGCTGATCTGGCGCATGGAGCGCGCGTGGCTGCCCCGGCTCGCTTACAGCCCTTGGTTCGGCGTCGTCGCAACCCTCCGGGCGGGGCTCATCGGCGTTCTGATCATGGCCGCGATGCAGCTGTTTTACTGGTTCACCCAGGGCCAGTTTGACGTCCTGCCCCTCTTTGCTCCCGCCATTTTCATCGTGGCCGAGGGGGCCTACGAGACAACCGACGGGCTGCTGCGCCGCCGTCAGCGGCTCCAGGCAGAGCGCGACGCCGCCCGCGGCGCAGCCCAACCCCTCTCCCGCAGCCAGGGTCAGAGTTATTTCGAATAGAGATCAGCGCAGCTGAGGAGCGTCAGACGGCGCCGACCCGGCCGCCACCTGCCCAAGCGGCGCCGGCAGCGGGATTGAACTCACAAGCCGGCCCAGAACCGGCTTGCCGGCTTCCCCCAGAAGCCCGACGTCCTGGCCCTGAATAGCTAGGCTGAACGCGCCCCCGTCCCGCGCATGGATCGTCCAATCCGGCGCGGGGTCCGGCCGATAGGCCTGCCCCGGCCGCAGTGTCCCATAAAAGAACACAGTGCCGTCCGCCCCGCGCACCTCCAGCTTGGCTTCCGCCAACGCTCGGATCTCCAAGGTCCGCAACGCAAGAGCTTCCGGCGACGGCTGCGCCGCCAAAGACGGATCCAGCGTGAACCGCTCTTCAGCCGGCGTCAGGCTCGCCGCCTCCGGGCCGAGCGCCCGCCACATCACAAACCCACCCGCCACAAGGCCGAGGATTGCGGCCGCAAGCCACGGACGTTCGCGCGAGGGCCGCGACTCTGGTCCACGGATTTGCGGCCGCGCATCCTCCCGCGAAAGGGCGCTCTCCGCCTGATACTGGGCGATCAACTCATCTTCGGGCACACCGAGCGCCCGGCAATAATTGCGCAGATAGGCAATGGTGTAGGCTCGACCCGGCAGGATCTTCGCGTCCATCGCCTCGATCGCTTCGAGGTAAACCGGCCGGATTTTCGTTCGAGCGAAAGCCTCGTCCAGGCTCCATCCCCGCTGCGCCCGGGCTTCAGAGAGCTTGCGCCCCGCAGACCAGCTCGGGTCCAGGGTCAGCCGCGGCCCCGTAATCGGCGCAGGCGTGACCGGCCCCACCGACTCCACCACAAAGTCGGGGTGCGGCAGTGACGCCGCGCCGCCATCTTTGGCCGGCGTAGAAGGAGGCTGGAACACGTCCGCCATGAATGAAACGAAATCCTCAAGCGTGGAAGCGACCGCCGCCCCAACCGCGGGAATGCGATGCAAACTTCACGCCACAAAGATGTAGGGCCGAATCGCGTTTGGCTCAATCAAATACCCCACCCGCGCGCGCCGATTCACCCGACAGGAAAGCCCCCGTACGAAAGGCCCAGCCCCGCTCTCAGCCGAGGGCGATTCCAGTCTCGCGCGCATAGGCCAAAAGCGCCCCCCGCAGACTGGCGCGGCTGTCGCTCAGGACCCCGTCCAGCATTGTCGCTGTGGCGCTCGCATCCATTGACCGGATCATCGCCTTCACAAGCCCGATCCCCGTCGCCGGCATCGACAGACTGCGGAACCCTAGCCCAATCAAAGCCATAGCCTCCAAAGGCCGACCTGCCGCCTCCCCGCAGATCGAGAGCGGCAAGCCTGAAGCGTCCGCCTGCTCGCGGATCGTCTTCAAAAACCGCAGCGCCGGCGCGCTCAACAGATCATAGCGGTCCGCCACCCGGGCGTTGCCCCGATCGGCGGCAAAGAAATACTGCATCAGATCGTTGGTGCCGATCGACAGAAAGTCCGCCTTACCCTTGAGTTGGTCCAGGCAGAACGCAAGCGAAGGCGCCTCCAGCATCGCTCCCACCTCAAGCTGCGACGGCCCCCGACCGAGCCGCGCCCGCGCCCATTCCAGCTCTCGATCGACATAGGCCCGCGCGGCCTCGAACTCCGCAGCACTTGCCACAAGCGGGAACATCACGCGCAGCCGACGCCCTTCGGCGGCCTGGATCAAGGCCCGCAGCTGGTAGCGCAGCAGCGCGGGGCGATCGAGACCGATGCGCAAAGCGCGCCACCCAAGCGCGGGGTTTTCTTCGCGTTGCGGCGAGAGATAAGGCAGCAGCTTATCGCCCCCGATATCCAAGGTCCGGAACGTGACCGGCCGGTCTTTCGCCGCATCCAAAATCGTCTGATAAAGCTCCGTCTGCGCCTTCAGCTTCGGAAGCGCCTCCGACACCATGAACTGGAACTCCGTCCGGAATAGCCCGACGCCATCCGCCCCGAGCTCTTCGAGGTGCTGCACGTCAATCGCCAGACCGGCATTGAGCATCAACGCGACCCTAACGCCATCGCGCGTGATGGCCGGCTGATCTTTCAGCTTGGCGTAAGCCTCCGCTCGGGCGAGCCGAACCTTGGCGCGCTCCTCGAAGGCCGCGAGCACCGCGGGCTCGGGCCGCAGCCAGGTCTCCCCGCGCTCCCCGTCGAGCACGACCTTGTCGCCAGGCTCCACCCGCGACAACAGACCCGGCATCCGCCCGACCATCGGCACGCCCAGGGCCCGCGCGACGATCACCGCATGCGAGGCCGCTCCACCTTCCTCCAACGCCACGCCCGCGAGCTTCTTGGACGGATAATCGAGCAGCTCCGCGGGGCCCAAGTCGCGGGCGAACAGAATTGTGTTGTCTGGCAGGTCCGTGATCCGGGTCTTTCCGGCCAAAGTCCGCAGGATGCGATTGTCGAGATCCTCAAGATCGTTGAGCCGCTCCCGCAAATACGGGTCCTTCGCCGCCTGCATCCGCGTCCGGTGTTCCGCCCGAACCCGTTCCACCGCCGCGTCCGCCGAGAGGCCCGCCTGGATGCCAGCTTTGAGCCGCCCGACAAAGCCTTCGTCGTCCACCATCAATCGGAAGGTCTCAAGCACCTCCGCAGACACACCGGCGAGCCGCCCGCCTTCCCTTTCCAGCATCCGGTCAAGGTCGGTCCGCACTTGCCCCAGCGCATCCATCAGACGCGCCTCTTCCGCGATCGGGTCATCCGCAATCAGCCGACCCAGAGGCGCGTTCGGCTCATGCAGGAACGCCACCCCCACCGCGAGCCCGTCGCTGAACGCCTTTCCCGTCAGCCGATCCGGTCGCGAGGGCTTCGCCTCGACTTCGGTCAGGCCAGACAAATCCCCAAGCGCGCCGGACGCCACGATTTCCGCCAGCACCATGGCGATGGTCTGCAGCGCTTCGACTTCATCCTCGCCATAGACCCGAGCCACGCGGTTCTGCACGACCATGACGCCGAACACCCGCTCCGCCCGCACAATTGGCACGCCCAGAAAGCTCTGGAACGGGTCCTCCCCGGTTTCCGGCCGATAGGCGAAGCGCGGATGATGCGGCGCGTCAGCGATGTTCAGAGGCCGCCCAGTCTCAGCGACGAGACCCACAAGCCCTTCGCCCTCGGCCAATTGCGTCCGGTGCACTGCTTCCGGCTTCAGACCCTCGGTGGCGAACAGCTCATGCACCCGCCCGCGCTTGAGATAGATCGAGCACACATCCGCGACGGTGGTGGCTGCGATCGTCTGCACAAGCCGGTTCAGGCGTTCCTGGGCCGGACCGCCTGCCGCCATGATCTCTCGCAACCGTCGCAAGAGAACCCGCGAACCGCCGATGCCGCCGGCTGTCGCCATCGGGCTTTGGCCTCCCACCAGCAGCCCTTAGGCCGCGTCCAGTCCGTAGGCCGTGTGCAGCGCGCGCACGGCCAGCTCGGTGTACTGCGCATCGATCAAAACGGAAATCTTGATCTCCGAGGTGGCGATCGCTTCGATATTGATGCCCTTGGCGGCCAGAGCGGCGAACATGGTCCGCGCCACCCCGACCTGGCTCTTCATCCCGATCCCGATCACGCTGACCTTCGCCACATCGCGGCGCACCTGGATCTGTTCCATTTCCAAAGTCGGGGCGCCCGATAGCAAAACGTCCCGCGCCCGGTTGGCGTCCCGATCCGGGCAGGTGAACACGATGTTCTGGCGCCCTTCGGTCCGGGACTGGCTCTGCACGATCATGTCCACATTGATCGAGGACTCGGCCAGCCGGCCGAAAATGTCCGCCGCCACCCCGGGCGTGTCGGCCACCCCCAAAAGCGTGACCTTGGCCTCGTCGCGCGAATACGCGACGCCGGAGACGACTTGCTTTTCCACGATTTCGTCCTCGTCGCAGACAATTGTGCCGGGATTGGGGTCCCCAGGCTCCACGAAACTGCTGAGCACCCGCACCCGCACGCCCTTGGCCATGGCGAGCTCCACCGAGCGGGTCTGCAGCACTTTGGCCCCCAGCGAGGCCATCTCCAGCATCTCTTCGTAGGAGATTTTCTCAAGCCGCTGCGCCCGGTGCCGCATCGTCGGATCGCCGGGCAAGGCGTCTTCATTGCCAAAGCGCACGATCCGCGGGTCGGTCGTATAGACCCCGTCCACGTCGGTGTAGATATCGCACCGCACGGCCCCCAAGGCCGCCGCCACCGCCACCGCCGAGGTGTCCGAGCCGCCACGGCCCAAGGTCGTGATCCGCTGCCCCGCGGTGATCGCCTGAAAGCCTGGGATCACAGCCACTTCGCCGCGGTCGATCGACGCCCCCAAAGGCCCGTCCGCAATGTCCTCGATCCGAGCCTTCGCGTGCACAGCATCCGACCGGATCGGAATTTGCCAATTCTGCCAGCTTCGGGCAGGGACCCCCATTTTCCGAAGAGCCAGAGCCAAAAGCCCCGTCGTCACCTGTTCGCCGGAAGCAACGACAACGTCGTATTCGTCATCGAACCCCGGCCCCAGATCCTCGCCGCCGCAGGCCCGGGCGAGCTTCACCAGCCGGTCTGTTTCCCCCGACTGCGCGCTGACCACCACCGCCACCTGATAACCCGCCTCGCGCTCCGCGGCCACAAGCCGCGCCACCCGAGCGATCCGCTCCGGATCAGCCACCGAGGTGCCGCCAAACTTCATGACCAGCCGCGCCATGCTTACCAAACCCCTACCGCGCCGGGGGCGCCAACCAACCACAAGAGCTGCATTGCAGCCGCTCTGCGCCGCCTCATATACGATCGACCACGGATCGCCAAAACCGCCCCTCGTCTATAAGGCGGCGCAGCGCATCTGTCTCAGGCGTTGACCATCGCGCAGGCAAGGTTACAGAACCAATGACGCAGCAAACAGCGCCCCCTCACGGCGCGAGTGTAGACCCCGCCGAGCTGGCCAAATTCGCCGCCATGGCGGCGGATTGGTGGGCGCCCAACGGGGCCTTCGCAGCCCTCCACAGGATGAGCCCGGTCCGCATGGCGTTTGTCCGCGACACCGCCCTCAGGCACTTTCAAAGACCCCCAGGCCGGGCCCCGCTCAAGGACCTGACCGCCTATGATATCGGCTGCGGCGGGGGACTGGCGACCCTGCCGCTCGCTCGTCTTGGCGCGGCCGTCACCGGCGTCGATGCAAGCGCCGAGGCCATCGGCGCCGCCCGCGCTCAAGCCGCAGCCCAAGGCCTGAACGCCGCCTTCACCGTCGATAGTGTGGAAGCCATGGCCGCTCGCGGCGCCAAACCCGCCGACCTCGTGATCGCCCTCGAGATCATCGAGCACGTCGCCGACGTCAGGAGCTTTCTGCAAGCCATCGGCGCCCTGGTCCGGCCCGGCGGCCTCTTGATT
>JBILVS010000027.1:0-29674 GCA_044370335.1 Caulobacterales bacterium
TGTCGGGTCTTTTCGGGTCTTGGCTCGGTCTTCGTTGAAAGTGGCGTCGAGACCGTAGTGAAGACTGTTCTCGATTGACCAGTGAGCGCGGGCGGCATCGGTGAATGCTTGGGCTTTGAGCCCGGCGGAGGAGGCATAAGAGCGCCGGCTAAGGCTCGTTTTGCCATCAGGGGTCACCTCGGCCTCGACCCTTTTGCCCCGGCGCCACCTCAATTTCTCAAATGCGATTCCCCTGCTGCGCGAGGGGCGCCGTCGCTGGATTGTTAAGGCCGTCCCGCTAAAGGTCGGAGGCTTGCGCCCCGCGACTTCGGGTCTAAAAGATCGATTGGCAGGGCGTTAACCGATGGAAGGCCGATGCGCTATTTCAAAATGAACGGCTGCGGCAATGACTTCGTCGTGCTCGACGCCCGCGCCGCCGGCGCCCTGCAGCTCAGCCCTGACCAGGCCCGCTCCATCGCCGACCGCGCCTCCGGCGCCGGCTGCGATCAGGTGATCGCCCTCGAGCGCTCGATCCGCGGCGATGTCTTCATGCGCATCTGGAACGCCGATGGAAGCGAAGTCTCCGCCTGCGGCAACGCGGCCCGCTGCGTCGGCTGGATCCTGATGGAGGAGGGGGCCTCCAAAGACGACCTCAAGATCGAAACCCGCGCGGGCCTTTTGCGCGCCGCCGCCGCCCCTGCGGGCGGGATCACCGTGGACATGGGTTCCCCGCTTCTGAAGTGGGAGGAAGTGCCTGTCTCAAAGCCGATGGATACGACCTCCCTCGATGTCACGATCGATTCGGGGCTCTTCATCCTCTCCAGCCCCGCCGCCTGCAACATGGGCAACCCGCACGTGACCTTCTTCGTCGAGGCCGTGGAAAGCCTCCCAGCGCGCCTGCTCGGCAAGCGGGTCCAGGCCGAAGAAGCGCTCTTCCCCGAAGGCGTCAATGTCGGCTTCGCCGAAATCAAAGCCCGCGACCGCATCCGTCTGCGCGTCTATGAGCGCGGCGCGGGCCTCACCAAGGCCTGCGGCACCGGCGCCTGCGCGGCGGTGGTCAACGCTCATCGCCGGGATCTGGTGGACCGCACCGTGACGGTCGAGGTCGACGGCGGCGAACTCATCATACACTGGGGCGCCGATGACCGCGTCCGCATGACCGGGCCGGTGGAGCTCGAGCGTATGGGCGACTTGCCCGTGGTTCAAACCAATGGCGCCTGAGCAAAAAACCTCTCCAGAAAAGCCCGTCCCGTGGTGTAAACCCCCGGCGGCTGGCTCTCCCGGGGCCCCGCGGTGTTCAGCGCCGTAACGCCTTTCAGCCCCGCCAGCCAGTCGAGCGCCGCCCCCCAGGCGCCCATTAAGGATCAAACAGCGTGCACGGCTTTCCCAAAGTCCTGCGCGCCTGCCGCGTCAGCGCGGTCCCTCGGCACAAAGTCCGTCCCGGCCGCGGCCACAGGATCACCGTTGCGTCGGAATCCCGCACATTGAGCCATGTCCGCCGCCCTGGATTGGCGCTGTCGCTGTCCTGCAGGTCCGAATAAAGGGCGAGAAGGCCCGGCGGTTCGGGCAGATCCTCCGCCCAGTCCCTCAGCGGCGTCCACCCCCGATAGGGCAGGCCGCAGGCGACGGCGGCGTCCAGCCCCGCCCGATCGGCCCCACTTTGACCTCCTGACACGATCATGATCGCGGCGCTGCCCCCATATGGTCGCTAAAGGGTCTCCCATTCGCGCTGCAGCGCAACCGCCTGGTTGCGACCCGCCCGCCAAGGCCGCTAAGAACCCCCATGGCCAAGACCCTCTACGACAAAATCTGGGACGCCCACGTCATCGCCAAGGAGCCGGACGGGACAGCGCTCCTCTACATCGATCTCCACCTCATCCATGAGGTCACGACCCCGCAGGCCTTCGCAGGCCTCAAGGCCAACGGCCGCCGGGTGCGCCGCCCCGATCTCACCTTGGCCGTCGCCGACCATAACACCCCCACCGAAGGTCAAGCCCAAGGCATGGCCGGCGTGAAGGACCCGCAAGCCCGCCTTCAGCTGGAAACCCTCGCCAAGAACGTCGCCGAGCACGGCATAGAGTTCTTCCCTATGGGCGATGTCCGCAACGGCATCGTCCACGTCGTCGGCCCCGAGCAGGGCCGCACCCAGCCGGGCATGACCATCGTCTGCGGCGACAGCCACACCGCCACCCACGGCGCCTTCGGCGCCCTCGCCCACGGCATCGGCACCAGCGAGGTTGAACACGTCCTCGCCACCCAATCCCTGCGCGCCCGTAAAGCCAAGAACATGCGCATCAGCGTCGACGGCGACCTCGGTCCTGGCGTTGAAGCCAAAGACATCGTGCTGCACATCATCGGCGTCATCGGCGCCGCGGGCGGGGCGGGACACGTCATCGAGTTTGCAGGCACAGCGATCCGCGGGCTTTCGATGGAAGGCCGCATGACCGTCTGCAACATGGCCATCGAAGCCGGCGCCAAAGCGGGTCTGATCGCCCCGGATGAGGCCACTTTCGCTTATCTGATGGGCCGCCCCAGCGCGCCGAAGGGCGGCGGCTGGCAGGAGGCGCTGCTCTACTGGCGCACGCTCCGCACCGATCCGGATGCTGTGTTCGACCGCGAAGTCCGCGTTGACTCTGCCGCCATCGCCCCCACTGTCACCTGGGGCACAAGCCCCCATCAAGTCGCCCCCATCACTGGCGCAGTTCCCGATCCCGCGGGCTTTGCCGATCCCATCCAATCCGCTGCCGCTGCCAAAGCGCTCACCTACATGGGCCTTGAGCCCGGCCAACCTCTCCAGGCCCTCCCGATCGATCGCGTCTTTATCGGCTCCTGCACGAATTCCCGCATCGAAGATCTTCGCCGCGTCGCAGGCTTCGTCAAAGGCCAGCGCGTCGCCGAAGGCGTCCGCGCCATGGTGGTGCCAGGCTCAGGCCTCGTCCGCGCCATTGCGGAAGAGGAGGGTATCGACCAGATCCTGATCGAAGCGGGCTTTGAGTGGCGCGAGCCCGGCTGTTCCATGTGCCTCGGCATGAACCCAGACATCGCCGCCCCCGGAGAGCGCGTCGCCTCCACTTCCAACCGCAACTTTGAAGGCCGCCAGGGTCGCGGCGCCCGCACCCATTTGGTCTCGCCGCTGGTCGCCGCCGCTTCCGCCCTCGCGGGGCGTTTGGCTGACCCTCGCGCCGTCGGGGGCTGACGCGCCCGCAGGAACTTGCTACGAGACCCGTTGAGGGCCGGTTCGCGCCCGCCGGGTTGAGGGGAGGGGCGCATGCGGACTGTGATTGTCGCTCTGAGCCTGGGGCTCGCCGCCTGCGCCACGCCCTCAATGTCTGAGCAAGGCCCTCAAGCCCCGCCGTTTGTCGATCTCAGCCTTCGTGTGTCCCCTGGCGAGGCGTGGCGCGTGGTGTACCAGCGCGATCTCGCCGTCAGCGAAAACGGCGCGACCAGCCGCAGCGACACGGTGGAGACCTACCGCGTCGACGTCCTGGAGCCTGGCCGTTGGCTGTGGACGTTTGAAGGCGCCGGCGCCCAAGGTTGGACCCGGCAGATCAGCGCCATCGAGTGCGCCGTGACCGCCGGCGGTCGTTGCCTCGAGGTGCTGAACTGGGATGCGCTCCGCCGCGATCTCGTCCTGACGGCGAGCGCCCGCCAAGGCGATCGCCACGCCGAAGCGCTGGAACAGATCCTCGCCTCCATCACCGCTGTGGATTCCGGCGCTTTTGCCCTCGAAGGCGTCTCAATCCTCGGCCGCATTCAGGGCCTGCGCCTGCGGCTGGGCGAGACCGTCCGCTTCAATGCCAATCAGCCCAATCCCTTGGGCGGCGACGCGACCCCGATGTCGGGCCAGGTTCGGCTCGTTTCGGTCGACGCCGCCACCCAGACCGCCCGCCTCGTTTTCTTCCAGGAGATGACCGACGCAGACGGCGGCGCCGCTGTCCGCGCCGCGATGCTGCGCCTGCTCTCAAGCCAGCCCGGCGCGGCCCCGCTCACCCTTGAGGAAGCCGCTCGTCTGGTCGATGGCCTTCTCGGCCGCATCGACAGCCGCTGGATGGAGGACGGCGAAGCCATCGTCGACCTGAACACCGGCCGCATCCTCGAGGTGCAGTCCACGATTTCCGGCCGCCTCCGCGCCACCGGCGGCCGCCAGGAACTTGACACCTCGATGCAGGGCAGCTTGGTGTTGCGCCAAATCGCGCTGTCGCAGGGATCATGACAGCGACCAGGATCAACAGAGGAGGCGACGATGACCTTGAAATCCGCCGCAACCGCCACCGCGCTCAGCGCCGCCGCCCTGATGGGCTTCGCCATACCTGCTGAGGCCCAACAGGCCCGCGCGATCCCGGTCCAGGTTCAGGCCGGTCAGACATTCCTTTTAGACATGGACTACAGCATCTCCGAAGCGGGCAGCCCCGGCGCGCTCAACGCCGGCGTCGTCCTCGGCCTGGAAATTGAGGAAATGGGCCCTCAAGGCGGCGTGTGGCGCTGGTCCATAGAAGACGTCAGCCTCGTGCCCGGAAGCAGTCTGGCGACCCCCGCCGGCGCCGCGGACCCTTTTGCCGGCTTGCCTCTCGGTGAGGGCTTCGACCAGGCCCTGAGCGCCGGTCTGCGCCTGATGACCGATCTCGACATCGTCTGCCGGGTCGACGCCCGCGGCGCCTGCGTTGAAGTGCTCAACTGGCCGCAATGGCGCGAGCGCACGGAAAATGCGGTGCTGATGGTAACGGGCGTCTTGCGCGTGCTGGACCAGCAGCAGCAGCAATCCGCCAGTCTGACGGGTCCCGCCGGCATTATGGTCGCGCCCGACGACAAGCCCGCATACGTCCCCAGCAGCCGCCGCGGCTCTGAGGCGGTCCCGATGGCAACCCCGCCGGCGCCGGTCGAAGCCTACACCCCAACGCCTATTCCTTTCGAGATGATCGCCCGGAGCGTTGAGGCCGTGGCCGGCGTCCTCCTCGACAGCGTCGACGGCCGCATGCTGGCGAGCCTGAGCAATGTGCCCGCGATCGTCGATGTGCAGGGCTTGACGGTGGCGCAGGGCCAATCCCGTGAGACCGAAACCCTCTTTGCCCTGCCGTTCGGCGCAGAGCCGTTCCGCATGACCGGCACGGTGACGCTCGACTCCATCGACCGTGGCGCCGGCGTCGCCCGCTTCTCGCGGTCCGCCAGCCTCGACAGCCGAGGCTTGACCCGCAGCCTCACCGGCCTGCTCCAGAACGGCGCGCCGTCGATCGTGAACGCCTTGGCGCCGGTGCTGCCCGAGGGCGCCATGGGCGAAGACCCCGTCGCCTCCGCCAACTTCATGGTCTCCATGGTTGGCGCGGCCATGGCCAGTATGACCATCGCGGTTCAGGAAACCAGCACCGCCGAGGTCGATCTCGCCACGGGCCTCGTCCGGTCAGGCCAGGTGCGCCAGGTGACGTCGATGCGCATCCCCGACGGCTCGAGCGCGATGGAGCAGATCAGCACGATCACCTTCACCTTGCGCCCAGCGCCCCTCAATCAGCCCCGTCTAGGCGCCGCGGCGGCGCAGTAACGGACACGACGATGACGCTGACTGGGTTTGATCACGTCGTCGTCGCGGTCAATGCGATCGATCCGGCGATCGAGGCTTATCGCACCCTTCTTGGCCGCGCGCCGTCATGGCGAGCGGCCGGGGAGGGGGGCGTGGCCGTCGCCATGTTCGCCCTTGGCAATCTGACGGTCGAACTCATGGCGCCGGTGGATGACGGACCGATTGCCGAGCGGCTCCGCGCGGTTTTGGCGGCCAACGGCGAGGGGCTGGCGAGCCTCGCCTTCGCCGCCGACAGCATCACGGCGGCCCATCGTCGCTTCGGCCGTGTGGCGCTCCAGCCCGAACCCATTACCCAAGGCGACAGCTTTGACGCTTTCACCGGCCGCACCCGCTCCTGGCGGCGCACGCGGATCGGCGCGGATGCCTCAAGGGGCTTGCGCCTATTTGTGTTGGAGCGGGATCAGGCCCTCCCGCGATCGCCCATGGATCCCGGCGTGGCGCCTGACTCCGCCGTCATGGGTGTCGATCACGTCGTCGTCAGAACCGTCGACCCCGAGCGCGCCGCTGCCCTCTTCGGCGCCCGTCTGGGCTTGAGCCTGCGGATGGATCAGGACTTCCCCGCCTTCGGTGCGCGGCTGCAGTTTTTCCGCGTCGGCGACGCGATCCTCGAAGTCGCCTCAAGCGCCGAAGACGCCAGCACCCCAGACCGCCTCTGGGGCTTGACCTATCGCGTCCCCGACGCCGCGGCCGCGCAGCGCCGCTTGGCCGCCAAGGGCCTCGACGTGAGCCCCGTCCGCGACGGCCGCAAGCCCGGCGCCCAGGTCTTCACCGTCCGCGACGGCACGGCGGGCGTCCCCACCTTGATGTTGCAGGGCGCGGGCGCCAAAGATGAAGCATGAAGCCCTTCACCGCGCTCACCGGGCCGGCCGCGCCGCTCCCCATCGCCAATCTGGACACCGACCAGATCATTCCCAAGCAGTTCCTCTCCACGGTGGAGCGGGAAGGCTTGGGCAAGGGTCTGCTCTATGATCTGCGCTTCGATCAGAATGGCGTCCCGAACCCGGCCTTTGTGCTGAACCAACCCGCGTTTCAGGGCGCCTCGATCTTGATCGCCGGGCCCAATTTCGGCTGCGGCTCGTCTCGCGAGCACGCGCCCTGGGCCTTGCTCGATTTCGGCATCCGCTGCGTCATCGCCGAAAGCTTCGCCGACATCTTCGCCGGCAACTGCCTCAACAACGGCATCCTTCTGGTGCGCCTCCCGGCTGACGGGATCGCGGCCCTGATGGAGGAAGCCAAAGGCGCCAACCATGTCTTCACGGTGGACCTTGAGAGCCAGACCGTCTCCGCCCCGTCCGGCGTCGAGCACCGCTTTGCGATCGATCCCGGCCACAAGGAAAAGCTCCTGAGGGGGCTGGACGACATCGGCCAAAGCCTCAC
This sequence comes from Caulobacterales bacterium, assembly GCA_044370335.1. Classification (GTDB taxonomy): domain Bacteria; phylum Pseudomonadota; class Alphaproteobacteria; order Caulobacterales; family Aquidulcibacteraceae; genus REEB509. The sequence goes on from JBILVS010000027.1 coordinate 6,929, forward strand.
CCGGGCCGAAGCCATCACCGCCTTCGAAGCGCGCCGCCGGTTAGCGACCCCGTGGCTGCCGTGATCTGAGCCATGGCCCAGTCGCTTCGCCTGCGCCCGATCATGTTCCGCACCTTGGGGATCATCCTGTGCGTGGTCGGCTACGCGATCCTGCTGTTGCCCGGTCCGCTCGGCTGGCCCGGTATCCCGCCTTTGGTCTTGGGCGCGCTCTTGATCCTCAGGTCAAGCCCCGGCGCCAAGCGCTCGTTCGTTCAGGCGGCGCGCCAGCAGCCTGCCACCTTCGGCCGCCTTCGCCGCTGGATCGCCGAGCAGCGATCCAAACGCTGGCGCAAACCCCAACAACAACGAAGAGCCTCATGACCAAAACTCTGCTTCTGTTGCCCGGCGACGGCATCGGCCCTGAAGTCACCGCCGAAGCCAAGCGCATTGCTCAGGCCCTGTGGCCCGATCTCGCTTTGCCCGAGGCTCCCTTCGGCGGCGCAAGCATCGACGCCGCCGGCGTGCCCATCGCCGATGAAACCGTCGCCGCCGCCAAGGCCGCCGACGCCGTGCTCATGGGCGCGGTCGGCGGGCCGCAATGGGCGGGCGCGGCGAGAGACAAGCGCCCCGAAGCCGGCCTTCTGCGCCTCCGCAAAGAGATGGCGGTGTTCGCAAACCTTCGCCCCGCTCTGTGCTTTGAGGCTTTGGCGGACGCCTCGCCCCTCAAGCGCGATCTCGTGTCGGGCTTGGACATTCTGATCGTTCGGGAGCTCACGGGCGGCGTTTATTTCGGCGAACCCCGCGGCATCGAAACCCTGCCGAGCGGGGAGCGCCGTGGCGTCGACACCCAGGTCTACACCACCGGAGAAATTCGCCGCATCGCCCGTGTCGCCTTTGAAACCGCCCGCAAGCGCCGTGGCTTGGTCCATTCAGCGGAAAAATCCAACGTGATGGAAACTGGCCTGCTCTGGAAACAGGAGGTCACCGCCCTCCATGCCGCCGAGTATGCCGATGTCCGCCTGGAGCACATCCTGGCCGATAACTGCGCGATGCAGCTCGTCAAACAGCCCAAGCAGTTTGACGTCATCGTGACCGACAACCTTTTCGGCGACATCCTCTCCGATGAGGCCGCGATGCTCACAGGCTCCATCGGCCTTCTGCCGTCTGCAGCCTTGGGCGAGGCCGGCAAGCCGGGCCTCTATGAGCCGGTGCACGGCTCCGCGCCCGACATCGCGGGGCAGGGGATCGCCAATCCGCTGGCTGCGATCCTATCGCTGGCAATGGCGTTTCGCCTCTCTTTGGGTCGCGCCGATTTGGCGGATCGCATCGAAGCGGCGGTTCGCAAAGCGCTGGACCAAGGCGCTCGCACGCGGGACTTGGGCGGCGGTCTGACCACGGCCCAAATGGGCGCGGTGGTTCTGGCGGGGCTCTGACCCAAGCGTTCAGACGGCCCCCTGGAAGGCGGACATGGGACGGGCAAAGGCCCTACCGCAGCATCACCGCATCCAGCCACGCCGGTCGCGGCCCCAAAACCGAGCTCCACCAGGGCAGGCTGTAAGCCAGGAAGACCCCATACCCGAGCACGAACAGGAACGGCATCATCTGCTCAAGCGAGAAGAACTTGAACCAGCGCCGGTCTCCAAGGTCTTGGTATTCGTCGCGGATCGGCTTCTCTCCCAGCCGGTCTTCGTAGCGGTACAGAACCGCATATTTCGCGCCCAAAAGCTTGGTGTAGTACGCGTTCGAAGTCCGCCAGATGATGCACGTCAGCACCAGCGCGACGACCAGCCAGATCAAGAGCTCCGGTCGGACGCGGGAACCGTCCTCCACCCGCAGAAACCCGAGCGCCCCGACCCCGGCGAGGTTCAGGCTCATGAATGTGTTGGAGAGCTCCCTCCTGGCGCGTCGAGCCTCCCGCAGCTCCTCCAAGAGGAGCTTGTACATCTCAAAGCCGTTCGCCCCGCTCATCCGCCGCCCCTAGGCAAGTCTCCACCCCGCCAGTAAGACCGGCCGCACCGGCGAAAGCAAGATCAGCTAAAGCGAAAGGGGAGGCCCCATGGGCAGCGTCAATCCGAGCAAGGAAGCCTTCCGCGCCATGGTCGACAGTGACCGGCAGATGGGCCCGATCCACATGATCAACCTGATCCGCTACCGCGAAACCGCCGCCTATCCCGAAGGCCACCCCTATGCCGTCCTGAACCTCACAGGCGCAGAAGCCTATTGCCGCTACGGCGAAGAAGCCGCCCCCGCCTTTGAGGCCGTCGGCGGCGTCCAGGTCTGGGCCGGCCGCCCCGATCTGGTCCTAACCGGCCCCGCGGATGAACACTGGGATGCGGCCTTCATCGCCCAATACCCCAATATTCAGGCCTTCCTCGATATGCTCCGCCGCCCCGACTATCAGCAGGCCGTCATCAACCGGAATGCGGCGGTGCAAGACAGTCGCCTGATCCGCAGTCTCCCCTTGAGCCCCGGCAAGGGCTTCAACCCCGCCTGAGCCCGCCAGAAACCGCAGCCGCCTTCCGCAACGGCGCCGGTTGCCCGGCTTCAACAAACGCCTATCATCGCCTCCAAGCAGAGGATGAGAAGCGATGGACTTCCAAGACACCCCCGAAGAAGCCGCCTACCGCGCCAGCGCCCGCGCCTTTTTGGAAGGCGTCGTAAAGCTCAAAGGGGCGGAAAGGGAAAGCCTGCAAAAGCGTCTGTCGGATAAGGAGTATCTCCTCGCCGCCAAAGCCTATCAGAAGGCCAAGGCCGAAGCGGGGTTTGCCGGCATCACCTGGGCGAAGGAGCAGGGCGGCCATGGTCTCGCCCCAATCTATTCGGTGATCTTCGGCCAGGAGGAGGCGAAGTTCGACGCCCCCGCCGGCCCCTTCACCATCGGCCTTGGGATGTGCGTGCCCACCGTCATCGCCTTCGCCACCGATGAGCAGAAAAAGCGCCTTGTGCCGCCCGCCCTGCGCGGCGAAGAAATCTGGTGCCAGCTCTTCTCCGAGCCGGCCGCGGGCTCTGATGTGGCCAGCCTCAAGACCAAAGCCGTCCGCGACGGCGACGACTGGGTCGTCAACGGCCAGAAGGTCTGGACCTCCGGCGCCCATTACTCCGATTGGGGCATTCTGCTGGTCCGCACCAACCCCGATGTGCCCAAACATAAGGGCCTCACCATGTTCTTTGTGAACATGAAGAGCCCTGGCGTCGAGGTCCGCCCGATCCACCAGATGTCCGGCGGCTCGAACTTCAACGAGGTTTATTTCACAGACGTCCGCATCCCCCACGCTCAGCTCCTGGGCGGGGAGGGCAACGGCTGGACCGTGGCGCTCGTGACCCTGATGAACGAGCGCCTGGCCGTCGGCGGCGGCTACGGCCCGGACTACAAGGAAATGATGGAGTTTGCCCGCACCGCCGCCGGTCCCAATGGCGGCGCGCTTTTGCAGGACAGCGCCTTCCGGCAAAAGCTCGCGGACTGGGTGGTGAAGGCCGAAGGCTACCGTCTTGGCAAGTTCCGCACGATGACGGCCCTCTCCAAAGGCCAGACCCCCGGCCCTGAGAGTTCCATCGGCAAGGTCATCACCGCCAACCAGCTGCAGGATATCTCCAACGCCGGGATCGAGGCGCAAGACCACTACGGCATCATCACCGATCAGGAGTTGAGCCCCCTCGAGGCCGTGTTTCAGCAAAGCTACATGTGGGCGCCGGGCCTGCGTATCGCCGGCGGCACGGACGAGATCCTGAAGAACATCATCGCGGAGCGGGTCTTGGGCCTGCCCGGCGATGTCCGGGTCGACAAGGACGTGGCCTTCAAAGACCTCCCCACCGGCCGCTGAGCCGACGTCTAGACCACGGTGCGACCATACGGGCTCGGCCAAAAGCGTCGCAACGTGGTCGAGGATTAACACTGGGGCGTTTTCCGACATTTCCGGCCGATTCCAAAAGGTCGGAAAACGCCCAAGCCACGGTGCGACCATACGGGCTCGGCCAAAAGCGTCGCAACGTGGTCGAGGATTAACACTGGGGCGTTTTCCGACGTTTCCGGCCGATTCCAACAGGTCGGAAAACGCCCAAGACCACGTTGCGACCATACGGGCTCGGCCAAAAGCGTCGCAACGTGGACAAGGATTAACACTGGGGCGTTTTCCGACGTTTCCGGCCGATTCCAAAAGGTCGGAAAACGCCCTAGCCCCGCAGCACCCCCAGCGCCCGATTTTCAAAGACCGGGGTGGTGGGCGCGGACTCCCGCGCAAGCCGCAGGGCCGCCGCGGCCAGCGCTTGTCGGTCGAACGGCTTCTGGAACACGTCCGCCGCCCCCGCCATCAAGGCGGCCTCCCGCGTCACGTCGATCGAGACAAGGATCACCGGGATGATCGCCGTCGATGGGTTGGCCTTCAACGACGCCAGCATCTCCCACCCCGAGCGCCCTGGCAGATTGAGATCCAACAGGATCAGCGCCGGCTTCCGCTCCGCCACGAGTTTGAGCCCTTCTTCGGCGGAAGCCAGGGCCTGCGCCACGAACCCGGCGCGGCGCAAAGACCGCAGCGCGAGCTGACGCGCGTCAGGCTCATCGTCGACAATCAGCACGAATGGCCCTTCGTTCACCGCCTCTTCCCACTCCGCCATCACCGGATCGAGCCGCTGTGACAGGGTAAGCGTGAAGGTGGAGCCGGCCCCCGGGGTGCTCGCCGCCGTCACGTCGCCCCCCAACCGCTCCGCGAGCCGCCGCGTGATCGCCAAGCCAAGCCCTGTGCCGCCAAAGCGCTGCTCGATCGATGAGTCAGCCTGGGTGTAGGGGTTAAAGAGCCGGTCCAGCTGGTCCGGCGTCATCCCGATGCCGCTGTCCTGCACTTCAAAAGCGACAAGTCCGCCGCAAACCTGGCGCACCGTCACAGTCACCTCACCGGCGTGCGTGAACTTCACCGCATTCGACAAAAGGTTCAAAAGGCACTGCCGCACCTTGACGGCGTCGGTCTCCAACAGCGCTTCGTCGCAATCGGCGGCCAGAACAAGATTAACGGCGTTCTGCGCCGCGAGCGGCCGAATCGTATCAAACGCCTCATGAACCAACGCCGTCGCCACAGCGCTGCTCACCTGCAGCTCCGCGCGCCCCGCCTCGATCCTGGACAAATCCAGCAGGTCGTTGATTAGGTGCAGAAGGTGCTTGCCCGCGCGCTCGATCCGCAACGCGTCGGCCACCACGTCTTTCCGGTCTTCCGCCTCGGCGTCCTCCCGCAGAATTTCCGCATACCCGATCACCGCGTTGAGCGGCGTCCGCAGTTCGTGGCTCATATTGGCCAGGAACTGCGATTTCAGCTGGTTGGCGCGGTTTGCCTCTTCCTGGCTGGCCCCTAGCCGTTGCGCCTGTTCGCGTCGGATCCGCTCCGCTCGCAACCCGTAGAGCAGGAGCAGCAGCGCCAAAGCAAGCATCGCTCCGCCGATCCACAGCCGCATTTGATCCGCTTGCCGGGCATGGGCCAGCGCGTTGGCCTGCTGGGCTAGAATGATCGGTCGCGCTGCCCGCGCCGCTTCCATCGTGGCTTCCAAGAAGGTGAGCGCTTCCCGTTCTGTCGTCGCGATGTCGGCCGCTCGGGGCGCAAGCCCCCGTGCAGTCCGGTTGAAGATCGGCTCGGCTTTGGCGGCCAGCGACGCCATGGCGGCGTCCATCATCGCCAGCGGCGGCGTGAGGGTCTCAAAATCCGCGGCAGAGAGTTCGTCCGCCAAAGAGGCGCGAAGCCGCTCTCGATCCGCCTGATAAGCGGCGAGCGCCGCTGCAAACTCTTCTTCAGTGGAGAGGGTGGCGCCCTCGGGCGCCAGGGCCCGTGTCGCCTCAATGCCATAGCGCCCAAGATCGCGGATCTGCTCTACACGAAGGGTCCAGGCTGTCGCCTCCCGGAGCGCGGTCTCGTATCGGCGGGTCAAGGTGTCGGTGAAGAAGAAGGTCAGCCCGATCGAAACCATCGTGCAGCCGGCAAGCATCAGATAGATTGTCCGCAGGCTGAGCGACCGCATGGGTGAAACTGAACGAAGCATTCGGAGATGCGCCTTCAACCAATCCGGGCCCTTATCTCAGATTGAGGTAAACGCATCTTCAAAGAGCGGTTAACCGGCGTCAACGGCTGTCAAACGTGAGATTCTGCCGCCATTGGCCTGCGGTCCGGCAGGGTCTTGGCGCCTCCACAGAACAGGCTACTCTGACGGAGGACTTCAAGGAGGCGACCCTATGGCTCATGACGGCAACCGCGAAACCCCCGCCAAGATCACCCCCCTCAAGAACGGCCCGGTGAAAGTGGAAGGCGTGCTTCAGGTCTGCGGTGCGGACGGCGCCGTGCTGGAGGTCAAAGACGTGGTGTTTCTCTGCCGTTGCGGCGCGTCTAAAACCAAGCCGTATTGCGACGGCAGCCACAAACCCATGGGGTTTGAAGCCTAAGGGCTCGGCCGCAAGGCCCTCTTAACCGGGGGCTTGGACGATCGCGCCGTACCAGCCCATTCCTTGGTAGGTCTCATAGCCCGGCGTGAGAGCGAAGCCCACAGCTTCCCCACGCTCGTTGTGATAGGCGCCGCTCGACCGGCCCTCGTGGCGCAGGGGGAACACTTCGGTGAGCACGCCCTGGCGGTCGCTTGAGGCCAAAACGCGCCCATGCCGATCGAGCAGCAGCGCCCGGGAACGGCCCCGCTCCGCGTCCGTGAAGCGCAGACCCTCCACGATGGTTTGCGCCTGCGGCTCCCAATCGAAGTGGATGGCGAGGACGCCCAAAGCGCCGCCGCGGGCCTCGCCGCCTTTGCGCACCGTCGTGGCGTAGGTCGCCACGGGCTTGTTCCGCAGTGGTCCGCAACGGGTTACGTCCGCACAGACGAACTCATCGCCCGATGCCGTTCGGCAGGCGTCCTGAAACCAGGCCTCGCCGGCCACCGAAACCCCGTTGAGATCATAACGTTCCGGGCGCCCGTTGGCGATCACCCGGCCGTTCATGTCGCAAAGCCAGAGATCCAGGTACACGGTGTAGGCGTTGAGGATCACCCCAAGCCGCGAACTTGCGTGCGCCCGGCGCGCCGGCGTCGGGTCTTCCGCGGCGTCCACCATGGCGGCGTCCGTCGCCCACCACCGCACGTCGCAGCTCCGCTCATAGAGATTGCGGTCGATCAGTTCGATCGCATTGAGCGAAAGGTCAATCAGCCGCTGCTCGTTGGCCTCCGCCAGCATCCGCCGCGAGCCTCTCTCCAAAAGGCTGATCTGCTCAGACAGTTCGGTGCGCAGTGAAAACGCCAGCTGTTCAACCTCGGTCGAAATCGCCCGCACTTCGTTGGCGACGACCGCAAACCCGCGCCCGGCGTCGCCGGCCCGCGCCGCCTCGATCAATGCATTGAGCGCCAGGATCCGGGTCCGCCCCGTGACCGCCTCGATGCGGCCGATCTTTTCCCGGGCGGTGACCGCCAGTTTGGCCGAGAGGTCCGCAAGCGAGGACTCCGTCGCAGGCTCTTGGCCTATCTCCGCCTTCGGCTGCCCCAACGTCATCCCAAGCTCCCAAAATTCATGTAGTCACTGGAGCCTTACGCTTTGGGGTGCTTTAATTACTGAAACATGAACGCCCCGTCTTGGGCCAAAGAAGCCGCCGGCAGGGCTTGCTTTGCCGCCTCGGACAAGCGCAAGGTGGCTCCCCTTTGCCTAAGGAGTGATCACAAAGATGGGTTTGCGCGTCGCCGTCGTCGGCGCGACCGGCAATGTCGGCCGCGAAATGCTGAACATCCTGGATGAGCGCCTGTTTCCCGCCGACGAGGTGGTGGCGATTGCGTCGTCTCGTTCGATCGGCGTGGAAGTCAGCTATGGCGACAAAACCCTGAAGGTCAAAAACCTCGAGACGTTTGATTTCACGGGGTATGACCTCTGCCTAATGTCGGCCGGCGGCTCGGTCTCTAAGGAGTGGTCGCCCCGCATCGGCGCGCAGAGTTGCGTGGTCATTGATAACTCCAGCGCCTGGAGGATGGACCCCCGCGTGCCCCTCGTCGTGCCAGAGGTGAACCCCGATGCGGTCGCGGGCTTCGGCAAGCTCAACATCGTGGCCAACCCCAACTGCTCCACGGCTCAGCTTGTGGTGGCCCTGAAGCCGCTGCATGACGCCGCCACCATTAAGCGCGTCGTCGTCTCAACCTACCAGTCCGTTTCCGGCACCGGCAAGGAAGCCATGGAAGAGCTCTGGAGCCAGACCCGCGCGATCTACGTCAACGACCCCGTGGTTAGCGAAGTCTACCCTAAACAGATTGCATTCAACGTTATCCCCCACGGCGGCGACTTCATGGAAGACGGCTACACCACCGAGGAGTGGAAGATGACGGTCGAGACCAAAAAGATCCTCGACCCCCGCATCAAGTTGACGGCCACAAGCGTCCGAGTGCCTGTGTTCGTCGGCCACTCAGAGGCAGTTCACATCGAATTTGAAAATCCGATCACCGCCGATCAAGCCCGCGAAATCCTCCGCGAAGCCCCCGGCGTCATGGTCATCGATAAGCGCGAGGACGGGGGCTACATCACCCCTGTGGAAGCGGCAGGGGAGTGGGCCACTTACGTTTCCCGCATCCGCGAGGACGCCACCGTCGAAAACGGCCTCGCCCTTTGGGTCGTGTCGGACAATCTCCGCAAAGGCGCGGCCCTGAACGCGGTGCAAATCGCTGAGCTGATGATGAACCGCGGCCTTTTCAAGCGCCTGCCGGCCTAAACCACCGCCGTCGACCAAACCCAAGGCCTGCGGCCTTTCCAGGACGCACTCCCGTGAACCAACCCGCCTCAGGCCAAGTCCGCCTGGGTCTTCTCAGCGCTTTCGGCGCCTACTTGATCTGGGGCCTGCTGCCGCTGTTCCTCAAGCAGGTGAGCTTTGCGTCGCCGTGGGAAATCCTGGGCCAGCGTGTCCTGTGGTCGATCCCCGCCGCCGCCGGGGCTGTGGCGTTGTTCGGCGGCTTCGCGGCGGCCTTCGCAGCGTTCCGCGAAAAGGGCGTGTTGCGGGCGCTGGCCCTGTCCTCGGTGCTGATCGCCGCCAACTGGACCATCTTCGTCTGGGCCGTGGCCAATGATCGGGTCATAGAGGGAAGCCTTGCCTACTTTCTCTCCCCGCTGATCACCGTCGCGGTCGGCGTCCTCGTCTTCAAAGAACAGCTGAAAGGCCTCCAGCTGCCGGCCCTGATCGTGGCGGCGATCGGCGTGATCCTGCAAGGCGTGGCCATCGGTCATGTCCCGTGGGTGTCGCTCAGCCTTTGTGCCAGCTGGGTGGCTTACGGTGTTATCCGCAAACAGGCGCCGGTCCCCGCCGCGGCGGGCCTTTTGGCGGAGACGGCTTTCCTCGCCGTCCCCGCCGCGGTGGTGTTGGCGCTTTTAGCGAGGCAGGGGCCTGGGCTGGCCATCGCCGACAGCTCCGCACACGCCGGCCTCTTGGTCCTGCTGGGGCCGTTGACCGCCGCGCCCTTGATCCTGTTCGCCTTGGCCGCCCGCCGCGTCAGCTTCGTCGCCCTCGGCGTGCTCCAGTATGTGGGCCCGACGCTCCAACTCTTGACCGGCCTCGCCTATGGCGAGAGCTTCGGCCCCTTGAGAGCGGCGAGCTTTGGGCTCATTTGGGCGGGTCTGGCGTTCTTTACCTGGGAAACGGTGTTTGCAAAGGCGCGGTCGTGAGTGATGCGGTCTATTATGCGATCGGCGACGTGCACGGCGAAGCCCGCCGGCTGGCAGCCCTCTATGAGCTGATCCTGGCCGAGATCGACGCCGCCCGCGCCAACGCCTGCATTGTCCATCTTGGCGATCTCATCGACCGCGGCGCCCGGTCGCGCGAGTGCGTTGCCCTCGCCATGACGCTTCATGCCTGCGCCCGAGACACCCTGCGGGTGGTGACGCTCCGCGGCAACCATGAGCAGATGATGTTGGACGCGCTCACTGAGCCGGACGACGCCTCCGCCCTCCAGCACTGGTACCGCAACGGGGGGAACGCCGCCCTCGCCAGCTACAGCGACGTCAATGGCTGGAACCCGCAGGACTGGCGCGCCAGCATCGACGAACACCATATCGCGTTCCTGCAGACTCTCCCTAATCTCGCGGTGGATGAAGAGCGCCGCATCGCCTTCGTGCATGCCGGGATCGATCCTCAAACCTACCCGAACTGCCGCGACGACATTCGCCTCTGGACCCGTTCGCCGCGCTTCTTCCGCACCGAAAACTGGCCTGATCGCCCTGAACTCGAAGGCCTGACCGTCGTCCACGGCCACACCCCGACCGAAACCCTCGCCCCCTACCATGTCGGAGGCCGCATCAATGTCGATACGGGGGCGGTTTATGGAGGCTCCCTGACGGCGGCGGTGCTGGCGCCGGATCAGCCTGTGCGCTTTCTGCAGGTCTGAGCGTCCGCCGCACCGCCACGATAACCAGCCCCCAGGCGGCCAAGGCGGCGAACGGCAGCGGCTCGTAATGCCCGACCGAGAACAACAGCCCCGGCGCAAGCCATCCATAGGCCAACGCCGCTTGCTCCCACGGGGTAAGCGCTGACCACCCCCCGGCCTGCCGCGCGATCAAGGCGCCCGCGACCAGAAGCAAGGTGAGATCATAAAAGAAGAGATACGGCGACATCAGCGTGGACGCCGCCGCAAGGGCGGCCCCCGCATAGGGCCCTCCGCCCCGCCGCCACATCCAGGCCACCACGGCCGCCGCCAACAAGGCGGACGCCCCGTGCGCCGCGCCCGCAGCCCATACCGGCGCGCCCAGGCCCCGCAGATTGGCGAACACCGTGGCGTAGGTCCCTGGTGCGATTTTTTGCTCCGTCACCATGCTCTGCGCGTGCGCCATGTTGTCGAAAAACGCGCGCCACGCTTCCCATCCGAACGCCCACAAGGTGAGCCCGACAAACCCGAGCGTCACCGCCGTTGCGGCGATAAACGCCCGCCACCGCCCGCCGGCGGCAAAGGCAAGAGGGTAAAGCACCGCCAGATGCGGCTTGATCGCGAAAAGGCCCACCAAAGCGCCCGACACGAGGGGCCGCCGGTCGATTGACAAAAGGGCGAAGCCCGCCAGCGCCGCCGTGAGAAGCCCCGTCTGGACGTTCCCGAAATGCATCGCGCTCGCCGGCGCCATAGCCGCGAAGAACAGGGCCGCCGGCGCCGGTGTGATCGCCCGGGTCGCCAGCCCATAGAGCAGCGCCGTCAGCGCAAAAAACAGCCCCGCCGCCGCCAGATAGGGCAGGAAGGCAAGGCCCGTCGCGATCAGCAGAAATGTCGGCGGATGATGCCAGAGATAAACGACATCCAACCCCGGCGCGTGCCGCAGCTGTTCCTCATAGATCGGCCGCGCCGCATGGACCTGCTCAATCGCGCCTTCGAGCGTCATCCGCCCCGCGCTCCAGAAGGCCATGAAGTCCCCCGCGATCAGGCGCTTATTGGCCATGATCAGGCCATCTCCGGCGGTGAGGCCGTAATAGACGTTCGCCCCCAGGATAAAGATCCCGATCGCCCCCGCGCCGGCATAAAGCCCCCAGCGATTCAGCCAGGGCCAAACACGCTTCACAGGCATGAATAGACTGCCGCGTTGAGCCGCAGAGCGCGCGGGTCGCCCATCAGAAAAGGCGACTGCCGGTTCATGACGTAAGACCCGCTCAAACGCCGCGCAGGGTCGGCAAACCCGCACGATCCGCCCCAGCCGGAATGGCCCAAGGCGTTCGGATTGGGGCCATAGAACAGGTTCGTGTTGATCACGATCCCCGAAGCGAAGGTCATGTCATAGGGCAGCACGAGGTCCGGCCCAGACGGCGCAAGCGGCGCGGTCAGCGCCGCGTGCGTCGCCGCGCTGAACAGCCGCCGCCCTAAGATCTCACCGCCGCAGGCATAGGCTTGGTAAAGCTGCGCCGTTGAAAGCGCGGTCCCATGCCCGTTGGCGCCGGGCAACTCCGCCTCACGCCAGGCCGCGCCCCCTCGCGCCGGCGCCGCCCACGGCGCCCCAAACGCCGCCTTCACCGCATCCCCACGGTTCGCAAACGAGGCCGCGGATTTTGGTTTCGCGATTTCCGCACAGCGCAGGTGCAGAACCGCTGGCGTCCCGATCGTGAACTCGATGCCCAAAGGCTCGCAGACATCCTCGCGCAGGATGGTCCCCAGCGTCCGCCCGTCCACCCGCCGCGCCAAAGCCCCGGCGATGACGCCGAACGTGATCGGGTGATAGCCGTGCGCCGTCCCTGGCGTCCAAAGAGGTTCAAGCGCGGCAAGCGCCGCTTCCACGCCAGGCGTGTCGAACCAAAGCTCGGGATCGATCGGCTGAAGAAAGCCCGGGACGCCCGCCTGATGGCCCAACGCCTGGGCGATGCTTATGCCGCCTTTGCCCTGCGCGGCGAATTCCGGCCACACGCTTTTGATCGGCGCGTTGATGTCCAATTGCCCCCGCTCATGCAGTAAAGCGATCACCAGCGAAGCGATGGGCTTGGTCGTGGAATAGACCGGCACAAGCGTGTCTTGGGCCCAAGGCCGCGTCTTGCCGCGGTCGGCGAACCCGCCCCACAGCTCGACCTTCGTCTCCCCGTCGATGATCAGCGCAAAGCTCGCGCCCAATTCGTCGCTCTCGGCGAAGTTTTGCGCAAACGCCTCCCGCACGGTCTCAAACCCAGGAGCGACAAAACCCTCGATCATCACACATGGTCCTCAAGCAAGCGGAGGGAGCGGTTTGGCGATGGGCCAGGTCAATGGGTCCGCGAGAAGCTCCTGCGCGGCGGGCAGCGGAAGGTCCGGCGTCGCCAACGCGAGTTGCTGCACCAACACATCATAAACGCTTCCCGCCGCCGCTTCGAGCGCCACGGCGGGCGCTGACCCCAACAGCCGCCGCGCCAGAAAGAGCGCGGTGAACAAATCGCCCGCGCCTTTGGCCTCCATCGGCAGCCGCGGCGTCTCGACCAACCAGTCCCCGGCGGACGCCGCATAGAGCGCTCCGATCCCCTGATCGGCTGGCGCCGACGTCACCAGCATCGGCTTGCCCAGCCGCCGCGCCGCCTGCCGCAGGCCTTGAAGATCGAGGCTATCCCGGCCCACGATCCGCGCCAGCTCCCACGCGTTCGGCGTGATCCAGTCCGCTTCCCGCACCAGGGTTTCCGCGACGCCCTCCGCCACCTGCTGCGGCACATAGAGCCCGCGCTCCGCATCCCCAATCACCGGATCGACCACAAACACCGCCGCCTTATTGACGCTCCGCACCCGGTCGGCGGCCTCCATCACCACCGCGATCTGTTCGGGCAGTGCCAGATACCCGCAATGCACCGCGTCCACTGTGGCCAAGCGCCCATCGTCCCGCAGGCCTTCCAGCATGGCGCCCAAAAGCGTCGCAGGCATCGGCCCGCCGCCGGGCTTGCCCCGATCCGGTCGACGCCCGTAAAGCACCGTCGGCATCTGCAGCACCGTGACCCCGAGCCGCTCCATGGCGAAGGCCGACACGCTGTGCCCCACCCTGGCCCCGGCGACATGGCTATGGAAGGACAGAACAGTTTTCATGGCCCGCGCGCAGGGACTGTGATGGATCGTCAATCGGCTAACGCAGCCGCGAGGAAAAAGCCATGCTGGAAGAAAAAGCCGTGATCGCCGCCCCCCGCCGATCCTGCCTCTATATGCCCGGAGCAAACCCCAAGGCCCTGGAAAAAGCCAAGACGCTCCCAGCCGACGTGTTGATCTTCGATCTCGAAGACAGCGTCGCCCCTGAGGCGAAGGCCGAAGCCCGCGAGACCGTCCGCCAGGCCGTCGCCGGCGGCGGCTACGGCAATCGGGAAATCGTGATCCGGGTCAACGCCCTCAACACGCCGTGGGGCTATGAGGACGTCAAGGCCGCCTGCGCCGTCCATCCCGCTGCGATCCTCTTCCCCAAGATCGACGGCCCCGACGACATCGCCAAAGCTCAAGACGTCGTCGCCAGCAACGGCGGCAAGCGCACCGCTCTTTGGGCCATGATCGAGACCCCGGTTTCGATCCTGAACATCGCCGCCATCGCCGCCCAGGCCAAGCACACCAATTTGCACGCTTTCGTCATGGGCGCCAACGACTTGGCCAAGGACCTCCGCTGCGCCCAAACGCCGGACCGCGCGCCTTTCCTCACCGCGCTCTCCATGACCGTCATCGCCGCCCGCGCCTATGGCCTAATCCCCATCGACGGCGTCTATAACGACATCCAGAACGAAGAGGGCTTCGTCGCTATCTGCCGCCAGGGCCTGGGTTTGGGCTTTGACGGCAAGACCTTGATCCACCCAAGCCAGATCGAGCCCTGCAACGCGATCTTCGCGCCGTCCGAAGCCGAAGTGGCCCAGGCCCGCGCGGTGATCGCGGCTTTCGCGGCGCCGGAAAACGCCGGCAAAGGCGTGCTCAAGGTTGACGGCAAGATGACCGAGCTTCTGCACCTGGAGCAGGCCAAACGCACTGTCGCCATTGCTGAGGTCATCGCCGCGAAAGGCTAGGGGCGGCCCCGCCGCCTTCGCCGCATTGACCCCTCCCGCGAACGCCTTACGGTGCGCCGCCGTTCTACGTGGCGCGTGCGTCGCCGCGTGTGCGATCCTAAATCAGAAGTCCTTGCTTGTGTGTCCGGAGGGTATCCGTGAGTGCTTATGACCTGGTGATTATCGGGGGCGGCCCCGGCGGCTACAACTGCGCGATCCGCGCCGGACAATTGGGCCTCAAGACCGCTATCATCGAAAAGCGCGGGCTCTTGGGCGGCGCTTGCCTCAATGTCGGCTGCATCCCATCCAAGGCGCTGTTGCACGCTTCTGAGTGCTATGAGGCGGCGAAGACCAGCTTCGCCAAGATGGGCGTTGTCGTCGGGCGCGTGGGCCTCGATCTACCCCAGATGCTCAAGCAGAAGGATGAAGCCGTCGACGGCTTGACCAAGGGCGTCGAGTTTTTGATGAAGAAAAACAAGGTCGATTACATCAAGGGCGCTGGCCGTATCCTCAGTCCTGGGAGCGTCGAGGTCACGGGCCCCGACGGCGCCAAGCAGACCTTGGAAACCAAGAACATTGTCATCGCCACAGGCTCTGTGCCGGCCGATCTCCCAGGCGTGACGGTGGACGAAGAGCGCATCGTCTCCTCGACTGGCGCGTTAACATTGTCTGAGGTGCCGAAAAAGATGATTGTTATCGGCGCCGGCTATATTGGTCTTGAACTGGGATCTGTCTGGCGAAGACTTGGGGCCGAGGTGACGGTCGTGGAATATCTCGACCGCATTACGCCCACAATGGACGGTGAAATCGCCAAGATGTTCCAGCGCATCTTGACCAAACAGGGCATGAAATTTGAGCTCGGCCAAAAGGTTGTAGGCGTCGCGCGCAAGGGCAAGGCGGTCACCGTCTCGATCGAGCCCGCCGCTGGCGGCGAGCGCCGCAGCTTGGATGCCGACGTGGTCCTCGTCGCCATTGGCCGCAAACCCTTTACCGCAGGCCTCGGCCTTGAGGGCGTGGGCGTCCGCTTTGACCAGCGCGGCTTTATCGAAACCGACCGCTACAAGACCTCGGTTCCTACCATTTACGCCATCGGCGATTGCACCCATGGCCC
Source organism: Caulobacterales bacterium (assembly GCA_044370335.1). GTDB lineage: Bacteria > Pseudomonadota > Alphaproteobacteria > Caulobacterales > Aquidulcibacteraceae > REEB509. Next base: position 22,430 of record JBILVS010000027.1, read on the forward strand.
GATGCTTGCCCACAAGGCTGAAGAAGAGGGGGCCGTCGTCGCGCAGCTTATCGCCGGCCACTGGGGCCATATGAATTACGACATCATTCCCGGCGTCGTTTACACCAACCCCGAAGTCGCCGGCGTCGGCAAAACCGAAGAGGAGCTGAAGGCCGCGGGTGTGACCTACAAGGTCGGCAAGTTCCCCTTCATGGCCAACAGCCGCGCCCGCACCAATCATGAAACCGAAGGTCTCGTGAAGATCCTGGAAGATGCCAACACCCGCCGGGTCGTGGGCGCTCACATGATCGGCGTCGGCGTCGGCGAAATGATCGGCGAGATCTGTGTCGCCATGGAATTCGGCGCCTCCGCCGAAGACATTGCTCGCACCTGCCACGCCCACCCGACCATGACCGAGGCCATCCGAGAGGCGGCTAAAGGGGTAGACGGCTGGACCATGCAAGCCTGACGGTCCAGACCTTCCGCGGGCTGAATATCCTGCAAGTGGAGTCGCAAAAGCCGTGATCGAAACGCCTATCCCCTTGCGCTGCTGGGGGTAAGCCCCTGCTGGCGTGGGCGTTTAAGAATGCGTCACTTAGCCTCGCTGTGATTAGCCTTTCGGTTGGAGGCGTTGTCACCCCGCAGGGGCCGCCATGGTTTCAATCACGTCTTGCCGTTTGGCCCTGGTCGCCATCGATCCGGGTTTGGCCTCAGCGCAGCGGGATGGCCCGGATATCCTGGCCGCCTGCCTCGGCGCAGAGCCCTCTGCGCCTGGCCGCCGGAGTCGTTTGACGCCGAGATCACCGCTTGGCGCCGAGGCAGCCTCGCCCGCGATCCCGGCGCGATCGGCTGGTAAGATTGTTTGCTGCTGGAAAATCAAGGGGCGCTGACGCCCATTCTCATCGGCGCAGCGGGTCTGCTCGGCCGGCCGGACTTGGATGGGGAAGTGGAGGTCGGCTTCGGCGTGTTGCCCGAGCATCGCGGCCAGGGGCTCGGGGCTCTGGCGATCGTGGCGCTGACCCGCTGGGCCCAGGCCCGCGGCGCCAAGACCGTGGTCGCGCATGCGCCCGCCGACCATGAAATGGGCCAGCGGGCGCTGCAGAAGAACGGTTTTGCGGCTGAGAGCCAGCCTTGTCCCGGGGACGCCCGCTTTGTTCTGTTAGCGGGGTTCGCCCGGTAAAGGCTTGCCTTGTTTAGAACTGAGAGGCCCAGGTCAGGTTGACCTTGCCGATCGCGTCCGTGCTCTCTTCGGTCAGGCCGAACAGCACGCCGGCTTCCACGCCGATGGCGCTGTTCGCGCCCGTCGGCAGCGAGGCGTACACCGTCGGGCCGAGGTACTGGCCGAGCGTGCCGAGATCGCCAAACTCATCGTCGGTCCCAAGCTGGCCGGAATAGGTGATCGCCGCCATAAAGGCTTCGGTGATCGGCAGGCGGCCTTCGAGCAGCAGGTCGAACGCCGTGTCCTCGCTCGCGCCGCCGCCCACTTCGCGGAGCGCATCGAGGTTGGCGACCACGGTGACAGGGCCGATGTCGCTCGCTGCGATCGCCCTCAGCGCAATGGCGTCGTTCACCCCGCTCGGTCCGCCGCCGATATAGGAGCCGATCAGGCCCCACTCGAAAGGCATCCAGGCTGGGCGGGGGCCTTCGAAGCGGACTTCCGCAAGGAAGGAATCCGCCCGAGTCTCGTTGCCGACCGGATCGTTGAAGATGACGCCGGCGCCGAAGCGGAGATTGTCTGTGACCGAGTGCGCCGCCAGGAGCTGGTGCGAGAAGGCGTCTTGATCGTCCACCACGTCATGGAGATAGGTGCTCTCCGTCGCCACCTCGAAGCGGCCCTTGAGAATATCGGGCGTGTCGACGGAAACGGGTTGAGCGAAGGCGGGGGTCGCGGCGAAGGCGATCCCCACAGCGACGGCGGCGGCAAGTTTGGTCACGACAGCGGTCCCCCTGATGGAGCGCAAAGATGAATAAGGCCCGGGGATAGCTCGCAAAGATTGTTAAACGATAAACGCTCTTGACGAACGGCCACGACTCACTTTCTGCGCCGCGCCACAGCGTTGCGGCTGTCAGTGTGTTGCCTTCGCCCCGCATCTCTGGCGTGATTGTGACGTGCTTTGCGAGGCAGGGCAGGGGCGCGCCGACGACCGCGGCGCGCGAGGGGGAGGGAGGCGAGCGCATGCGCGAGATTGATCAGGTCCGGGCCTTTCTGGAGCAGAGCCGGCCGCCGCCTGGCTCGCCGGTCAACTGGGAGGAACGCCGCGCGCGGATGAACGCGTTCGGGGCCATGAGCCCCTTGGCGGACGGCTGGACCATTGCCCCCGATGTCCTGGGCGTGCCGGCCGATCGCCATACCGGTCCGGACTGCCGGACTGACGTGGCGATCCTCTATCTGCATGGCGGCGGCTATTGTGTCGGGTCGCCGCAAAGCCATCGTGGCTTGATCAGCCAGCTCGCCGCTGCGACCGGCGCCCAGGCTTACGCCATTGATTACCGGCTTGCCCCCGAGCATCCGGTCCCCGCGGCGGTCGAAGACGCGCTCGCGGCCCTTGCCGCTCTTGAAGCGAAGGGCATTCCGCCCTCCCACGTGATCGTGGCGGGTGACTCCGCTGGCGGCGGTCTCGCTTTGGCGACCGCCCTGCGCCTCCGTGACGCCGGCAAGCCTTTGCCCGCCGCGCTCTATCTTATTTCGCCCTGGGCCGATCTGACGCTTTCCGGGCGCGCTCACAAGTTCCGCGCCCACGCCGACCCGATCCTCACCACGGAGAGCCTGGACGAGTATGCCGCGGCTTATGTCGGCTCGAGCATTGACCGCGCCGGTCAAGACGCCTCGCCGATGTTGGCGGACCTGGGCGGTCTTCCGCCGACCCTTATCCAGGTTGGCGCTGATGAAATTCTTCTGAGTGATTCAGAGGTCCTCCAGGCCCGGGCCGAAGCCGCCGGCGTCATGGCCGCCTTGGAGGTGTGGCCAGGCATGATCCATGTCTGGCAGATCTTCTACACGATGCTCTCCGCCGGTCGCGAAGCCATCGCCGATGCGGGGGCTTGGATGTCCCGCCGCTGGCCCTAAACCCGGGAAACGGCCTGATGAAGCCTGAGGGAAGGGCCGGTAGGGAGCGCACCTGAAGGAAACTGGAGGCGCGCTCCCCGCACGGGTCCGTTCAGCGCGTAGCGGCAGCCTTCTTCGACACGCGCGGGGCGCGCGTCGCGGAGGCTTTCGCCGGCTTGGAGGTCTTGGTGGCCTTCGCGGGCTTCGCAGCAGGCTTGGACGCCTTCGGAGCCTTTGTGGTGGTCTTCGCCATAGCCTTCGGGGCCTTCACAGCCTTCGCGGTGGTCTTGGTCGCCTTCGGGGCCTTCGCGACGGTCTTCGCGGCCTTCGGAGCCTTCACGGTCTTCTTGGCGACCGGCTTCGCAGCCTTCACAGCCTTCGTGGCCTTCGCGGTCTTCTTCGCGGCGGGCTTCGCAGCGGCCTTGGCCTTCGGGGCCTTGGCGACAGCGGGCTTCGCAGCCTTCACGGTCTTCTTCGCGACCGCCTTCACGGCCTTCTTCGCGACGGGCTTCGCGGCGGCCTTGGTGGCCTTCTTGGCGACCGGAGCCTTGGTTTCTTTCGTGGTCATCTTCATTTCCTCGTCTTTTACTTCAGTTGATTTGGGGTTAGCAAAGGCGAAATTCATCCTCGCTGATGCCCGTTTTAGGGTTTATTGGTGAGAAAAGAGTAAAAGCGGCAGGTTCTATTGTATTTTTTCGAGACAGAATGCTTTTTTTATTCCGCATTGCTTCAGGCCCTTGGATGGGCCTTGCGGTAAGCGGCGTCGAGCTGTTCTGCATCAACGCCCGTATAGGCTTGCGTCGTCGAAAGCGACGCGTGGCCAAGCAAATCCTGGATCGCCCGCAAGTCTCCGCCTGCGCTCAAAAGATGCGTGGCGCAGGCATGGCGCAAAGCGTGCGGCGTCGCGCTCGGCGGCAGTCCGAGGCGTCCTCGAAGCCTTTCCATCAAACGCTGGATGATTCGCGGCGACAGCGGCCCGCCCTTCGCCCCGCGAAACAATGGCTCTCCCGCCTCAAGCGGAAACGGACAAAGCACCGTGTACTGACGAACCGCCTCCTGCGCCGCGGGCAGGGTCGGCACAAGCCGCGTTTTGCCGCCCTTGCCCAGGATGCGCAACTGCCCCGGCAGCGCCGCCTCCGCCCCTGTGAGCGAAAGCGCCTCCGAAATCCGCAAGCCGCAGCCATAGAGCAACGTCAGCACCGCGGCGTCTCGCGCCGCGATCCAGGGCTCATTGTCTTGGCCCTCTGCGTCTTCCAAAAGCGCCGCCGCGGCGGCTTCAGACACTGGCCGCGGCAAGCCGAGCTTCACCCGCGGGCCGCGCACCAGTTTCAGCCGCGCGGTGTTCACCCCGTGCCGCCGCTCGAGAAACCCAAAAAAAGAGCGCAGCGCCGCCAGCGCCCGCGCCACCGAACGGTCTCCGAGCCGCTCCTCGCCCTGACGCCGGAAGGCGAGATAAGCCCGCAGATCCTGCGGCGTCAGTCCGGCGATGGAGGCCAGCGTTGGCGTGTCCCCGAGATGGTCTTGCAGAAAGGCGAGAAAGGCCCGGCCGTCCCGCGCATAAGCATCCACCGTTCGCGTGCTGAAGCGCCGCTCGTCCCTCAGCATTACGGCCCAGCGCAACAGCGCCTCTTCCGCTAGGATAGACGAATCGGCTGCTTGCAGTGGTCCGCTCATGAAACCCTTCGCCCGAGGCTCTTCCCTGCGATCGCGCTTGGCCGCGCGGCTCGAAAGCGCGCGCCTCCCAGGGTTCGAGGATGAGCCCGAATCGCCGCCGACGACAGGCCCGGCGCTGAAGGCCGCAGTCCTCTTCCCGCTGCCATTGCCGGAGCCTTTCGATTATCGCGTTCCGGAAGGCCTGGAGGTCGCCCCCGGCGATCACGTCATCGCCCCGATCGGCGCGCGCAGGGTCCGGGGCTGTGTATGGGCGGTCAGCGAAACCCCAAGCGCGGACAATTTGAAGCCGTTGGCGGAGAAGCTCCCCGGGCCCCCACTGCCGGAGGAAACACGCCGCTTCGTCGATTGGGCGGCCAAGTTCGTCGTAGCCTCCCCCGGCAAGATCCTGGCCATGGTGGTGCGCTCGGAAGAAGCCCTCCGCGATCCGCCCTTCACCTGGGTCTATGCCCCCTCAGGGACAGCCGCCGGCAAGATCACCGAGGCCCGCGCCCGCGTCCTGAGTGAAGCCGCCAAAGAACCAGGAACCCCCGCCGAGCTCGCCCGCCGCGCGGAGGTCTCCTCTGGCGTCGTCAAAGGCCTCATCGAAACCGATGCGCTCGTGGGCCATCGCCGCCTTGATGATCCGCCGTACCCTGAGCCCGACCTGCGCCGTGAGGGCAGGGCGCTCTCCGCCACACAGCAGGCCGCCGCGGAAGCTTTGATCCGCGGAGTGGAGAAAAAAGTCTTCGCCCCCGTCCTTCTCGATGGCGTGACAGGTTCCGGCAAGACCGAGGTCTATCTCGAAGCGGTTGCGGCAGCCCTTGCTCTTGCCCCGGACGCCCAGGTGCTCGTGCTCCTGCCGGAGATCGCGCTGACCCAAGCCGTCCTCGCCCGCTTTGAGGATCGCTTCGGCGTGAGCCCCGTCGAGTGGCACTCCGCCATCAGCCAAAAGGCCCGCCGTCGGGCCTGGCGCGAGGTCGCCGCCGGCCGCGCGCGCCTCGTCGTCGGCGCCCGTTCTGCGCTCTTTCTGCCGTTTCCCAACCTAAGGTTGATCGTCATAGATGAGGAGCACGACGGCTCCTACAAACAAGACGACGGCGTCGCTTATCATGCGCGGGATCTTTCGGTCGCGCGCGCGAAGCTGGGGGGCTGCGCCATCGTGATGGCGTCAGCGACGCCGTCCCTCGAAACCCTGATCAACGCGAAGTCCGGCCGCTATGAGCATGTCGTGCTCAAAGCTCGCCACGGCGCGGCGGTCTTGCCGGACATCGAGCTCGTCGATCTGCGCGATAATCCGCCGGAGAGGGGTAAGTGGCTCTCGCCGAAGCTGACGCTGGCGGCGGCCGAAGCGCTGGCTAAAGGCGAACAGGCGCTCTTCTATATCAACCGCCGCGGCTACGCCCCGCTCACTCTGTGCCGCGCCTGCGGCCACCGCATGGTGAGCCCCGACACCCAAAGTTGGCTGGTGGAGCATCGCTATTCCGGTCGGCTCGTCTGCCACGTCACCGGCTTCTCCATGCCCAAGCCGAAAGAGTGCCCCAACTGCTTGGCGCCGGACAGCTTCGTCGCCATCGGGCCGGGCGTGGAGCGCGTGGAGGAAGAAGTCCGCGATCTCTTCCCTCAAGCCCGCGTAGAGGTCTTTTCCTCCGACACCGCCCCCGACGGCGAAAGCATCCGAGCGCTGGTGGATCGCATGGCTGCGGGCGAGATCGACATTCTCATCGGCACCCAGATCGTGGCGAAAGGCCACAACTTTCCCCGCCTCACGATGGTGGGCGTCGTCGATGCCGACCTTGGGCTTAAAGGTGGGGACCTCCGCGCCGGGGAGCGGACCTTCCAGCTTCTCTCCCAGGTCGCAGGCCGTGCCGGGCGCGCCGACCGCCCCGGCCGCGCCCTGATCCAGACCTATTCCCCCGAACACGAGGCCATGCAGGCCCTGCAGCGCCAGGACCGTGACGCCTTCCTCGAAGCCGAAGCCGCCATGCGCGAGCAGGCCGGCATGCCGCCTTATGGCCGGCTGGCTGCGGTGATCGTCGCGGGTCCCACGGATGCGCAGGCCTCCGAGGCGGCCGACCACATCGGCGAAAAAGCCCCCCTCGCCCACGGCGTCGACGTGTGGGGCCCAGCGCCGGCGCCCTTGGGCGTGATCCGCGGCCAGCATCGCAAGCGCTTCCTCATCCGCGCCGATCGCAACGTGGATCTCTCCGCCTTCATGGCCGCCTGGATGGCCCGGATCAAAGTCTCCTCCGCGATCCGGGTTCAGGTCGATATGGAGCCCTATTCCTTCCTCTAGGGCGTTTTCCGACCTTTTGGAATCGGCCGGAAACGTCGGAAAGCGCCCCGGTGTTAATCCTTGACCACGTTGCGACGCTTTTGGCCGAGCCCGTATGGTCGCAACGTGGTCTTGGGCGTTTTCCGACCTTTTGGAATCGGCCGGAAACGTCGGAAAGCGCCCCGGTGTTAATCCTTGACCACGGTGCGACGCTTTTGGCCGAGCCCGTATGGTCGCAACGTGGTCTTGGGCGTTTTCCGACCTTTTGGAATCGGCCGGAAACATCGGAAAGCGC
>JBILVS010000270.1:0-2567 GCA_044370335.1 Caulobacterales bacterium
GCCCCCCACGGTCCGGGCCGCCTTAGCCGGGGCCACGATCCTGTTGAACCTATCCGCCTCTAACATCACCATAGGCAAGGCCCGCGAGCGCGCAGCCCTCGTGGAAGGCCAGGCCCGCCGTCTCACGGCGGCCTATGTTTACGCGGCTTCCGGCGCAGGAGAGAGCACCACCGACGTCGCCTGGGACGGCCAGATCGTCGCCTACGAGATGGGCGAAAAGATCGCCGAAGGCCCCCGCTTCGCCCGCGACGGCGCCCTGGTGTTCGCCGACATCGACGTTGGCCGCCTCGCCGCAGAGCGCAGCGCTTTGACCACGTTCCGTGAGGGCCAGGCCCGCATCCGGGCGGAACTTGCCCGTGTCCGCACGGTTGATCTGCCGTTTACGCCCCCCTCAAGGCCCTTGCCCCTGGCCCGGCCGCCGGCGCGTTATCCCTTTGTCCCCGATGACCCCTCAACCCTCGATCAGGACTGCTTCGAGGCCTACAATATTCAGGTCTCGGCCCTGGCCACGCGCTTTGAGGCGAGCGGGGTGAGGAAAGCCGTCATCGGCGTGTCCGGCGGCCTCGACAGCACCCATGCCCTGATTGTCACCGCCCGCGCTTTCGACCTTCTGGGTCGGCCCCGGTCCGACATCATCGGCGTCACCATGCCGGGCTTCGCCACCGGCGAGGCCAGCAAGGGATTGGCCTGGGCCCTGATGAAGGCGCTGGACGTGGATGCGCGAGAGGTTCCGATCACCGCGCTGGCCACCCAGATGTTGAAGGACTTAAAACATCCGCATACGGAGGGAAATTCGGTCTATGACGTGACCTTCGAAAACGTCCAGGCAGGCCTACGCACAGATTATCTCTTCCGCCTCGCCAATCTTGAGGGTGGCCTTGTCATCGGCACGGGCGACCTGTCGGAACTGGCGCTCGGCTGGTGCACCTATGGCGTAGGCGATCACATGGCGCACTATGCGGTCAATGCTGGCGCGCCGAAAACCCTGATCCAGCAGCTCATCGGCTGGACCGCCGCCCAAGGCCACTTCGACGCAGCCATAAGCCGCGCGCTGCTCGCCGTCCGCGACGCGGAAATCAGCCCAGAGTTGATCCCCGCAAGCGCAGGCTCGGGTCCCCAGAGCACCGAAGACGCCATCGGGCCCTACGCCCTGCATGACTTCATCCTGCATCATCTGATCCGCTGCGGCGCTAGGCCGTCGAAAGTCTTGTTCCTGCTCGAAAGCGCCTGGGGTCCTGACGCCAACGGGCCGTTCCCAGAAGGCGCCCCAAACCGCGATCGCCGCGCCTACACCCGCGACGAATTGAAACATTGGCTCACCGTTTTCATCCGTCGCTTCTTCGCCAATCAATTCAAGCGCTCCGCCATTCCGAACGGGCCGAAGCTCACCTCCGCCGGCGCCTTGTCCCCGCGCGGAGATTGGCGCATGCCCAGTGACGCAAGCCCCACGGCATGGTTGGCCGAGTTGGAGGCCAACGGCTGAGGCGGCGCCGAACGGAGGCTGAGATGAGCGTGTGGGTGTTGGGGGTGATCGGGGGTTCGGGGCTTTATGAGATCCCCGGTCTCACGGGTGAGTGGCGGCGCATCGACAGCCCCTGGGGCGAAGCCTCCGACGCGGTGTTCGACGGCGAGCTCGACGGCCAGCGCATTGTGTTTCTGCCCCGCCACGGCCGGGGGCATCGCCTGCCGCCCTCCGCGGTCAACTACCGCGCCAATATCGACGTTCTCAAACGCGCTGGCTGCACCGACCTTCTCTCATTATCCGCATGCGGATCATTTCGCGAGGATCTCGCCCCCGGCGTATTCGTAACCGTGGATCAGTACATCGACCGCACCACCGCCCGAGAGAACAGCTACTTCGGCCCGGGCCTCGTCGCCCACGTCTCGATGGCCCATCCCGTTTGCCACCGGTTGTCCAAGCTCGCCGCCCAGGCCGCTTGGCAAGCGGGCGCGGAGGTGGTCGAGGGCGGAACCTACCTCGCCATCGAGGGCCCGCACTTCTCAAGCCTTGCGGAATCAAAGCTCTATCGCAGCTGGGGCTGCGACGTGATCGGCATGACCAATATGCCTGAAGCCAAACTCGCCCGGGAACAGGAACTACCCTATGCCTCGATCGGCATGGTCACCGACTTCGACTGCTGGCACGAGGAAGTGGCCGCGGTGACGGTGACGAACGTCCTAGAGGTATTGGCGGCCAACGCCGCCAAGGCCCGGGCGACTGTCGCGGCCCTTGCCCGCCTGTTGCAGATGCAAAAGCGCACGCCGTCCCCCATCGATGGGACGCTCGACACAGCAATCCTCACCCCGCGCGTCGCCTGGGACGAAGGCCTCCGCGCCAAGATCGCAGCCCTCAAGCGCTTTGCTTAAGGCCGCTGATCCCACGATTGGAGCTGTGGCGTCCCGTCTTCAAACGTAATCACGCCGTACGCCCCGGTCCGTAGCTTCGGCAGCGGGCCGCGGCCATAGGCCATAAGCCCAAACCGTGCTACCCCATTGCTCGTGACGATCAGACGCGTCTCCCCGGGAACGCCCTCATCGAGAAGCGCCCGCCAAGCCGCCGCCGCCGC
>JBILVS010000106.1:0-9385 GCA_044370335.1 Caulobacterales bacterium
GTTCGCCGCTTCACCAAGGAGCGAGGCCTGGAACTCCTTCGCCGCGCGCTTGGCGGTCCGATCCACAAGCCGGGTCGGATAATCCGCGGTGAAGCAATGGTCGGAGAATTGCGGGATTGAGGGGTTTCGCCGCTCCTCGCCCAGGGCCCAATAAAGGCCTTCGACGGACAGGAAGCCGAGAGTGTCCACCTCAAGGCTTTTGCGCATTTCCCCTTCGGTCAGGTTAGCGGCCATCAGTTCCCGCTCGGTGGGCATGTCGATGCCGTAAAAATCGGGATGGCGAATGGGGGGGCTCGCGCTGCGGAAATGCACCTCCTTGGCGCCGGCCGCTTTGAACATCTGCACGAGTTGGCGGCTCGTGGTGCCGCGGACGATGCTGTCGTCGACCAAAACGACGCGTTTGCCGTCCACCACCGCCCGGTTGATCGAATGCTTGAGGCGGACCTTGAGATCGCGGATTTCCTGCTTGGGCTGGATGAAGGTGCGGCCGACGCTGGTGGCGCGGAAAATGCCCATCTCATAGGGCAGACCGCTTTCGAGACTGTAGCCCAGGGCTGCGGGCACGCCGCTGTCGGGCACGGCTACAACCACGTCGGCCTCAACGCCCGTTTCCTGGGCGAGCCGCTGGCCCATGCGCTTGCGGACCTCATAGACCGATCGACCGTCGACTACGGAATCCGGCCGGGAGAAATAGATGAACTCGAAAACGCAGGGGCGCGCGGGGCGGCGGCCCATGGGAAAGTAGCTCTCGATAACGGGGCGTCCGTCGACGCCGCGGCGCGCCACGATCAGCTCGCCGTTGTCCACCGTTCGCACAAAGCTTGCGCCGATCATGTTGAGCGCGCAGGTCTCAGACGCGAACACCACCGCGCCGTTGAGATCGCCCAAGACCAAGGGCCGAATACCTAAGGGATCGCGGGCGGCGATCATGATGTCGTTGGTGAGGCACACCAGGGCGTAGGCGCCTTCGATCTGGTGCAGGGCCGCGACGAAGCGGTCAACGACGCTCAAACGGCGGGATTGGGCGACGAGCTGGACCACGCACTCGGTGTCGGAGGTGGATTGAAAGATCGCCCCGTCTTCGACCAGCGCTTCCCGAAGGGCGCGGGCGTTGGTGAGGTTGCCGTTATGGGCAATCGCGAAGCCGCCGCCGGAGATGTCAGCGTAAAGCGGTTGAACATTGCGCAGCTGGCGGCCGCCTTGGGTGGCGTAGCGGGTGTGGCCCAGAGCATGAGGGCCGGGCATCCGGCGGGTCAGGTCGTCGCCGCCGAAATTGTCGCCGACCATGCCGAGATGGCGTTCGTGCCAGAAGGCCTCGCCGTCAAAGCTGATGATGCCGCAGCCTTCTTGCCCGCGGTGCTGCAAGGCGTGCAGGCCGAGGGCGACATAAGGGCTTGCGTGGTCAGAACAGCCGAAGACGCCGAAGACGCCGCATTCGTCGTGCAGGCGGTCCGTGTCCTCCCCCTCGGGCTGGTGGTCAAACCATTGGGTCCAGAGGGGGCGAACCATGGGAAACACCTTAATTGGAAGCCGGAGCCGGGGCAGGTGCGGAGGCGGAGTCGGCTTCCGGCCTGTTGTCCTGGAGGAACTCTTCGCTTTCGTCGATCCAGCGCGGGAGCACGCTGCGCAGCACGTCGGCGACGGCCTCGAACATCGGATAAAGGCGCGCGCCGCTGATTTCGTTCGGCAGAGAAATGCCGCCGGGGGCAGGCGTGGAGCCGGAGGCGTCCGCAGGGCGAGAAGGGGTAATCAGCGCAATGAAGAGCGCGATGATCAACACGCCGCGGACCACGCCGAACGCAAGACCCGCGGCGCGGTCGAAAGAGCCGATCTCGGTGGAGCGGTGCGCCGAGCGGGCGATGATCATGGTGAGAATGGTGATCGCCACGAAAACAATCAGAAAAACGCCAAAACCGCCGGCGAGCATCGCCCAGATGCCGTCGACGCCCAACATGGCGGAGGCAAAGGGCGCGGCCTGATCGGCGAAGAAGTAGCCCGCCACCAGCGCGGTCACAAAGCCGACGATTGAGAACACTTCGCGGATCAGCCCGCGAGCCAGCCCCATAATCCCGGACAGAATGATCGCGCCCAAGGCCAGCGCGTCAAACCAGGTCAACCCCATTGCTTCCATCATCGCCTCCCGCTTGATCCAGAGGCCGTCGCTTCGCGGGCCTCTCCTGTAGGATCGAGGAGAGCGGCAAGATCGCCGATTCTGGGCGTCTGCCGAACCTTGATCCCGCCCCCTTCCGCTCCACTGGGAGCGATCGCCATGCCGAACCCCAGTTTGGCGGCCTCTTTCAGACGCAGATCCGTGCGGCCCACGGGCCGGACGTCGCCTGACAAGGCTACTTCGCCGAAAGCCACGCAGTCCTTCGGCAAGGGCTCGTCCGTGAGCGCTGAGATCAACGCCGCGGCGACGGCCAAATCCGCCGCCGGTTCGCCGATCCGCAGGCCCCCGGCCACACTCAGATAAACGTCGCGTCCGCCAAAGCCAAGGCCGCAGCGCGTTTCGAGGACAGCCAGGATCATGGCGAGGCGACCGGTGTCCCAACCGACCACGGCGCGGCGGGCGGTGCCATAGGCGGCAGGGGCCACCAGCGCCTGGATTTCCACAAGAACAGGACGGGACCCTTCGACGCCGGCGAAGACTGCCGCCCCGCTGGCCCGCTGGCCTGAGGGGCTCAAGAACAGGGCGCTCGGGTTCGGGGTCTCGGAGAGGCCGGCTTCGGTCATTTCAAAGACGCCAATCTCGTCGGTGGGGCCGAAGCGGTTCTTGACGGCCCGCAGGATGCGGAACGGCAGGCCACGCTCGCCCTCAAAGTAGATGACGGCGTCGACGAGGTGCTCAACAACGCGGGGGCCGGCGATCTGACCCTCTTTGGTGACGTGGCCGACCAGGATCACGGCGCAATTCGCCTTCTTGGCGAAGCGGGCCAGTTCGTGGGCGACGGCGCGAACTTGGGTGACCGTTCCGGGGGCGGCGTCGAGGCCGTCGGCCCAGAGGGTCTGAATGGAGTCGATCACCACCGCCTGGGGTTTGAGGGTGCGGAGGCCCTCTAGGATCTGGCGGAGATCTGAGCCCGCCGCGAGACTGACGGGCGCCTGGGCGAGGCCCAACCGGCGGGCGCGGTCCTGAACTTGGGCTTCGGCCTCCTCGCCCGTGACATAAGCGGTGGTGACGCCCGCTTGGGCCAAACCGGCTGCCGCTTGCAACAGAAGCGTCGATTTGCCGACGCCGGGGTCGCCGCCGACCAGAACGGCGGACGCCGGGACGAGACCGCCGCCCAAGACGCGGTCAAGCTCACCGATGCCGGTGGAAAAGCGGTCAGGGGCAGCGCCTGCGAACGCCAGATCGGAGAAGGTGAGGCCTTTGCCCTTCTTGCCGGCGGGAGCGCCCAAGGCGGACCCGGGGGCGCTGGGTTTTGCGCTCTCCTCCGCCAAGGTGTTCCAAGAGCCGCAAGCGTCGCAACGGCCGCTCCATTTGGAGTGAACCGCGCCGCAAGACTGGCACACGAAAATGACGTCGGATTTTGCCATGGCGGCACCACCTTAGTCCGACTCGCGCCTCTGGGCGCAAAAGGCCCCTCAGGCCAGGACCAGTCCTGTGCAGATGGCGCTGAAGTGCAAAGCCGCCGCCACGACCACAAAGCCGTGCCAGATGGCTCGGCGGAAGGCGAGGGCGTGGTTCAGATAGAACGGCACGCCCATGGTGTAGAGCACGCCGCCTGCGGCGAGGAGGATGATCGACGGCAAAGGCAGCCGATCAGTGATCGGACCGAGCAGGAATACCGCAAACCAGCCGAAGGCGACATAGACGCCGCACCAGATCTTATCGCCGAGGTGAGAGGCGAACATTTTGCCCCCGGCGCCGGCGATGGCGGCGGCCCAGACAATGCAAGTTGTGGCGAAGGCCCAGACGGGGGGCAAAAGGCTCAAGGTGAAGGGCGTGTAAGACCCTGCGATCAGAACAAAGATCGCGCCCTCGTCCAAGCGGCGCAGCACCCTGCGGGCGGGAGACGGCTTGGTGAGGTTATAAATTGCCGACGCCGTCAGCATCGCGATCAGGCTCAAGGCATAGAGCGAGGTGGCGGTGGCGAGCGGCAGGCCGCGACCCAAAGACAGGACAAATAAAATTCCTCCGCCGATCACAGCGGCGGCGAGGCCGACCAAATGCACAACCATATCCGCGGCGTGTTCGACACGGTTAGGATAGTGCTCGGCCAGTTCTGTTTCGTCCGGCCTAAAGAGGTGTGCGAGGCGCATGGCCTTGACCCTTGGTTCAGCAGCCCCCAGACTATATGTCCCAAGTCTTCAGATCCCGTGAGAAAGGGTGGTTACCGTTTTTCAAGACATCGCTCAGGTTCGCTCCATCAGGACGCAGGATGTGGCGAAAGGCACGAGGCCAAACCGCCGCACCTGCGGTTGAGACGTTGCGCTGTTGCGTCGGCGCCACGCTCAAACCAGGGAAAGACCCTGCCCGCTATCACCAGGGTCACGGGAGACCCTGGTGTGCGGGCTTTGAACGAACGGGTCCGGGAACGAGTTCCGGCTGTGTCGCGGAGGGGGCGGGCGCGTCAGGGGGCGTGATAGGCTTTTTGAGCCTTGCCGACAAAGGTGGTGAAAACCTCGTAGGCGACGGTGCCGGCAGCCTCGGCGGCGGCTTCGGCGGTCGCGGTCTGGCCCACGATCTCGACCCAGGCGCCTTCCTGAAGCTTGGGGGCCAGCGTGGCCTCGACGATCACCAAATCCATCGAGATGCGGCCCAGGATGGAAAGACGGCGGCCTTCGAAGGCGATCGCGGCGCGGCCAGAGCCCGTTCGAAAAAAGCCGTCGGCATAGCCGCAGGCGACGATGGCGGCGTCTAGATCGGTGGGGGCCGTGAAGGTCGCACCGTAGCCGCAGCTTTCGCCGATTTTCACGCGGCGGCGCTGCAGGACGGGGGCTGTCACCTGCGCGGCGCAGGCGAGCGTGGTGGTGGGCCGGTCCATCCCGTCCCAGCCATAGAGGCCGACGCCGGGGCGGATCATGTCGAAGGCGAAGCCGGTCCCCAGTTGCGCCCCGGCGCTGGCGGCAAGGCTTCGCTTGGTCTCCGGGAAGGCGGCTGCGGCGGCGATAAACCGGGCGCGCTGGGTTTCGTTCAGAGGGTGGGCGGGATCGGAAGCGCAAGCGAGATGGCTCATCACGAGCGCCGGCGGCGTTGTCCTGAGGAGCGCTGCGGCTTCGGCCGCTTCCGCGGGCGTCAGGCCCAGGCGGTTCATGCCGGTGTCGATATGCACGACGCAGGGGCCGCCGCCGCTTTCAACCCAGCGGGCGGTTTGGGCCAGGCTGTTAAGGCAGGCGGTGACGCCCGCTTGTCGGTAGAGGGCCAACTCCCCCTCTGCAGGGCCGTTCAGCGCGATGACGGCGGGGCGGGGACCGAGAGCCGCGCGGACGGCGAGAGCTTCGCCCAAAGTGGCAGTGAAGAAAGTGCGCGCCCCGGCTTTCGCCAACGCCTGCGCGATCGGATCAGCGCCGAAGCCGTAGGCGTCGGCTTTGACCACAGCAGCGCACTCGGCGTTGCCGCCGAGACGTTGAAAGGTTTTCCAGTTGGCGACGACCGCGCCCAGGTCGATGACGGCCTGCGGCCCCCGCAGGGCGGGATCAATCGGCGGTGAGGGTCTCAGGTCCGCGCCGATCGGCGAGGTTTCCGAAGCGGGTGTAGCGGCTGTCAAAGAACAGTTTCACCTTCTCGATGGGGCCGTGGCGGTTCTTGCCGATGATGACTTCGGCGTGGTTCTGGATCTCCGCCAGCTGCCGCGTCCAGGCGAAATGTTCGTCTGTGCCTTCCCTGGGCTCGGCCCGGCGGAGATAGTACTCCTCCCGGTACACGAACATCACGATGTCCGCATCCTGTTCGATGGAGCCCGATTCCCGCAGGTCGGAGAGCTGGGGGCGCTTATCCTCGCGGGCTTCCACCTGACGGGAGAGCTGCGACAGGGCGATGAGCGGGACTTTGAGCTCTTTGGCCAAGGCCTTGAGGCCTTGCGTGATTTCTGAGACCTCCTGCACCCGGCCGTCGCTCTTCCTGGACGACGAGGTCACAAGTTGGAGGTAGTCAACCACGAGGCAATCCAGCCCTTGCAGGCGCTGCAGCCGACGGGCGCGGGCCTGGAGCTGGGCGATGGAGATGCCGCCGGTTTCGTCGATATGCAGAGGCAGAACCTGCAGTTCGGCGGCGGCGTCCTTCAGGCGCTCATACTCTTCCTTGCTGATCTTGCCGCGCCGGATGCGGTCGCTCTCGATCTGGGCGAAGTCCGACAGCAAACGGGTGGCGAGCTGGTCGCCGCTCATCTCGAGGGAGTAGAAGGCCACGACCCCGCCCGGCGCTTGGCTTTGGGCGTAGTTCGTCCCGAAATCTCGCACCGCCTTGAGGCGGTTATAGGCGATATTGAAGGCGATGTTCAGAGCGAGGGCGGTTTTGCCCATGGAGGGGCGGCCGGCGAGGATGATGAGGTCTGAGCCATGCAGACCGCCCAAATTGCGATCGAGCTCGGTAAAGCCGGTGGAGACGCCCGAGACGTCGGATTTGCGTTCATAAGCGGCGGCGGCGGTCTCAATCGAGGTCGCGAGCGCTTCGGAGAAGGCATAAAAACCGCCATTGCTGGTGCCGCTTTCGGCGATGGCGAAGAGGGTTTTTTCGGCCTCCTCGATGATGTCGGAGGCGGCGGCGCCCAAGGGTGGATCTTGGGCTAACGCGGCGATCTCCTGGCCCACCAGGATCAATTCCCGCCGGAGGGCGAGGTCATAGATCAGGTCGGCGTATTCCCGGGCGTGGGCAGTGAGGCGCGCGGCCCGCTCCAGAAGTTGGAGCAGATAAGCGGCGCCGCCGATATCGGCGAGCGTTCCCTGCTTGGTGAAATGCTCTTTCAGGGTCACCCCGTCGGCGAGTTTGTTGGCCGCGATCAGCTGGCTCGCCGCCTGGAAGATCTGGCCATGGACGGGATCGTAGAAATGGTGCGGCTTCAGGTGTTCAGCGACCCGGTGGAGGATCTCATTCTCAAACAGGATCGCCCCGAGAAGGGCTTGTTCAGCTTCGATATTATGCGGGGCGGCGCCTGCCGGCAGGGACGCGGGCGCGAAAGGCAGGGCGCCTTGCGGGGGAAAATCGCTGTCGTCGGCCATGGGGTGAGAGTGAACCGATTCGGGGGATTGGTTCTGAGGCGAAACGAGTGTTCCTGCCACGCACCGGAGCGCGGTTCACCGGAGCGCGGGCGGCAAAGACAAGCGGGGGCCGGCGTCCCGACCCCCACTTCTGTTTTGGGCTTTGAACCGAAACAAGGCGCTCAGCCTTCGACCGGGCCCCGCTCGGCGGCGGCTTCGGCGGCCACAGCGGCGAGTTCGGCGTTGCGGGCGTTTTCTTCGGCCCGTTCGGCCGCAGCGTTCGCCGCAATCACGTTTTCGCCTTTGGACTGACGGTCGGCCTCATCCTGGCTGCGGGCCACGTTCATGGTGATGGTCTTCACGACCTCGGCATGCAGCCGCACCTTCACCGTATAGACCCCGATCGCCTTGATCGGCTTTTCCATCTGCACCGCGTTCCGGGCCACCGGGTGGTTGTCGGCGATAAGGATCTCGGCGATGTCGCGGGCCGACACCGAGCCATAAAGCTGACCGCTTTCCCCGGCCTGACGGATTAAGACGTAAGCCTTGCCGTCGATGGCCGCGCCGTGTTGCTCGGCTTCGGCCCGCATCGTCGCGTTCCGGGCTTCGATCTCCGCGCGCTGGGCGGCGAACTTTTTCAGGTTCGCTTCCGTGGCGCGCAGGGCCTTGTGGCTCGGCAGGAGGAAGTTGCGGGCGAAACCAGGCCGCACGGTGACGACGTCGCCGATGGCGCCCAGGTTGTCGACGCGTTCCAGGAGAATGACTTGCATGGTCGTTTTCTCCTTACTTCACGGCGAAGGGCAGGAGCGCGAGTTCGCGGGCCCGCTTGATGTGAACGGCCAGCTCCCGCTGCTTCTTGGCGGAGACCGCCGTGATCCGGGCCGGCACGATTTTGCCGCGCTCGGAGATAAAGCGCTGGAGAAGCTTCACGTCTTTGTAGTCGATCTTGGGGCTCGCCTCGCCGGAGAACGGGCACACCTTGCGCCGACGACCGAAGGGACGGCGGGTCGGGATGTTGGTGATGTTCATCCCGCCAGCCTTGTCGGCGCCCTTTTTGCCTTTGTTGCTCATGGGTTTTGCCTTTTGCCTTAAGGATTAGTCTTCGCTGGCCTGGGCGAAATCTTCGCCGCCTTCGAAGCCGCCGCCGTCATCACGTCCTTCGCGGCGGGCACGGCGGCGCTCATCCCGGTCTTTGCGGGTCATCATCGCGGAAGGCTCTTCGTCGAGGGCTTCCACCCGGAAGGTGCGGGCGCGGATAATGTCTTCGTTGATCGATTGCCGGCGACGCAATTCCAGCTCCACGGCCGGGGGCGCCTCGATGTTGACCAGCGCGTAGTGGCCGCGGCGGTTCTTGTTGATCCGGTAGGTGAGGGACTTCAGCCCCCAGTATTCTTTCTTGCCGGTCTTGCCGCCGAGCTCTTCCACGGTCGCGGCCACCTGTTCGATGATCGCTTCCACCTGCTGTTGGCTGAGGTCGGGGCGGGCAATAAAGACGTGTTCGTAAAAGCGCGTGTCGCTCACGATGGTTCCTTTCCCAAGGCGGGCCGCGGCGCTCGCCCCGCTGGGATCGCGGGGCGGACGGTGGTTCGCTGATGGGGGAATCCCCGGCGACCGCGGTCCAGACGAGGGCCGGCTTATGACGGAAAGGCTCAGCAAAGGCAAGCGGGGATAAGCGATGGAGCACGGCTATCGCATTTGGCCGAGGATGGTTCTTGCGAATTCGGCAGACCAGCCTGAACGCTTTCTTTCTGGTCGGATGGATATGTCCTGGCGGACATTTTGAAGCAGGTTCAGGGCGAGTTATCGCAGAATCGCTGGGTCTTCGGGTCCATAGGTCTTGTCGGGTCTTGTCGGGTCTTGTCGGATCTTGGCTCGGTCTTCGTCGAAAGTGGCGTCGAGACCGTAGTGAAGGCTGTTCTCGATTGACCGGTGAGCGCGGGCGGCATCGGTGAATGCCTGCGCTGTGAGCCCGGCGGAGGAGACATAAGAGCGCTGGCTAAGGCTCTTTTTACAATCACGGGTCACCTCGGCCTCGACCAGCGCCAGCGTCTTAAGTCCTGGCAGGCGCGGTTCGTCCTTGGAGCGGCGACCGGAAAACAGGGTAGTCGACATTGCTGATGACCCAATGGCGGCGGATCGCAAGCCGGCCATGATCGCCGTCGGTCGTCACAGGCGCTGCGCCTATGTCCTTGTCCGGACGGGCGAAAAACGCTTTCACGGTGGGGTTGCAAGGCGGGATGGTTGG
>JBILVS010000271.1:0-2553 GCA_044370335.1 Caulobacterales bacterium
CAAGACCCGGCGCATCCGGGCGCAGACATCGTCGTGGACATCGGCGGCGGAAAGGCCGTTCTGTTGGATTTCGCCGGTGCGGATGCGGCGGGCAGTTTCGCCCATGGCGAGATCGAGGTTGCTCTGAGCGAGCGACATCACCGCCACTTCGGCCAACGCCGTCACGCTTAAGAAGAACGGCATGCCGATCAAAGCGAACTCCACCGCCGTCGCGCCGTTGCGGTCGCGAGCGACGCGCCGAAAAGGCTGCGCCAGCTTCTGCAGCACTCCCTGGAACGCCATCAACCCCCTCCCGAAGGCCAAAGGACGCAGGCCCTCGATCTTCAAGCGGAGAGTTTAGGCAAGGAATGGTTGCTCAATCGCTGTATGAGCGCGGTGAACGCCGCTTAACGCTTTACTCGCCGCCGCCGGCTTGGCCGTTGCGGACGCTGACCTGGTCCATGGCGCGGGAGAAGGACGCCGCGCTGTCGCCGATATCGGGCGCAGGACGGCACACGGGGTTGCAGGTCAGGCGGCTCGTGTCGACGCCGCGAGTGACCATCACCGCGCCGGTTTCATCCGGGATCACCGTAATACGACCATTATAGATCGTGGCGCCGTTCTCATCGACAACGGTGAGGCTTGTGGAGCCGTAGGATCGTCCGGTCACGAACAAAAGGCGATTGCTCTGCACCGAAACGCCAGCGATCGCAGGGTTGCCGATGACCACGCCCGCGGCGTCGGCGGAGAGCCGCACCGGGGCCGCGGTGTCGATAGTCAGTTCCATCTGCTGGGTCTGGAGCGCGCGGGTCTGGATGCGCGGGGCGGTCGGGCCGCCGCCATCGGCCAGCGCGAGGCTCGTCGTCGCCACCATCGCCATCACCGCCGCTGCCACCATACTGCGCATAACGTCACCTGTCCGCCGGGCGTCCGCGTACTAAGAAGCGGGACGCGTCTGTTTGAAGGTTTGTGCCTAGCGGCATTTGGTTGCTCAAGTCTGAAGAGCCTCGGCAGCGGGGAGAGACCCCTTCCACACCGGCGGCGGCGGGGCGCGGTCATATCTTGTTAAATCGGCACTCGATCCTAAAGAATGCAAATTATGTCCTGAATTCCATCACCTTACGGGACCAAATATAGTTACCCTCCGTAAACTATCTTTTCTTGATTTTTTCGTTCTACTTTTACGCGCTCCTAACCCAACTGCGCTATTCATTCTCGCGTCTGGACAGGGCGTCGAGTGCGCCGACGAACACCAGGCGTTTAGGTGCACACGACAAATTAGGAGCAAGTACCATCATGATGAAGCTGCGTCGTTTTCTGAAGTCCAAGGATGGCGCCACCGCGATTGAGTACGGCCTCATCGCCGCGCTGATCGGCGTTGTGATCATTTCCGCCGTGACCGCCCTCGGCACCACCATCGAGACCCAGTTCAACGCCATTGAAGGCGCGATTAAAGCGCCGAAGGTCTAATTGAGACAAAGGCGCGCCACGCCGAGATCGTCGTTGCGCCTTTTCCTCGTCTTCCGTTTCCCCTGAAAAGCCGCCCCGCTCTCCCGCGTGGCGGCTTTCTTTTTATGAGAGCCGGCGCCCTGAAGTTTCTTCGGAAGCCCCCACCGCAACAAAGGCCCCTTCGATGCTCATCATCGCCGCTTTGGCCTTGTTTGCGATCCTGCTTCTGATCGCCGCCGCCAACGACATCGCCACGATGACCATTCCCAATTGGGTTTCGATCGTCATGGCGTCCACCTTTCCGGTCTTCGCTCTGGCGGCGGGCCACACCCTCGCCTTCATCGGCTTTCATCTGGCTGTCGGTTTTGTGGTTCTGCTTTTGGGGATCGGGCTTTTCTCGCTCAATCTTTTGGGCGGGGGCGATGTGAAAGTGATCGCTGCAGCCGCTGTCTGGACGGGCTTGAGCGGGTTCGCGCCCTTCCTGACGACGATGCTGCTTGTGGGCGGAGCTCTTGCGGCGGGGCTTGTGGCTGTGCGGCAGTTCGTTCAGCCGCATGAAAGGCGGCCTGCATTTCTGAACCGCCTTCTCGACCGCAAGCGCGGCGCCCCCTACGCGGTGGCGATCGCGGCGGGCGGGCTTGTGGCGCTGCCGTCGCTGCCGCTCGGCGGGCATCTCCTCGGTCCGTTAACGCCGCTTTAGGCCTGACGTGAAAATCAGGACGAGCAACGACGCTGTCTTGCGGCGGGGAGCCAGGATTCATGTTGTCCGTTCGTCAGTTTATCGTCTTAGCCGTGGCGTTGGCCGCGGCCCTCGCCGCGGCGCTGCTCATCCGAAACATGGCGGCTCCGGCCACCCCGCCGGCGGCGGTCGCGGAGCAGGTCACCGGCCAGCAGGTTCTGATCGCGGCGCGGGATGTGCCGCAGGGCACGCTTCTGACGGCCGCTGACTTTGAATGGCGCCGCCTGCCCGACGATGCGGTGGGGCCGACGTTCATCACCGAAACCACCAATCCCGATGCGCTGACGGCCTTTGTCGGCGCGGTCACGCTGCGGCCTGTGGCTTTAGGGGAGCCGCTGCAAACCACGACGCTGGTCATGCCCGGCGAGGGTGGGATCATCGCCGCG
>JBILVS010000282.1:0-2546 GCA_044370335.1 Caulobacterales bacterium
TGAAAAAATGCTCGTCGGTCGCATGGAGTCTGGTTCCTGGAAGGGGGCAAACATTGGCCGGAATGAGGGGAGCGGTCGATGCAGGCTGAGGCTGACCTACGGGCGGAAGATGATGGCAGGACTCATCACGAGCCAGCCACTCCACGCGTAGAAATCGAGGGCGTTCTGGCTTGGCTGCTTCATGTCATCCGATGTCAGGTAGATGGGGGTGTCGAGGGGACTGTTGTCCCAGTAGCCCCGGATATCGACCCAGGCCCCCTGGGAGACGGTGAGCGTGCAGGGGCCTGGTCCCTCGAAGTCGAAGATCTCGCGGTCAGGAGCCGTGCTGTCGGTCATGTCCACCTCCAGCCGCTGGGTGATCGTCAGTTCACTCGAAGTGAGATTGACTCCGTCCTCGATCGGGTCGATGACTTTGACCCTTTCCATCTCGATGCTCGAGTTCGTCAGATCGAAGCCGTCGTCGCCCGAGCGGTTGATCTCCACCGCCTTCACCTTCCACTCGGCGGACACCACGCCGATCACCGACACGGCATCGATGTCATCGCGGGCGTTGCCATTGCCATCGCCGCCCAGTGGATCCTTTCGGCCCAAGAAGTTGGCCACGATGCTCGTCGCCTGGAACGACCACCTGGGTTCTGGCCCGACCCGCTGGGAAGACACGTCGTCCTTGGTGGCGTTCCGGGTGCCGCCGCAGAAAAAGACGCCGCCGTTGTCGGCCTCTTGCACCGCCTCATTGGCGTCGTTCGCGGCCTGAAAGATCACGTTCTCCGCGACGAGCGACGACCCCGAGTCGAAGATCAGGGCCCGCGAGGTGAGCGTGGCGAAGTTTTTGTTGCCGTTTCGGATCCGCACCTCGACGCCGTCCTCGATCGAAAGCGTGACACCCGACCACACATGCACCTCGGCGGTGATGACGTAGACGGCACCTGCGGAAAACGTGGTGTTGGAGGTGATGTCGCTCGACACCTCCACGATCCCATTGACCGCCGGCGGCAGGACGAACGGCGGCGTCGACTGCACGACGGGAGGCTGCGGCGCGGGCGGCACGACCGCCGGCGGCGACACCGAAGCGGACACCACGGGCGGCACCACGATCGGAGCGACCACGGGCGGCGG
Organism: Caulobacterales bacterium; assembly: GCA_044370335.1. Lineage (GTDB taxonomy): Bacteria > Pseudomonadota > Alphaproteobacteria > Caulobacterales > Aquidulcibacteraceae > REEB509. The sequence goes on from JBILVS010000282.1 coordinate 1,117, forward strand.
GGCGAGCGTGACGCCGACGGTGACCGCCGTCGGCTTGGCCCCGACGCCATCGACGGCGCGGATCGCCGCGGCACGGCTGCCGGCAGGAACTCTGCCGATCGAGAAGAGAAACGTGACCGGAGTGGCGGCACCGCCGTTCGGGGCCACCACCTTGGCGGAGACCGCATACCAGCCGGCCGCCGCCGCCCGGGCCGGCTGTCCAGCAACGGTGATCCGCGCCGCGACGCGGTTGGTAGACGATGCGGCCAGTGCCAGAGTGGCGCTCGGCTGCGGCTGGCCGGCACGGACGGCGACCGTCTGGCCGCCGAGCGAGAGATCGATCCGCGCGTTCGCCCGCGCGGGCATGAATGCCGACGCCTGCCGGCCATTCCAGTAGGTCAAGCCGCGCGTGACCTCCAGCCGCAGCGACGTCGAGTCAGGGAGCGACGGCACGACGACTTCGACGGACGAGGTCCAGACGCGATTCTTCGCCGTGAACGCCGCGACGACGGCGGCGGACGACGTCGTCAGTGACGCGACCTGCGGGGAAGCCGGTGCTGCAGCGGGCGAGTGCCACAGGGTATCGCCCCCTTCGCTGCTCAGCGACGCGATCGCCGGCGCCAGCGATGCCGCAGAAAGATTGACCCGCGACTCCAGTCGCTCGAGCAGCATCGGCCGGACTGCCGTGCGACGGCGACGGCTGCGGCAACGACCAAACGCAAACAGGTGGGCGATGCCGGCAGCCTTCATGTCAACGTTCCAGGGGCTTGGAGTGAATCAACGGGCAACCGGGGCGACGCATGGCAAATCTCTGCGACGTGCGTGAAAACCCGCTTAGGATACCTGGGGCCTCGGCGCGATCCATACCCCGCGGCATGCCCCGACCCGTGAGAAAGGCACGAACCCGGCGGAGAACTGGACGAATCCGCGCCCCGGGCAACTGGTACCATGGCGGCCGCCGTCGCCAGCCTCCAGCCGCGGTACTGCACCATGGCGACCCGAGAGATGATTCGAGTTTCTGTCGTCGAGGACGACCCGCGCATCCGGGCTGCGATCGTGGCTCGCTGCCAACGGCAACACGGTTTGACGGCTGCCGGCGACTGGGAGTCTGCCGACGACGCTGCCCGAGGTGCCGACTGGCGGCGGATCGACGTGCTCGTCGTCGATCTCGAACTTCCCGGCAGCCTTTCGGCGATCGGCCTGATCGGCCGCGCCCGCGAGGCGAACCGCTGCGTCCTGCCGATCGTCCATACCATCCACGACGCGCGGGATTCACTCTTTGCCGCGATTCATGCCGGCGCCGTGGGCTATGTGCTCAAGGGCGAGTCGCTCGACGCGCTCGTCAGCGGCATCCTCGATGCCGTGCAGGGGCGGGCGCCGATCAGCCCCGCCGTGGCCCGCTACTTCGTCGAGGCGTTTCGAACGGAGGTGCCTGCGGGCCACGTCAAGCC
>JBILVS010000107.1:0-9319 GCA_044370335.1 Caulobacterales bacterium
TACCCAAGCGCTAGGCGAGCTGGCCAAAACCGACGTCATCGACGCGGCCGTGATTGCGTATTTCCTCGTCGCCGCACAACCGGAGGTCAGGCCACTGAAGGATGAAGACGCTCGTCTTCTCAGCGACTTGGTCGCCCGTCGCCGTCAGATCGTGGCTATGATCACGTCCGAGCGTCAGCGCGAATGCACCGCGCCCCCGCGCGTGAAAAAGAGCATCGCACGTCTGCTCAAGGCGCTCATGCGCGCGTTGGAAAGCTTTCACGGCGATCTCGACAACGCCATCAAAGCCTCACCTTCATGGCGCAAAAACGAGGATCTGTTGGCTTCGGTCCCCGATGTTGTGCGCATCATCGCCCGCACCCGGATCGCGGATGTGCCTGAGCTTGACCGTTTGGACCGACGCCAAATCGCAGCTCTCGCAGGTCTTGCGCCCTGGACCCGGCGATCAGGCCAATGGGGCAGGAAAAGCTTTATCGGCGGAGGCAAAGTGGACGTCCGCTGTGCGCTTTACCCTGTGCGCTTTACATGGGCGCATTGGTCGCTGCGCGGTACAATCCAGACCTCAAGGCCTTCCGCGAGAAGCTCGTCGCCGCCGGCGAGCTGAAAATGGTCGCCCTCGTCGCCGTCGCCCGCAAACTCCTCACCATCCTCAACGCAATCCTTAGAGATCAAGCCCCAGGGCGCGCTCAAAACACTTGACCAACAAGACAGTCGCTCACCCCTCAAAGTCAGGCCAGGCGGCGTCTTTCGGCGACAGGACCGTCGGCTCAAAGGGCCAGGCAATGGCGATGACGGGGTCATTCCAGCGGACGCCGCCTTCCGCCGCCGGGGCGTAGAAGGCTGAGACGAGATAGGTGACCTCGACATTGTCAGTCAGGGTGATGAAGCCGTGGGCGAAGCCGCGGGGCACGTAGAGCATGTCGCTATTGGCGTCGCTGAGCTCGAAAGCCTCCCATTTCTTGTAGGTCGGGCTTTCGGGGCGCAAATCGACGATGACGTCCAGGATGGCCCCTGACAGGCAGCGGATCAGTTTGACCTCGGCATCGGCGCCCTTTTGGAAATGCATGCCCCGCAAGGTGCCCTGCTGCGCGGATCGGGAGGCGTTCTGCTGGACAAACTGGGTCTCCAGGCCTTGGGCGGCAAACTCGCGCTCGCAAAAGGTTCGGGCGAAGAAGCCCCGCTCATCGCCGCGCTTCTCCAACTCGATGCGCTTGGCGTCCTGCAACGTGGTCGAATGAAACAACATGCGGGCGGTTCCGTTGATTCCGTGGAAGGGGTGCGGATAGCGAAATCTGCGCTGCGGCGCCATATCGCTCGCCCAAGCCGCTTGTCTCCTTGCGCCGGCTTCGGGCTAGGCGCATACGTCGCCGATAACCAACCCATAACAAGACCACTCCCGCGGCGGGTATTACGATGCGTGTCCTGTTCACCGGAGCCGACGGCTATGTCGGTTCTCTGCTTGGCCCCTATTTGTTGCAGCGCCGCATTGACGCGGTGGGTCTCGATACTGGGTATTACCGCCAGGGGTGGCTCTATCCCATGGGGGGGCCGCGGCCGGCGGTTATCACCAAGGACATACGGGAGATTACGGTTGAGGATCTGCAGGGGTTCGATGCCGTGGCACACCTTGCGGAACTGTCCAACGATCCATTGGGCCAACAGGATCCTGCGCTGACGCACGAGATCAACCATGCAGGATCGGTGCGGCTCGCCAATCTGGCGCGTCAAGCCGGGGCAAAGCGGTTGGTCTATATGTCGTCGTGCTCGGTCTATGGGGTGGGGCAGCCGGACCAGATCCTGGACGAGAGCAGCCCCGTGAACCCGCAAACTGCCTATGCCGAGTGCAAGGCCAAGGTGGAGCGGGACTTGCAGCAGATGACGGACTTGGACTTTGAGCCTTGCTTCCTGCGGAATGCGACGGCTTACGGCGCCTCGCCGCGGCAGCGGTTCGACATCGTGCTGAACGACTTGTGTGGGCTCGCGTGGACGGCCAAGGAAATTAAGCTGTTGTCGGACGGCACGCCCTGGCGGCCTTTGGTGCACGCGCTCGACATGTGCCAAGCGGTGTGGCGGTCTTTGATCGCGCCCTCGGACGCGATCGCAGGCCAGATCTTCAATGTGGGCTCCAACGCGCAGAATTACCGCGTTCGGGAGATCGCGGAAATCGTGGCGGCAGAATTTCCGGGCTGCACCCTGTCGATTGGAACGCAAGGGGCGGACAAACGCAGCTATCGGGTGAACTTCGACAAGATCGGCCGTGTGTTGCCGGAGTTCTCCTGCGAGTGGACGGCGGAAAAAGGCGCGCGCCAGATGCGCGACATGTTCGAAAAGATCGCGATGACGCCCGAGATGTTCAAAGCTGATCCCTATACGCGGCTCAAAATGCTGACCACGCACCGGAAAGCGGGGCTTTTGGATGATCGGCTGTTCTGGACGTTTGGGTAAGCGGCCATGATCATTGTCGATACCGCGCTGGCAAAGCGGGAAGCCGAAGGCCGGCCGATCCGGGTCGGGATGATCGGGGCCGGGTTTATGGGCTCAGGGATCGCGCTGCAGATTGCGACCGCGGTCCCCGGGATGAGGCTTGTGGCGATCGCGGCGCGGCGGCCGGAAACCGGGATCGCGGCCTACGCCCAGACTGAAGACGCGGCGGCGATCGTGACCGCGGAAACCCAGAGCCAGATCGAGGCAGGGATCGCCGCAGGCCAAAAGGTCGTGACGCCGGATGCGGAGGCGCTTGCGCGGGCGGACGGGATCGACGCCCTCATCGAGGTTACGGGCTCATTCGATTTCGCCCTGAAGGCGATCCTGGCAGCGATCGAGACCGGCAAGCACGTGGTGCTGATGAACGCGGAGCTGGACGGGACCATCGGCCCCTGGCTCAAAGCGAAGGCGGACGCGGCCGGCGTTATTTACACCAATGTCGACGGCGATCAGCCCGGCGCGCAGATGAACCTTTATCGGTTCGTGCGGTCGATCGGGGTGCGGCCGGTTTTGTGCGGCAACATCAAGGGCCTGCAGGACACGCAGCGAACGCCAGACACCCAGCGTGGCTTTGCCGAAAAATGGGGTCAGAACGTCCATATGGTGACCTCTTTCGCGGACGGCACCAAGATCGCCTATGAGCAGGCGATTGTGGCGAACGGCACGGGGATGCGCGTCGCCAAGCGGGGCATGATCGGGCCGGACCCGACGGGGAAGAACCCCACCCTGCCCTTGCGGCCATTGGAGGAGTACGTTGAGCTTCTGACGCCGCATATTGATCCGGCCGGGCCGGGGATCGTGGATTTCGTGGTCGGCGCCCGGCCGGGGCCGGGGGTGTTCGTACTCGGGGCGCATGATCACCCGCGGCAGCAACACTATCTCAATCTATATAAGCTCGGGACGGGGCCGTATTATCTCTTCTATACGCCCTATCACCTCTGCCACTTCGAGGCGCCGCTGACGGTGGCGCGGGCGGTTCTGTTCCAGGATGCGGCGCTTGCGCCGACGGGGCCGCCGCTCGTGGGCGTAGTCGCGACGGCAAAGCGGGATTTGAAGCCGGCCGATGTGATCGACGCGATCGGCGGGTTCGACACCTATGGCGAGGCCGAGAACATGGGCGCTGTGGTCGCTGAGGGCCTGTTGCCGATGGGGCTCGCCGAAGGCTGCACGGTGATGCGGCCGGTGGCGCAAGGCGCGCCGCTGACGTGGGACGATGTCGCGATCCCGCCGAGGCGGCAGATCGATGAGGCCTACGCCGCACAGATGCGGCACTTCGGGTTGACGGGAGGCGCCCCATGAAAGCGGTGATTTTCGCGGGCGGATTCGGCACGCGGCTTTCCGAAGAAACGGCCCTTCGGCCGAAGCCGATGGTGGAAGTCGCAGGGCGGCCGATCCTGTGGCACGTGATGAAGATCTACTCCAAGCACGGGATCACGGATTTTGTGGTTCTTGGAGGCTACAAGGTCGATTTCATCCGCCAGTATTTTTTGAACTACACGCGGTCTCTGTCTGACTTCACCATCGACCTCGCGAGCGGCGAGATCGTCTGGCAGCGTGGGGCGGCGGAGCCATGGCGCGTCACGGTGCTCGACACGGGCCCCGACGCCATGACCGGGGGGCGGCTGAGGCGCGCCCGCGACATGATTGGCGAAGAGACCTTCTGCCTGACCTACGGCGACGGCGTGTCGGATATCGACATCACCAAGCTGATCGCGTTCCACCGCGCCAAGGGCAAGACCTGCACGGTGACGGCGGTGGCACCGCCGGGGCGGTTCGGGGTTTTGGGTTTGTCGCCGGACGGGGAAGAGGTGGTTGCGTTCCGGGAGAAAGATCAAGGCGACGTGGGCCTGATCAATGGCGGCTTCTTTGTCTGTGAGGCCGGCGTATTCGACGTCATTGACGGGGACAGCCAACCTTTTGAGCAGGAGCCGATGACCCGTCTCGTCGAGCGGGGGCAGCTTGCAGCCTATCACCACGCGGGGTTCTGGCAGGCGATGGACACGGTGCGGGACAAGCAGGTGCTTGAGGCCGTGTGCGCCAATGGCGCGCCCTGGCTTGCCTAAAGGTCGAACTCAAACCAGACCCTCCAGGCCGTCTAGCGCTCCCATGATCTCGTCCGGACAGGTCGGCCGCTTCTTCTCCATGACAATTTTTCCGCTGTCGTCGATCATTCAAATCGTTGTGGTTTCCCTTTCAGCGAGCGTCCCGACCGGGGCGTGCGGCCTGATGTGGCGGTTCCTACTTCCGCGGCCGACATCGCCGCCGGGCAGGACCGGTTTCTGCTTGAGGCCATCGCGTGGTGTCGCCGCGGCGAGTGATCGCCAAGGGGGTGGCGCGGGGTCTCAAAAAACGCTGTGGGCGCCCCGCTCGACGGACGCCTCGCCGGAGACGAGGCGCGCATAATGCTCAAACAGCGTGTCTGCGCCCGTGGACGGCGTGGCGGCGGCGTCATATCGACCGGTGTCCGGATCGAGCACGAGCATCGACTCGGTCGCGTAGTAGCGCCCGATGCGGGCCAGCTCGGCTTTGTCCCGCAGGGGCGGATACAGCGCCCCAAGGCCGAACAGGGTCCAGATGATAGCGTCCACCAGGGCTAAAGGCGCCTGCGTGAAGCGCGGTACGCGGCCCATCAACGCAAAGAGCATTTCGCCCTGCTCTCTCGGCGTGAGCGCGGGGCCCGGCCCGCCGATGGGCAACACGCGATTGCGCAGCGTCGGGTCGTCGATGCAGGCGGCGAGATAAGCGCCGAGATCGGCATCGCTGATCGGTTTGCACGCGGTCTGCCGGCCATTGCCGAACACGAGATAGGGTTTTCCCGCCTTCACGCGCGCGACCTGTCCCGACAAGGATTTGAAGAACGCGGTGGGCCGGACGATGGAATAGTCGATCCCGGCGTTCATAAGGTCCTGCTCGAAGGCCAGCTTGGCGTGTTGAAATGCGAGGCGCGGCTTCTGCACGCAGATCGCCGACAGCAGCACGAAATGTGCAACGCCCGCCGTCTTTGCGGCGCTGAGCGCGTGGGCGTTCGCCTGATAATCGATAGCCCAGGCGTCCTTCGGCGCCCCGGTCCGGGACGCCAGGCAGGAAACGACCGCATCAAAGCTTTCGCCGCGGAACCCGTCGCGCTCGAGCGATGCGGGATCTGTCGCCTCGCCCCACCGCACCGTCGCGCCTTCCACGAGGCTCGCTTTCCCGTCGGGCCGCGGGCGGACGAAGCTGACGACATCATGGCCGCGGGCGCACAGGGCCGCCGCAGCCGCTTGGCCGATCGTGCCGGTCGCCCCCAGAACGAAGACACGGCGCCGGTTTGCGGAAGGCTCTGAGCGGTGAGGCTGCGCGGGGGCGGACATTGCTCCACCATCCAAACGAGTTAGCGCTCAGGCGCAAGCCTTCTCGCGGTCCGGTCGCGCCGCGCAGACTCCAACAGCGAACCTAGGGATGCTCTGATTTAGACCCAAGATCTGCGTGATGATTGGCCATTTCGCGCATTCTTGGCCGATGGGGCGGTTTTTTCGTCCGGTTTTCCCCTAATTTCAGGGGGAAATGCGTTTTTTGGACGGAGTCCGCCCCTGATCAAGCCGCCGCAAGTCAGCGACGAGAGACGAAGAGATTGCAGAGCCCGCAGGCGACAAGCAGTCTGTTCGTATTCTTCTCCAGCCCTCGGTAGCGGACCTTTGCGCAACCAAACACACGCTTGATGGTCAAGAACGGTTGCTCCCCCTTCGCCCGGACTTTGGACTTGGTCCGGTTGTTCGCCCGCTCTTCCTCGTTGACCACGCCCCTGTGGCGATACCTCCGGTGGGTTGATCTTGGGCCCGAGGTGCTTTCGCTTTAATGACACCCTTTTTGACCCCGATAGGCTTGATCGCCCCATACCCTGGTTTCGGCGCCGTGCAAAAGATCACCCAGCACGGCGCTATCGGTGACGTTGGCGGGCGTCGCGCGACTCGCCGAATCACGACGGTAGATGAGCGCCGGGCCCTTTATGGGCCTGAGGAAGAGGCGCCTGCCCGAAGGAAGGTCTCCCGGTAAAACGCCCAGTGCCGCCCCCCCAACGCGGTCAACACCCCCATGGGGTCATGGCCCACGCCCGGCAACACGATCCAGTCATGTCGGATCCCCAAGCCGACAAGATGGGCGTGGAAGTCGGCATTGTTCTGCAGCGTCTCATCCCGCCCGCCAATCACCAAGCGAATGCGCGATCCTCGAGACAAGACGGCGGCATTTTGCTCCGCGTATCGGCGCGGGCTAAGCGCTCGGAAGCGCTCCTGATCGCCACCATAGACCGACCTCAACACCTCCTCGGCCGCACGGCCACTTGCACGTGGCGTCCGATCAAGCGTTTCCTGTAGCGGGCCGGCCCCCATCAACGACACGCTCGCAAAGAGCTCCGGATAACGGAAGCCGAAACGCGCCGCGCCGTATCCGCCCATGCTGAACCCATCAAGCAAACGACCCTCGCGGGCGCCGATCGTCCGCCAGTTGGCGTCGATATGGGGCAGGAGTTCATGGATGATGATCGTCTCCAGCGGGGCCTGGCCGTTCGACCAGTCGACATACATCCCCATCCGCAGACCATTGACGAAGACGATGAGAAAAGGCGGCGCCTGCCCTCCAGCGATAGCCTCGTCGACAAACGCCGCCAATCGGGCGACACCGGAAACGCCGCCGCCAGAGCCGTGAAGCCAGTACACCACCGGGAACCGCCGAACTGGCGCGGCGGCATAAGCCCCGGGCGCGTAAATATGAAAGCTGATCTCGGTTCCTGCGGCCTGACTCAAGAAGGTGTGGAATGACAGGCCGGGGCCTTCGACCCTTGGCGTCACCCACTGGAGCCCGGAAGAGCCTGTGCTCATCCCGGACGGTGCGACGGCTTGCCCCTGCGCAGCCCCGCCAAAGGCAAGGCCGCCGATGCCTGCGCCAAGGCTGAGAAGCTGATGCCGTCTCGTAAGGGGAATTGCACTCAAGGTTGCCTCTGTCACAAAGACTCTAACAGAAAACTGAACTGCGCTAAGAACGTGCCGCACGCCAAACTGCGTCGCCGGCATCCCTTTAAGCGCAGACCGGAGCGATGACAGCAAAGCTAGATGTAGTCTCTGTTCGCCAAAAAGTTGGTAGCCCAGTGGAAGCCAGAGCGCAAAAGTCGCAGGCTACCATTTTGGGGGCACCCCTAACCCATTTGTTTTATTGAGGTTTATGGTGCCGCTTACGTGACTCGAACACGTGACCCCCGCATTACGAACGGGCCTCGGGGCTGTTTCCTACGATTTCCTAATCTTGCCCTGAATGTCCTTTTTTGCCTCTAAATCAATGATTTACTTCTGGGGTGCGTTGTCCGGCGTTTCCTGCGATTGCCCCCCATTTCCAGCTCTGGTGATTCCCATGTGATTCCCAAAAGTGCTATGCGAGGGTCGGCGCACGAGGTGTCCACGGTCGCCGAATGGGGTCGTTTCCCACCCCTCAGCCGGAGCTTGTCGTTCATGAAACTGACCAAAAGAGTGATTGACGGCTTAGGACCAGTGACGAGAGACACCTTCTACTGGGATGACGACCTGCCTGGTTTCGGGCTCCGGTGCCGCCCGTCTGGCAAGCGCACATTTGTCGTGCAGTTTCGGGTAGGCGGCGGCCGCGGGGGCAAGCTGCGCAGAATGAATCTGGGCGCTTACGGAGTTCTCACGCTGGACCAAGCGCGAGCGCAGGCCAAGCGGCACCTCGCAAAAGCTTCGCTCGGTGAAGACCCTGGCCAAATAAGGGAAGAAAAGCGCAAGATCGTTACCGTCAATCAGCTCTTAGAAATTTGGGAGCGGGAGGGTGTAATCACCAATCGCCGGACGGGCGCCCCGCGGGCGGCCCACAACATTGCCGGCGAGCTGGGCATGGTCGAGGCCCACATCCGTCCTTTGTTGGGTAAATTGGAGCTTCCTAAGCTGACAAAAGCCGATATCGAAAAGGCCCGTCGCGCGATCGCGACCGGCGCTACGGCGACGACCAAACCAGGACGCTTGCGCGGCAGGATTCGCGTTGTGGGGGGAGAAGGAACAGCGACACGCACGATCCGCCTCCTCTCATCCATTCTCTCGTTCGCTGAGGACCGAGGGATGATCTCGGCAAATCCAGCAAGGGGCGTCAAGTTGGCGCCGGGGAGAAAGCTCAACCGCTTTCTATCTCCCGACGAAATTCGCCGCCTGGGCGTTGTGCTCCGCGCGCCCCAGCCCACGTTGGGAATGGAAACCGCTGCAAAGGCCATTGAACTCCTGATGTTGACTGGCGCCCGTCGTCAGGAAATCGTTGGTCTCCGTTGGCATGAAGTCGACTTGACCTTTGGCGTATTGCGCCTTGAAGCCAGCAAGACGGGGGCGAAAATTGTCCCACTGGCCAGTACGGCGGTGGCGCGGCTCGAGGCCATCCGTGCGGAGCCGGATGCTGACCCAGTTTGGGTGTTTCCAAATGCACGCGGGGATGGCCCATACAAAGGGATTGGGCGGGCTTGGGATCGGTTCCGGGAGCAGGCCGGATTGTCTGGTGTTCGACTCCACGACTTGCGACACACTTTCGCGAGTGTCGGCGCGGGCCAAGGCGTTGGTCTCACCTTGATCGGCGGCATCCTTGGCCACAGCCAGGCCTCCACCACCCAGCGATACGCCCACCTCGCCGATGACCCTCTGCGCCGAGCTGTTGAGACCATCGCAGGCGACATCGCGGCCAAACTGGAGCAATGATACCAAACGCCCTAAACACTGACCTTCGCCCATGAGCGTCCGGCGACGGAGCGGACGACATCGGGCGCGGCTATGAATGCAAGCCAGGCTTTGCAGCACGCATCGACGATTGCATC
>JBILVS010000028.1:0-29308 GCA_044370335.1 Caulobacterales bacterium
GAGCCGGTGTTGGCGGGATCGGCGAAGTAGGCTTCGACCTCGGCATGCAGCTCTGGCCGATTGCCCTTGAGCGCGAACAGATAGTCGCCGCCGCGCTCGATGACGGTTGCGGCGATGTCGATCTGGGCGCCGATGGCGTCGATGGTGACGAGAGCGCCCTTGAGCTCGAGACGCTGCAGCAGAGGGGGGATCGCCCTGATCTCGTTCGACTTCTCCGCCGTCGCTTCCTGCCCCAGGACCAGGCGCTGGCGGCTCGCCCAGGCCGACACCATGTGCAGCGGGCTGATCCCCTTCGCGCGGGCATGGGCCCGCCTTGAGGTCTTGCCGTCGATAGCGATGATGTCGGGCTCAGCGTCCTTGAGCGTCTCGACCCAGGAGGAAAAGCAGGTCTTGAAGGTCTCGCCGTCGATGGCGTTGACGATGTCGTTCAAGGTGTCGTGCGAGGGAACGCCACGATCGAAGGGCAGAAAACGCGGTAGAAAGGCGAGACGCTCGCGGCCCCACAGTGAGATTTCGGTAAAGTCCTCCATGCCCGATAGCGTTGCGCACAGGAGCAGAAGCGGCACTTCGGGCAACGGATAGGCCACCCGCCAGGACTGGCGCGGATCCTCCAGCGCACTGAAATGATCGAGAAAACCAACAGATCCGCACATGAGGACCTCGCTGACGCAACGCCCCAGTGAATCACGCTTCGACCGGAAAGGGACTCCCCCACCTTAGAACACAGCCCTCGCCATTAACCTAAGGCGATTGCCCTGCCGTCACACCCCGCCCCCCTTGCCCCATGGGCTCGGGATCGCCATAAACCACGGCATGAAAACACCCGTGGCGACGGACCGCCCCTCTTTCTACAACACAGACGCGCTGCTGGCCTGTGGCCGCGGCGAGCTCTTCGGCCCCGGCAATGCGCAGCTGCCGTTGCCGCCCATGCTGATGGTCGACCGCATCGTGTCGATCACGGCCGAAGGCGGTCAGTTCGGCAAAGGCAAAATCATCGCTGAGTATGACGTCTCGCCGGACGCCTGGTTTTTCGCCTGCCACTTTACCGATGACCCTGTCATGCCTGGATGCCTCGGCCTGGACGCCATGTGGCAGCTGGTCGGCTTCTATCTGGGCTGGCTCGGCGCCCCCGGCCGCGGTCGGGCGTTGGGCGTAGGCACGGTCGACTTCCGCGGCCAGGTGACCCCCGCCGGCAAGACGGTGCGTTACGAAATTGACTTCAAGAAGGTAATCCTGCGGAGATTGGTCCTGGGCGTGGCGGACGGGATCGTGCTCCTCGACGGCAAGCAGATCTATGCCGCTCAGGACCTGAAAGTGGGCCTGTTCAGCACCGAACAGCTGGCGGCCGGATTGGAGTGAAGCGCGCCGTGATGAAGCGCGAACACGAAAAACGGGGGAGGTGACCATGCGGCGCGTGGTCGTGACAGGTTTGGGCATTGTCTCCTCGATCGGGACCAATACCCGGGAGGTTGTGGCTTCCCTGCGTGAGGCGAAGTCAGGCATCAGCGCGGCCCCGGAGTACGCCGACAAAGGCTTCCGCTGTCAGGTCCATGGCAAGCCGCAGATCGATCTCGAACCTCTGATCGACAAGCGCCACTATCGGTTCATGGCGGATGGCGCAGCCTATGCCTACCTCTCGATGGAGCAGGCGATCCGCGACGCGGGGCTTGAGGACAGCGACGTCACCAACGAGCGGACTGGCATCATCGTCGGCACGGGCGGGCCCTCCACCCGCGCCATCGTCGCCGCCGCTGACATCGCCCGGGACAAAGGCGCCAAGCGCGTTGGCCCGTTTGCGGTGCCGAAGGCGATGAGCTCCACCGCCTCGGCGATCTTGGCGACCTTCTTCAAGATTCACGGCGTCAACTATTCGATCTCGTCGGCCTGCGCCACGAGCGCGCACTGCATCGGCAACGCCGCCGAAATGATCCAGTGGGGCAAGCAGGACGTGATGTTCGCCGGCGGCGCCGAAGAGCTGGACTGGACCCTCTCGGTCCTGTTCGACGCCATGGGCGCCATGTCCTCGAAATACAACGAGACCCCCGCCATCGCGTCGCGCGCCTTTGACCGGGATCGCGACGGCTTTGTCATCGCCGGCGGCGGCGGGATGCTTGTGCTGGAAGAGTACGAGCGCGCCAAAGCCCGCGGCGCGAAAATCTATTGTGAAATCGCCGGCTACGGCGCGACCAGCGACGGCTACGACATGGTGGCGCCATCCGGGGAAGGCGCAGCCCGCTGCATGAAGCAGGCGATGGCGACGCTCGACCGCAAGATCGACTACATCAACCCGCACGCGACCGCGACGCCGGTGGGCGACGCCAAAGAGATGGAGGCCGTCCGCGCGGTCTTCGGCGACGACATCCCTTTGATCAGCGCCACCAAGAGCCTGACCGGCCACAGCCTCGGCGCCGCCGGCGTGCAGGAAGCGATCTATTCGATCCTGATGATGCAAAACGGGTTTGTCTGCGAGAGCGCCCACATTGAAGAGCTGGACCCGATCTTTGAGGGTCTGCCCATCGTCCGCAAGCGGATCGACAAGCAACTCGACTGTGTGCTGTCGAACTCTTTCGGGTTCGGCGGCACAAACGCGACGCTTGCGTTGGCGCGGGTCTGACCGCGCTTGTCGCCTTGCCGCTTGTGACCTTAAGTCCCATGACTTCGGTCACAGCGACGGGGTGAAGGGGCGGGTAGGGCCTTTTCATCGAAACGCGGCGAGCAACGCCGCCCGGTGATGGAGTGACCGAGATGGGCGTTCCCAACCAACCCGCGATGCGCGAGACCGCCCTGCGCTTGTTTTTGCTGGTGGCCGCGTGCTTCGCCTCCGCCGTCGTCGCCGCACCGATCCTTAACCAAGCGACCCTGATCGTGGGGTGAGGCTCATCCTTTCCCCGCTTGGGGGCGCCGAAACACCCAAAAGCTGCGCCAAGGCGCCCGGAGATGGGCTGTTTCGCATCCGCCGGCGCCTCATTTTTAGCGATTGCAGCGGCGGGCTGGTCGGCGCCGCCTTGTCGTCATTTGCCCAGGGCCTGCGGCGCGGCTAGGTTAGGGTCTTGCGCCGCGTCAGGACCCCCGTATGCCCACGTCCAAATTGAAAGTCATTGTCACCCGCAAGCTGCCGGAGCCGGTCGAGACTCGGATGCGGGAGCTGTTCGACGCCGAGCTGAACGTGGACGACACGCCGATGAGCGCCGAAGCGCTGGTGGAGGCGGTGCAACGGGCGGACGTGTTGGTGCCGACCGTGACCGACCGGATCGACAGCAAGATCCTGTCCCGGGCGGGGGAGCGGCTGCGGCTGGTGGCGCAGTTCGGGGCAGGGGTGGACAATATCGATGTGGCGACAGCGGTGCAGCGCGGCATCACAGTGACCAACACCCCCGGGGTGCTGACAGAAGACACCGCCGACATCACGATGGCGCTGATCCTGGCGGTGCCGCGGCGGATCGTGGAGGGCGTGAAGGTCGTCGAGGCGGACGAGTTCACCGGCTGGAGCCCGACCTGGATGCTCGGCCGGCGGGTCTCCGGCAAGCGGCTCGGCATTATCGGGATGGGCCGGATCGGGCAGGCCGTGGCGCGGCGGGCCAAGGCCTTCGGGATGCAGATCCACTATCACAACCGGCGGCAGGTCAGCACGCACATCGCGCAAGAGCTGGACGCCACCTATTGGGACAGCCTCGATCAGATGCTGTCGCGGATGGACGTAATCAGCGTCAATTGCCCGCACACGCCTGCGACCTATCACCTGTTGTCGGCGCGGCGGCTGTCGATGCTCAAACCCCACGCCTATGTGGTGAACACGGCGCGGGGCGAGGTGATCGACGAGGCCGCACTTGCCCGCATGCTCGAAAAGGGCGAGCTCGCGGGGGCGGGGCTTGACGTGTTCGAGCACGAGCCGGCGATCAATCCGAAGCTGAAAAAGCTCAAAAACGTCGTGCTGCTGCCGCATATGGGGTCGGCGACGCTCGAAGGCCGGATCGACATGGGCGAAAAGGTCATCATCAACATCAAGACCTTTGCTGACGGGCATAAGCCGCCGGATCGAGTAATCCCGGCGATGCTCTGATCGATGGGATCAAAGGGCTGTCAGCTTGAGGCGCTTCGGCTCGACGGGAACCGGCAAATCGCCCTAGGCTTTAGGGTCTGATGCGCGCTTATTGGATCTTGTTTCCAGCGGCTTTGGTTTTCGCAGCGCCTGGCTTTGCGCAGGATCGCAGCCCCGTGGTCGTTATCGGGGTTGAGGACGAGGCGCTAAGGGAGGCTATCGCTGAGGCTTTGCCAGCGCGAGAAGCGCCGGAGACGCTGTTCCAGGCGGAGCGGATGTCGGCGGAAGCAGGGGTGCGGGCGACGGCGCTGCTGCGCTCGGAAGGCTATTATCAGGCGGTGGTGACGGCGGAGCCGCAGGAAGAGCCGCTGGGGGCGCAAATCGTCGTCAGCGCTGGTCCGCGGTTTGTGCTTGAGAGCCCGGAGCTTGTGTTCGACGGCGAGGCGCTTGATCCGGCGGGCGAAGCGGCGGCGCGAGCGGCCTTGGCGCGGTTGTCTGCGGGGGCGCCGGCGCGGGCGGCCGCCGTGCTTGAAGCGGAGGCCGCGATGCTTCAGGCGCTGCGGGACGCGGGGTATGCGGACGCCGCGCTCGGCGACAGGTCCGTGATCATTGATCACGCGACGCTGACGATGCGGGTGACGGCGCGGGCGACGCCGGGGCCGCGGGTGGCTCTGGGGGAGGTGGCGCTTGCGACGCCCGAGGCGCTTGATCTGGATTTGGCGCAGCGGTTTGCGGCTTTCGAGGCGGGACAGACCTTCAGGCCTGAGGCCCTCAGCGAGACGCGCAGGGCGCTGTCTTCGGCGGGGGCGTTCAGCCGGGTGCGCGTGACTCTGGCTCCGACATCGGACGAAACCGGCCTGCGTGACGTGATCGTTGCGCTCGAGCCGGAGGAGCGGCGATCTGTCGAGGTGGGCTTGTCGTGGTCGTCCAGCGAGGGCGCGGGCGGTGAGGCGTTGTGGACCGCGCGGAACGTGTTGCGGCGAGCGGAAACGGCGCGGTACGGGGTCGCGCTTGCGGAACGGCGGCAGGCGCTGAGCGCCACGTTTCAGCTGCCCCGGGCAGGGGGCGAAGGGCAGACGGCGATCCTTGCGGCGGCCCTGGCGCGGGAGGATCAGGGGCCCTTCAATCGGGATGCGCTGGAGGCGTCGATCACGTTCGAGGCGCCGCGGGAGGGGGCGTGGCGACCGAGCTACGGGGCGAGTGCAGCGCTCGATTTCTACAGCGAGACAGCAGGGGTGGAGAATGCGGCGGTTTTGTCCGCGTTTGGAGAAGCGCTGTATGACTCCACAGACAATCCTCTCGACGCCCGGGAGGGGTTTGAAGCGCGGCTGCGGGTGGAGCCGTCGGTTTCGTTCGGCGATGCGTTCACGGGATTTGCGCGGGTGATCGGCGAGGGCCGCGTTTTCCATACCCCAGAGGAGCGCGATTGGCTGACGATCGCGGCGCGCACGCGCGTCGGCTGGATTGAGCCGATTTCGGGCTCGTCCAACGATTTGCCGATCGACCGTCTGTTTTATGCTGGGGGCGGAGGATCGGTGAGGGGCTACGCGTTCAATTCCATCTTTCCGGAAAGCCGGCAGCGCGCCGGTCTTGCGCCGGGAGGCCGCGGGCTTTTGGAGGGCAGCATCGAGGCGCGGGCGAGGTTTGGGGAGCGCTGGGGCGCTGTGGCGTTCTTTGACGCAGGATCGGCGTTTGACGACCCGGGCGAGATGTCCGGCGTGCGGGCCGGGGCGGGCCTGGGGGTTCGCTATGATCTTGGGTTCGCGCCCTTGCGGCTGGATGTGGCCGCACCTTTAGATCGTCGCGCTACGGATGATCGGGTTGCGGTCTATGTGTCGATTGGGCAGGCGTTTTGAGACGCGGCGTCGCTCTTGGATTGGCCGCCACAGGGCTTGTTTTGGCCGCCGGCGCCTATGCGCTCGGTCCAGGCGCTGCAGGGCTCGTGGAGGTCGTGGCGGACGGGCGGACGGTCTGGCGGCTTGGCACGTTGGAGGTCGAAGGGGTTCGCGGGGCTTGGATCGGTGATCTGACGGCGGCGACGGTCCGGCTGGCGGATGACGATGGGGTTTGGCTGGAGGCGCGGAACGCCCGGGTGCGATGGTCTCCGGGCCGCCTGATGATCGGCCGCGTCCGAATTGACGAGGTGGTGGTTCCGGAGGCTTTGATCCTGCGGCGTCCGGCCTTGGGCGCGCCGCCGCGGTCGCGAGGGATGGATCTGAGCCTGTCGGCCCCATCCTTGCGGGTCCAGGCTTTGCGGATCACGGAGGCTTTCGCCGGGGTAAACGCCGTCGCGGCGGTGAACGCTTCGGTGGAAACAGATGCGGGGGCGTTGCAGGCGCTCTTAGTGAACGCGGTGCGGGTCGACGCAGCCACCGACCGGGCCATTGTTCGGTATCGGGAAGAAACCGCTCGTCCGTGGACGGTGGAAGCCGATGGCGCCGAGGGCGGGATCCTCGCCGGGCTTTTGGGCGCAGGGACGTCTGTGTCGCTCTCCGGCGAAGCGAGGACGGCGGAGAGCGGCGGTCAGGGATCGCTGACCCTGCGGGCGGGAGCGGCTTCGGTTGTTGAAGCGCAAGGATCTTGGACCGAAGCAGGTTGGCAGGCGCAGGGATCGTTTGATCCCGGGCCCGCGCCGTTTCTTCTGTTTGCGGATCGTTTGGGCGGCGCGGGCCGGTTTGAGGCGGGCGGCGGCGAGGATGATGCGATCTGGGGAAGGCTTGAGGCGCCGGCCCTGGTTGCTTCGGTTGAGGGCCCTTGGGACGGGGCGATGCAGGTCAGCGCGCGCACCGAGCGGCCGGGCGTTCTTCTGGGACTTCATTATTCGCCTGCGGAGCGATTGGCCGTGGAGGGCGTGTTTCGGCGAGGCGACAGTGGCGGCGGCTTTGAGGGCCGGGCCGTCGTCGAAGGGGCCTCAGGGGCGGGATTTGGGGGGAGGGTTGAGGGTCCTTTGGCGATGAGCTTTGACCGGGAGCGGATCAGGGCGTCGTTTGAGGCCTCGGTGCAAGGCGGGTGGCAGGGCATTGCCATTTCGGAGGCGGAAGGGTCCTTTGTCTATGGCCGCCAAAGCGAAGAGCTGAGGATCGAGCGCGCGTTGCTGATCGGGCCGGCGGGGCGGGCGGAAGCGCGAGGCACTGGGGAGCGGTTCACGGGTTCCGTGCGGGTGAGCGATCTGTCGAGGCTTTTTGAGCCGGCGCAGGGGTCGGCGGAAGCGCGGTTTGAGGCCGTGCGCGAGGGCGAGGCATGGCGGATTACCGCAGAGGGGGCGGGCAATCGGGTGCGGGCGGATGATCCATATGGAGAGCTTTTGGGGGCGCGCCCGCGGCTTGCGTTTGAGGGGGTGGCGGCGGGGGGCGAAGTGAGGATCGGGCGAGCCAGTCTGATTGGTGCTCGTCTGCGGCTTGGAGCGCAGGGGCGGGCAAGCGCCAGCAGCATTGATGTCGTCTGGGAAGCCAGCGGGCGAGGCCCGGTTAGCGTTGCAGGCGTTGGGTTGGCGGGGGCGATCGATGTGTCCGGCCGGGTTCTTGGAAGTCCCTCGGCGCCGCGGGTCTCTGGCGTGGGGGAACTTTCGACCCTTGATCTTGGGGCTCTGACTCTTGCGCCGGCGCAGGTGCGTTTCGCTTACGCTGACGGCACGGGGACAGTGGCGCTGAGCGGGCTCTATGGGGCCGAGCCCTTTACCGCGACCGGCGATGTGATCGTCGGAGACGGGAGTGTTGTTGTCGAGGGGCTCACAGCGGACTTTGCGGGTTTGTCCGCGCGCGGCGCTTTGTCGGTCGAGGACGGCGCTTTGTCCGGGGCGTTTGATCTGGCGGGGCCGCTTTTGGGCCTCACCGGGGGCGGCGGCGTCATCACAGCACGGGCGTTGGCGTCAGGGACCGGGGAAGCGCCGATCATTGAGGCGGCGGGGGAGGTCGCGGGAGCCGCGTTTGGGCCGGCTTTCGTGCAGAGGGGGCAATTCTCCGTGCGGGGACCCTTGCGGGAGCTTGCGGTGGCGGCGTCGGCGGATGGCGCTGTGAGGGGGCGGGCCTTTGACCTTGCGGTTGTCGGCGCCGCGGCGGTGGCGGACGGCGGTGTTGAGGCGAGGGCTTCGGTGGAGGGGGTGGCGGCGGGGCTTGCGGTGACGACCGCGTCGCCGATCCTTTTTCGGCAGCAAGAGGGCTTCCGGGAGATCGCCGGGGTCCTATCGATCGGCGGCGGCACGGCGGACCTTCAGTGGACGGAGGAGGGGGGCGGGTTTGCTGTTGCGGCAGAAGTGGAGCGGCTTCCGATGGCTGTCCTGGCGGCGTTGGGTGGCCAGGCAGCCGACGGGCTCGTCAACGGGCGGATCACGGCGCGGTCCTTGCGGGGAAGGCTCGTTGGGGAGGCGGATGTCGAGGCGCGTGATTTCCGGGTGCGGGGGCGAATGCGCTCGCCGATCGATCTGCGGGTCAGCGGACGGCTCGCCGATGAGACGGTGACGGCGCAGTTGAACGCTTGGTCCGACGACGGGCTTCGGGCGCAGGTGAATGTGAGCGCTATGGTGACCACGCAAGCAACGCCGCTGCGGATCGCACAGGCGGAGGGGCAGGCAGGGCGAGCGACTTGGGATGCGGCAGGTCCGGCGGATGCCTTCTGGGCTCTGGCGGGGAGCGCGGATCAATCCTTATCCGGATCGCTTACGGGTTCGGGGGAGGCGCGGTTCGGACCTGGCGCGCTCGCCGGATCGGGGGCTTTGGCGCTGCGCAACGGGTCGTTTGAGGATCGTGTGAGCGGCGCGCGGTTGCAGGATGTGACGCTGGATGTGCGGCTCTCGGACGATCAGGTGCGGGTAGAGGCGCTGTCCGCCACGGACGGGGCTGGCGGCCGATTGACCGGGTCTGGGGCTTTGGACGCGGCGCGGGCGGGGTCGCTTCAGGTGCGGCTTGACAATCTGCGCTTTATCGATCGTGAGGACGTGACGGCGCGGGCGGATGGGGTCCTGACGTTTGGATGGGATGAGGCGGGTGGGGTTCTTTCGGGCAGTCTGGCCCTGACGGAGGCGACGATCCGGGGGGCGCCTGCGGGCAATTCGGACATTCCGACGCTGGCCGTGGTGGAGATTAATCGGCCGGGGGGAGTGGGTGTTGGGATGCAGGACCCGGCGCCGCGGGCCGGGCCGCCGACGCGGCTTGCGCTTCGCGTGCAGGGGCCGCAGCGGGTGTTCACGCGGTATCGGGGGGTGGACGCGGAGTGGGCGCTGGATTTGTCCGTGAGCGGAATGACAAGCGCGCCGGAGCTTGTGGGTGAAGCGCGGCTGCTGCGGGGAGAAGCGCAGCTGGCCGGACGGCCGCTGGAGTTTACCCGAGGGATGGTGCGCTTTCGGGGCCCGCCGGAGGACGCGGAGCTCGATATCGTCGCCGAGCAAGAGACGCCTGATCTCACCGTGCGGGTGGTGCTGGCGGGGACGATCGGGGAGCCGGAGGTGAGCCTGGAGAATGATCAAGGCCTGCCCGACGATGAGGTGCTTCCCCTGCTGTTGTTCGGGGCGACGCAGGCGGAGTTGTCGCCGCTGCAGGCGGCGCAGCTGGCGTCGAGCCTCTCGGCGCTGACCGGCGGCGCGGCGTTTGATCTTGTAGATCTGACGCGGCGGATCGCGGGGCTCGACCGCTTCGACGTGCGCCAGGAGGAGGACGGGATCTTTGTTGCGGGCGGGCGGTATCTGACGCGGGAGGTCTATGTCGAGCTTGCGCGGAACGGGCTGGGGGAAGCGCAGACGCGGGTGGAGTGGCTGCTGACGCCGGACTTGACGCTGATCACCAGCTTTGCACAGGACGGCGAGCAGCGGGTGTCGTTGCGCTGGCGGGAGGAAACCGACGACGGGCGGTAGGAGCAGGCCTTAGGCGTCAGCCCAGGCCGTGACCCCGGGACCACGGACGGCTTCGACCACAAGCCGCTTGCTTGATGGGGGGGTGGCCGTCGGCTCGCGCCAGCCGGAGAAGCTCCAAATCTCGGTCTCGGCCGCTTGACGGGTGAGGCTGAGGGTGGCGTAGCCCCTGTGGGTCAGCTCCGCGAAGGCGAGGCCGGGATTGGCGGCCTGCATCGCGGCTTCCCGTTGGCCGGGTTGGGCGCGGCTCAAATAAGCCTCGACGCCGGGGCTTGTGACGCTGGTGGTCGCGACTTCGACCAACGCGGGGCGGCCGTCGGGGAGGCCGCCGTCGATGTTGGAGACCCAGCAGTTGTGGCTGTCGCCGGCGAGAATGATGGTGTTGGAGCGGCTCGCAATGGCCTGCTCGGTCAGACGGCGGCGGGCGGCGGGATAGCCAGACCAGGCGTCGAGGTTCCACTCGAGGCCGGCCTGACCGAGCATTGCGCCGACGGTGGCGTATTGGCGCACATAGCCCGGGGCGTCGTCGGGAAGGAAGGTCGGGATCTGCGGCGCGGCGATCAGGGGAGCGAAGACGATCTGCTGGCCGAGGATTGTCCAAGGGGCGCCGGCGTCGGCGTAGCGGGTGAATTGGCGGGCGAGCCAGGCTTGCTGTTCGGCGCCGAGAAGCGTGCGGTCGGGGTTGGCGATCTGCTGTTGCAGGGCGGCGATGGCGCTCATCTGGGCGGCGGGACCGCGATCCATCACCGGCGCCAAGGCCGAACCGTAATCGAGGGGCTGTTCCCGGCCGACCCAGCGGGTGTCGAGCATGGCAAGGCCGGCGAGGTCGCCCCACTGGAAGCTGCGATAGATCGCGCCGGCAGGGGTCATGGCGACGCGGACGGGCATCCAATCGAGATAGGCCTTCCAGGCGTGGGCGAAGCGGGAGGCCCAATCTCCCTCCGTGGACGGATCATGTTCCTGAGCGCCGTCGGCCCAGGCGTCGTTGGCGAGTTCGTGATCGTCCCAGACGGTGATCCAGGGCTTGGCGCGGTGCAGCTCCTGCAAAGCGGGGTCGGCGCGATAGGTTTGATAGCGCTGATAATATTGCTGGAGACCTATGATCTCGACGCTGGGCTCAATGGCCCGGACGGCTTCTGTGGGGCTTGGGTAGCGGTCGCGGCCGTACTCGTAGATGTAGTCGCCGACGTGGACGACGACGTCGATCGCGGGATCGGCGGCGGCGTGGGCATAGGCGTGGAAATAGCCGAAGCCGAAGTGCGAGCAGGAGAAGAGCGCGAGCTTGAGGCTGCGGGCGCGGCCTTGCGGGGCGGTAAGGGTATGGCCCGTCAGGGATGGTCCGGACCCGGACAGAAACCGGTAGTGGTAACGGCGGCCGGGGCGGAGGCCCTGGACGTCGACCTTGGCGCAGTAATCGTTTGTGGCCCGGGCGAGAACGCGGCCGCGGGCGACGATCGTGGCGAAGGCTTCGTCTTCGGCGACCTCCCAGCCAATCTCACCGTAAACGGCATTGGTGGGGACGAAGCGGGTCCAGATCACGACCGCATCGGTCAGCGGATCGCCGGAGGCCACGCCGTGGGTGAAGGCGCCCTGCGGGAGGTCTCGGGCCCAGGCCGGGATCGGCGCTGCGGCGAAGAGGCCTGCAGCGATCAAAGCGGAGCGGCGGGTGATCTGCGTCATGGCCGGCATTCCTTTGTTGGCGGTCTTGGAGCGTTTAGCGCGGGTCGGCGAAGCCTGTGTGACGGTTACGGGGCGGCGACCGGGGGCGCAGAGGCGGCCGGCGGCGGGCTGAGGGCGCGGGCGAGGAACGGCTCGATCACGGCCAGAGATTGGGCGGTGATCTCTTCCTGCGGGAGATGGCCGACATTGGGCCAGGTCAGGAGTTCGCTGCGGGGGATCGCATCATGGTAGCGGCGGCCGAAATCGACGGGGACGATGTGATCCTGTTCGCCATGCAGCACGAGGGTGGGGATGGCGGCGAGGGGAGCTAGGCGCTCGGGCGTCATGTATTCCTGGTCGCGGATGCGGGTCATCAGACGGCTGATGATGAGGCGGTGGCCGGGGCCGCGGGAGAGTTCGGTGTAACGGGTGACCATTTCTTCGGTGGCGAAGGACTGGTCGACAAAGGCTGCGCGCAGGGTGCTGCGGGTGAAGCCGGTGGCGTCGGCGTCGCGGAGGACGTCGCGGACGCCGGGGATCATCATGAGGCGGAAAAAGATCGGCGTGTCGTTGGCGCGGTCGTCCCACCACCCAGCGGCGCCGACCAGGATCAGGCCGGCGGTGCGGTCGGGGTCGGCAAGGGCGTAGGTGGCGCTGACGTGGCCGCCCATGGAAGAGCCGGCGATGACGAAGCGCTCGAGCCCTTTGGCTTCAACGAATTCCTGCACGTCGGCGGCGAAGCGCTCGATCGAGGGGGCGTAGTCCTCCGGCGCTTCGGTGAGGCCGTGGCCGGGGAGGTCGAGGCTGATGACGCGGTAGCGGTCCTGCAGGCCTTGGGTCCAGCCTGCCCAGGTGTGGGTCGAGGCGCCGAAGCCGTGGACGAGAATCACGACGGGGGCTTGGGCGGGGCCTGTCTCGCGGTAGTGCATGAGGACGTCGGAGGGGAGCTCCTGATAGGCGCTTTCGGGGAAGGCGTAGGTCTGCCGGAGGGTCGCGTAGGGGATGTCCGGCCGATGCAGGGCGGCGCAACCGACCCCGGCGAGGATGAACACGAGGGCGATCAGGCCCGCTACAGTCTTCAACACCACGTTCATGTCGCTCTTGCACTCCCCTGCCGGGCGGAACCTTGGGCGTTTTCCGACCTTTTGGCCGAGCCCGTATGGTCGCAACCTGGTCTAGGCCGCGGCGGGGGTTTGGAAAACCCCCCACTTGTCAGGGTTGATCGCCGCAGACCGGGCAGGCGGGGTCTCGGGTGAGAACGACGCTGCGGCTTTCAAGGTTCAGGCCGTCAAAGAGCCAGAGGCGTCCGCTCAGGGTTTGGCCTGCCCCCGTGAGGTGTTTGACGGCTTCAAGCGCCATGGCGGCGCCGATGACGCCGGGCAGCGCGCCGATGACGCCGACGGCGGCGCAGGTTTCAGCCTCGGAGGGCTCTTCGGGGACGAAGCAGCGGTAGCAGGGGAGGCGTTCAGCAGCGGGTTTGGCTTTGGTGAGGCCTGAGGCGAAGACGGCCAGCTGGCCGTCCCAGCGGCCGACCGCGCCGGAGACAAGCGGCAGGCCCAACGCATGGCAGGCGGTATTGACGGCGAATCGCGTGGCGAAGCTATCGGAGCCGTCGAGGACCACGTCTGCGCCATGGAGGAGGGCTTGGACGTTGACGGTCGTCAAACGGGTAGGGCGCGGGTCGAGGGCGACGTGGGGGTTGAGCGCCTGCAGGGCTTCGGCCGCGGCGGCGGCCTTGCCCTGCCCCACGCTCTGGGTCGTGAAGAGGATTTGTCGCTGGAGGTTGGATAGGGCGACCTTATCGTCGTCGATGAGGCGCAGGGTCCCGACGCCGGCCGCCGCCAGATAAAGGGCCGAAGGCGCGCCCAAGCCACCGACGCCGACCAGCGCCACGGTGGCGCGCTTCAGGCGTTGTTGGCCGGGGCCGCCCACTTCGCGGAGCATGATGTGGCGGGCGTAGCGCTCGATCTCGTCTTTGGAGAGGCTCATGCCCAGGTCATCCGACGGGTGCGATCGGGGCGGCCTTCGACACGGGCAAAGCCGATGGCGTCCCAGAAGGCGAGGGAGGCGGGATAGGTCGCGGGGAGATGCAGGATCGGGGCTTTGTCCAAGGCGTCCTGGATCAGGGCGCCGGGGAGGGCGCGGCCGAGGCCTGCGCGGGGATGGGCTGGGGCGATGTCGAAGTCGCGGATGCGGCGGCAGTCGGGATGGGGGTTGTCGTCGTCAAAGGTCTCCTCGCCGATGGCGATCAGCGCCTCGCCGGAGACCGCCCCCATCAGGGCGGCGTCGGCGTCCTCGAGATAGCGGCCGCCCTTCCAGAAAAGACTAAGGCGCTCCAAAACCATGTGGTCTTCCGCTTCGGCCTGCGCTTTCAGGGCCGCGAAACCATCCGGCAGCGCTTTAAAGCGGAGGATTTGGGGGCCCATGGGGGCAGCTTAGCCCTCGTCTGCGCAGCGGGCAAAGTCCCACATGGCGACGGGGAGGATCGCGACGGCGCCGTCTTCGCTGCGGGGGGCGCTCGCCAAAAGGGCTGCGCCCATGTCAGGGGCGAAGATGTGCGCGGGCGCGGGGTCGCTGATGCGCGGGGCGCGGTCGATGACGTCAAACTGGGTGGTGAAGAGGGTGAAGCTCGTGACGTCGCTGGCGCGGGCCTCCCAGGTGTCGGGCTCGGTGTAGGGGTCGGTGGGATCGGGGCCGCGGGCGGCGTTGACGGCGGCGAAGTCTGAGCCCTGGTTGATCCAGAACCAATGGGTCGCGCCATAGGCGGAGACGCGGACGATGAGGTCGCCAGGGTTCTCGGTCTGGCGGTTGTCGACAAAGCTCAGCTCCGGACCTGCGGCGCTGCGCAGAGCATAGACCGCGTGCTGGGCCTCACAGTTGGCGACGCTTTCGCCGCGGCCGCGGAGGACTTCATCTTGGGGCGCCTCGGCGCCCGTCTGCTCGGCACAGGCCGCCAGCAACAGCACGGCCAAGGCCGCCGCCTTATCTCGAAGCGCCACGATCACACCCCCTGCCGATCCCAGGACCAGCAGGGCTTAGCATAAAAGCGTTAAGGTTGGTTTCAATAGCCCTCGAAGAGCGCAGACGAGATGTAGCGCTCCGCAAAGGAGGGGATGATGACCACGATGCGCTTGCCTTCGGCCTCGGGGCGCTGGCCGAGGCGGATGGCGGCGGCGACGGCCGCGCCGGTGGAGATGCCGCCGGGGACGCCTTCGGTGCGGGCCAGTTCCCGGGAGAAGGCGATGGCGTCATCGTTGGAGACTTTCTGGACCTCATCATAGATGTGGGTGTCCAGAATGTCGGGGACGAAGCCCGCGCCGATGCCTTGGATCTTATGGGGGCCGGCGGTCCCGCCCGAGAGGATGGGCGAGGCTTCCGGTTCGACCGCCACGATTTTCAGGTTCGGCAGGCGGGGTTTCAGGAACTGGCCGACGCCGGTGATCGTGCCGCCGGTGCCGACGCCGGCGACGAAGACATCAAGCTTGCCGTGGGTGTCGTTCCAGATTTCCTCCGCGGTCGTACGCTTGTGGACCGCCGGATTGGCCGGGTTGTTGAACTGCTGCGGCATGATGGCGTTTGGGTTCTGCGCGACAAGCTCATTGGCGCGGGCGACCGCGCCGCGCATGCCTTCGGGACCGGGGGTCAGCACCAATTCCGCGCCCAGGAAGGCCAGCATCCTGCGGCGCTCCAGCGACATGGTTTCGGGCATCACAAGGATCAGGCGATAGCCGCGCTGAGCGGCGACGAAAGCGAGCGCGATGCCGGTGTTGCCGGAGGTGGGCTCGACAAGGACTGTGTCGGGGCCGATTTTGCCGGCCTGCTCCAAGGCCTCGATCATGGCGACGCCGATCCGGTCCTTGACGCTCGCGATGGGGTTGAAGAACTCCAGCTTGCCGAGGATTTCGGCCTTCACGTCATGGGCGCGGGCGATCTTCGACAGGCGCACGAGAGGCGTGTCGCCGATGGTCTGGGTGATATTGTCATAAATCCGGCCTCTGCCGATTTGGGGGCCTTGGTGCGGGGAAGCGTCGTGCGCCATCGGGAACTCCAATCTGGGAGGTTTTGCATACACCTCGAGGCAACGCCGCAGCAGCGCGATGGGGTGAGGGGTCTGTTTAGTTTTTCTAATGGGGCGGCCCGCTTGGAGGAGTGGGCCACCTTATCCGACCGACCTTGGGGGGGCGGCTCACACTGAGCCCCTGTCTTCGTGAGGCCCTGTCTTCGTGAGCCCCTGTCTTCGGCCCCGCTCTTCAACGATTGGAAAGCCCTGCGCCTTGGAGGGCGGCGGCGCTGATCGCGGAGGCGGCGCTCAACCCGGCGCGGGCGTTTTTCCGCGCCGGAAAAGAGGTGAAGGCGCAGGCCGTGGCGCTGGCGTTTGCGCTTGCCCGATCGATGGAAGAGGACGACGCGCCGGGCGAAGCGCCCCAGGGGCCTCCGCCTCCGCCTCCGCCGTCGGCTCGGCGCAGGGCGCGCTTGCGCGCCTCGGCGGATGAAGAGGCTGGGCGCAATCCCTCGGTGACCCCGGTGCTGTTTGAGCGCGCGGCGAAACCCGGGACCGGCCGGCCTCCGGTCGGGGCGGCGGCGCTTCTGACCCTGCGGCGGATTTTGGATTTGTGCGCCGATCCCCAAGCGGCGCGCGCAGCGGCTGGCGCGGCGGATGATCAAGGCGGATTTTTCGCTCCTCGCCGCGGAGATGAGGCCTTTGCAGCGCAGGCCTGGGCCAACGCGCGCAGCAACCGGCAGGCGCGGCGCGCGCTGGACCTGAGTTGGCGCGGCCGCCGCCGCGCGCGGCGGCAGACGGGGTAGCCCCGCGCCCGATCAGACGCCGCCAGCCTCCGGGCCCGCCGTGACAGGCGTCCCGGAGACGAGGGCGTGTGCGCCGTCATCGAGCCCCAGGGTGAGGGCGGCGAGGCTTAGCTCTTTCCCGTGGACCCAAAGCCGCCGGCGCCGCGGGCGGTGTCGTCGAGGGCTTCCACTTCCTGCCACTGGCCTTGCGTCACGGGGGCGATGACCATCTGGGCGATGCGGTCGCCGCGGTGGATCGTGAACGGCTCCTGGCCGAGATTGATGAGCAGCACCTGGACCTCGCCGCGATAGTCCGCGTCGATGGTGCCGGGGGTGTTGAGGCAGGTGACGCCGTGTTTCAGCGCAAGACCTGAGCGCGGGCGGATTTGGACCTCGAAGCCCGCCGGAATCGCCATGGCGAGGCCCGTGGGGATGAGGGCGCGCTCACCTTGGGCCAAGGTTTTGGGCTCGATCACGGCGGCGCGGAGGTCTTGGCCGGCGGAGAGGGGGGTCTCGTAGGCCGGGAGGGGGAGGTCCTGGTTGTGCGCGAGGCGGCGCACCTTCATAGGGGGCGTGGTCATAGTGGTTCCTTATGGGGAGTCGCGGCATAACGGGAGCCGAACAGGAGCCTCCCATGTCCCGATCCTTCGGCCTTTCCCCCGACATCATCGCCTATCTCGCCCGCGTGAACCCGCCGGAGCACCCGGTGCAGCTCAAGTGTCGCGCTGAGACCGAGGCGCTTGGCTGGGTGGCGCGGATGCAGATCAGCCCTGAGCAGGGCGCGTTCATGCAGATGCTGGCGCGGCTGATGGGCGCCAAGCGCTCTCTCGAGGTTGGCGTATTCACCGGCTATTCGGCGCTGACGATGGGGCTTGTGCTGAAAGAGTTGCACGGCAGCGCGGCGCATCTCCTGGCCTGCGACGTGGCGGAGGAGTGGGCCATGAAAGGCCGGGGCTATTGGGCGGAGGCCGGGGTGGCGGACATCATTGATCTGCAGATCCGGCCGGCGGTGGAAACGCTTGAGGCGCGGATCGCCATGGGCGAAGCGGGGACCTATGACCTTGCTTTCATCGACGCGGACAAGACCGGCTACCCGACCTATTACGAAAAGGCGCTGACCCTGCTGCGGCCCGGCGGGGCGATCCTGTTCGACAACGTCTTGTGGAGCGGGGCCGTGGCGGATGCGGGGGCGGTCGACACCGAGACCGTGGCGCTGCGGGAGGTCGCGACGATGGCCAAGGACGATCCGCGGGTGCACGCCGCGATGGTCGCCATCGGCGACGGGGTGCTGATCGTGCAAAAGCGCTGAGGCGGATTGCAACCTTTACGGCTCCGGGCGCGCTTGGCAATGGTCGTCGCCAGGGTCGGAGGCGGCATGCGGCGCGGGGTGGGGCTCAATCGAGCGAGGGGGGGTCTGGTCGCGCTTGCGGCGCTGGCGCTCGCCGGCTTTTCGCCCACCGAGGCCAACACCAATGTGAAGGGCGAACCTTCCAGCAGCGAAGTCCCGGCGCGATCGGCGGCCGAATGGCAGGAGATCACGCGCAAAAATCTCTTCGCCATGAAGGAATTGTTGGAGGCGCACACACCGATCCCCCTCCCGGGCGGGGACGCGGCGCAGGAGGCGTGGCTGTCGGCGGGTTATCAGGAGG
This sequence comes from Caulobacterales bacterium, assembly GCA_044370335.1. GTDB lineage: Bacteria > Pseudomonadota > Alphaproteobacteria > Caulobacterales > Aquidulcibacteraceae > REEB509. The sequence continues at coordinate 17,975 of JBILVS010000028.1, forward strand.
CGCTCGGTCTGATCCCACAGGTGCGGGATGAGCTGGGCCTGCTCTATGTGCTGCGCCGCTACGCGATCGGGTTTCAGGATATCCATCTCGACGTGCGCCAAGAGGGGCCGTCGGCGGTCAATCGCTGGCCGGGTTTCATCGCGGCCCGGCAGGGCGAGGAGACCGTGGTGAGCTGGCGGCGGACGGCGCCGCTGGCGGGCGAGCCGCCGATGGGGGCGCGGATCCTGAGTTGCGACGGGCAATCCATCGAGGCGCTGATCGAGGCAGGGCTGTTTCAGTTCTGGCGGGCGCCGGGATTGTCCAGGGGCTACCTGCAGGCGACTACGCGGCTGTTCTTTGACAACGCGAACGGGTTTTTCCAACCCCCTCAAACCTGCCGGATGATGTGGGACGGCGCCGAGCGCGAGGTCCGGCTTATGTGGCGGGATGTCGATTTTGCGGCGCTCGATTTTCAGACGGCCTACCAGGCGGCTTCGGGCGACACGCCGGCGAGGTGGGGCGTGTCGACGCCGGCGCCGGGGGTCACTTGGATCGGGGCGCCGAGTTTTATGGATCACGCGACCCAAACCGCGCCGTTCCAGCTGGTTGAGACAATCAACCAGCTGCGCCGCGAAGGGTCGAGCTATCGGGCGGGGCGGGCGATCGTGGTCGACCTGCGCGGCAACACGGGAGGCTTGCGCCATGCGTCCACCGATTTGGCGCAGGCGCTTTATGGGTTGGATGCGGCGCGGCGAGCGCAGGGGATCTATGTCTCGGCGAGCTGGGTGACGCGGATCTCGGACGACAACGTGTCTGAGATCATGGTCGGGACGCGGGCGGCGGTGGAAGGGCCGCAGCCGAACGGGACGGCGGCGCAGGACGCGCGAACGATCGGGCGGCTTTATCGCGGCGCCCTGCGGAACAACCAGGAGAGCCTGATGCTGGGCTCACCGCCGCGGCCGGATGCGGGAGGGCTGACGCAGCGGCGAGTCGGCCGCCCACCGCCGCCCCCAGCGGACGGGGCGCGGGTGTTTGTGCTGGTCAACGAAACCTGCCTGTCGGCGTGCCTTTGGTTCCTGGACGTGGCGGCGTTCATGCCAGGCGCCTTGATCATCGGCGGGGTGACCGGCGCGGACGGGGCGCTCACCTGGGCGCGGGTGGCGTCGCTGCCGGAGCCGGGGATGAGCCTGACGCTGCCGATGATGGAACCGCGGGGTTTTGCCCGATCGCCGGGGGAGGCCTACGCGCCCGACATCGCCTATCCCGGGGTGTGGGAGGATGCGGCGGTGCGGGCGTGGGTGCTCGATTTGATCGACGCGGAGCGGCCGGAGACGCCGGCCTCGCGGTGAGCGCTGGTTAGAACCGGGCGCTCACGCCGACCTGCACAAGGCGAGGCGCGTTCGGGAGGACGCCGCGGCTGCGGTCGACGATGAAGGTTTCATCGGCGAGATTTTTGACGGTGGCGTAGAGGGTCACGGGGCCGTCGCCTCCGGGGGTGTAGTTGAGGCTGGCGTTCCAGCTGTGCTGGGCGGGGATAAGCCCGCGCTGGCCGTTGGCGCTGGGGGCTACGGTGTTTAGATCGTCTGCGTACTGCTCACCGACGAAGGCGTATTCGACCTGCGCGGTCAGGGTTTCGCCCCAGGCGTATCCAACAGCGCCGGTGTACTGCCATTCTGGAGCGTAAGGCAGGCGGTTGCCGGTGACGAGAGTTGATCCGAACCCGGAGACTGTGGAGAAGCGCCGGCCGCGGTAGGAGGCGTCCTTAACCCAAGTGAGGGCGGAGCGGAAATAGATGTCGTCGCCGTCCATCACGCCCATCCCGCGGAGCGATCCGTTCACGGACAGCTCGAGCCCTTGGTGGCGCGTGCTGCCGGCGCTGGTCAAGGCTGCGCCCACGCCGCCGGCGACGGAGGCGGGGACGATTTGGTTTTCGAAGTCCATCAGGAAGAGGGCCGCGTCAAGGCTGAGGCCCTCGCGGAGGTCGCCGCGGAGGCCCAGCTCCCAGTTGACGCTTTCCTCCGGATCAAGATCAACGAAGCCGCCGGCGTCCGTGACGATGTCGGCCACGCCCGGAGGGGAAAAGCCGCGATACACCCCGCCGTACACGGAGAGATCATCGGTGGCGGCGAAGGTGAAGCCGAGGCCGGGGATCACTTCGGTGAGGTCGGTTTCGCCGCGGGCTCCGGTCAGGCGATTGACCCGCTCATAGTCGATGGCCTCGACGCGGACGCCGGGGCTTACGGCGAGGCGGCCGTAGTCCAGCGTGGCGGCGACAAAGCCCGACCAGGCGTCGACGTAGCGAAGATTGTTTTCCCTTACGCCGGCGTTGATGGAGGTTCCGGGGGTGCGGGCGTTCGGGCTGTCGCCGTTGATCTGGAGCCGGTTCTGGCGCTCGTTTTGATAACGCGCGCCGATCTCGATCTCGGCTTCGGCGCCGAGGAGGGCGCCGTCCCAGAAGAGGCGGCTCTCCAGTCCGTACACGTTGTATTCGCGGAGGCGGCCTTCGTTGCCGCAGGTGGTGTTGACGTTGGCCATGCCGCCGCATAGAGGATCGGAGCTGTCCGCCGGTCTTTGTCCGGAGTTGGACGATTGGCGCCACCAGTCGCGATCAAACCAGATTGTGTAGGCGCTGGTGACCAGCTCGACGCTGGGGTTCACTTCCCAGACATGGGTTGTGGACGCGGTGAAGCGCTCGGTGACAAAGCTGTCGTTGGTGAAGGGATAGGCGCGAGGGTTGGCCTGGTACTCGGCGGTGGTGAGCCCTGAGTATCCGACTTCGCTGTCCTCTTCATAAAGCCCGGCGCGGAGGATCAGGAGATGGCCCGGGGCGAGGTCGCGCTCGGCCTTCAGGTAGATGTCGGAGAACTCAAAGCCCTGATTGTCGCGCACCCCGTCAAACGCGGTGAGGTTGCCGTGGGCGAGCCAGCGGAAGCCGGCGAGGGGGCCGCCGATGGAGACGTCGGCTTCACGGTAGCCTTCGCTGCCGCCGGCGAGGGTGGCGCGGCCGCCGAAATCTTCGAGGGCGGCGGGGGTGATATAGTTGATCACGCCGCCCACGGTGTGGGGGCCGAAACGGATCTGGCTTGCCCCTTTGAGCACCTCGATGCGCGAGAAGCGGCGCAAAGGCGGGTGGGAATAGGTGGAGTTGTCGCCGTAAAGGCCATAGGTCAGCGGGAGACCGTCTTCGAGGAGGATGACCTCGGTGGAGCGGGTGGGGTTCAGCCCGCGGATGCCGATGTTGGGACGCAGGCCCAGGCCTTCTTCGTCGCGGACGACGAGGCCGGGAACCTGGCGGAGCGCCTCATTGATCGTGAAGACGCGGGACCGTTCCAGCTCGTCTTTGTCGATGATGGCGCCGGAGCCGGGGATGTCTTGCAGGCGATCGCGCTCGCCGATGACCACGATGGGGAGCGCGGCGGTGACGGCGGCCTCGTGCTCAAAGGGGGCCGCAGCGCTCTGCGCCATGGTGAGGCCAGGAAGCGCCCAGCCGATCAGGGCCAGAGTCAGGACGGGTCTGGACGTTTTGAACGCCGCGCTTTTGCAAGTCATTCTCATCTCCTGGAAGATGCGAATAATTCGCAAATGCGATGACGTCAACCACGGAGGTGCGATGAGGGGTGCGGCAGGACGCCCTGCGGCGGGTTGGGCGTCCTAGCGGAGCCGTTCCCTGGCGAGCTTGTCCATGACGGGCTTTCGGGGCGGGGGCCGCGGCGATGGCGGCGAGGCCGAGAGCGGCGGCGGCGATGCCGGCCATGAGGCGGCTGACGCCCTTGAGGATCATGGCGGGGGTCCTGTGTTGGGCTTTGGAGAGGCGTAAGGGGGCGGCGGCGCGGAGGTTACAGCTTGGGGTTTCTGGGTCCGGACCCGCCTGCTCCGCAAGACCGGACGTGCCCCGCCGCCATGCCTGATCACGGATGGATCAGGGGAATTGCCTTCTTGATCGTGGATTGTAGCTCTATCAGTCAGAGCGGCGGCGGAAGCCGGACAGACCAAGGGAGAGACGATGCGGGGGCGGTTTATGGGGGCGGCGATGGCGGCTGCGGGAGCGCTTTGGCTGATGGGCGCGGCCGCGGGGGCGGCGCAGGAGCGTTCGGCGCTGACGCCGGAGGCGATGTGGGATTTCGCGCGGATCGGGGCGCCGGCGATCGCGCCGGACGGGCGTTCGGCGGTGGCGGCGTTGACCCGCTTCCCCGCGGGGCAGGCCACAGCGGATGTGGATCTTTATCTCGTCCCGACGGACGGCGGCCCGGCGCGGCGGCTGACCTCTGACCCCGCGTCCGAAGGCAGCCCGGAGTTCAGCCCGGACGGGTCAATCTTGGCGTTCACCTCGCGGCGGGACAACGACGACGCGGCGCAAATCTATCTGTTGCCGATGACGGGCGGGGAGGCGCAGCGGCTGACCGATGTGCCGACGGGGGTTTCCCAGGTGCGGTGGGCGCCGGACGGGGAGAGCCTCTTTTTCCTGGCGCCGGTGTGGGCGGATCTTGAAGGCTGGGACGCGCAAGGCCAGCGCCTGCGGGAGCGGGAGGAGAGCCGCATGACGGCGCGGGTGTGGGACCGGGCGCCCTTCACCTATTGGGATCAGTTTACGGATGATCGGGAGCAGCGGCTGTTCCGGGTGGACGTGGACACGGGCGCGGTGACGGCGGTGGAGACGGGGCGCCCGGTTTATGCGGTCTCTCCGGGTCCTGACAGTTATGCGGTGTCGCCGGACGGGCGGGAGATCGCGTTCATGGCGGACCTGGACGCCACGGGGGTGCGGCCGAACCTTGATGTGTTCACGCTGAACCTCGCCACCGGGGAGACGCGCAATCTTTCGGCGGGGAACCTCGCCGACGACAGCGCGCCGCTCTACAGTCCGGACGGGCGCTATCTTGTTTGGGGGCAGCAGCGGATTTTCGGCTTCTACGGCGACAAAGTGCGGCCGATGCTTCTGGACCGGCGCAGCGGCGTGGTGCGGGAGCTGGCGACGGATTTCGATCGCAGCGCTTCGGGCCTGGCATGGGCGCCGGACAGCCGATCGTTCTATGGCTCAATCGACGATGCGGGCGTGCGGCGGGTGTATCGGTACCCGATCAGCGGGGCCGCGCCGCAGCGGCTGACGACGGGGGAGGACATCGACAGCCTTGCGGTTTCAGACCGCGGGGTGATGGTCGGGGTGCGGCAATCGTTCAGCGCGCCGCCGCATCTGGTGCGGATCAATACCGGCAATGGCGCGGTGAGGGCGCTGCATGACTGGAACACCGAGGCGCTCGCGCAGATCGAGATGGGGCGCGTGGAGAGCGTGACCTATGAAGGCGCGAACGGGGCGCCGATCCAGATGTGGGTGGTCTATCCGCCGGGGTTTGATCCGAACCGAGAATATCCGCTGATGCTTCTTCTGCACGGTGGGCCGCACAATGGGATCACGAATGCCTGGACCTATCGCTGGAACGCGCAGGTGTTCGCCGGCTGGGGCTATGTCACCGCTTGGCACAATTTCCACGGATCATCGGGGTTTGGACAGGACTTCACCGACAGCATCAACCCGAACCGGAGCGATCTTCCCTATGCGGACACCATCGCTGCGGCGGGGTGGTTCATGGCGCAGCCGTGGATCGACGATGAGCGGATGATGGCGGGCGGCGGCTCCTATGGCGGCTATCTCGCCAGCGTGCTTTTGGGCCGGGAGCATCCGTTCCGGGCGCTGGTCGCGCACGCGGCGGTGTATAACAGCTACACCCAGGTGGCGGCGGACTACGGGCCTGAAGAAGACCGGTTCTTCCAGTACTGGGAGGATCCAGCGCAGTGGCAGGCCTATTCCCCGCACATGGCGGCGGCGCATTTCGATACGCCGACGCTGGTGATCCATGGGCAGCTCGATTACCGGGTGCCGGTGAACCACGGTTTTGAGCTGTTCTCCACGCTGCAGACGCGGGGCGTGCCGTCGCGGATGGTCTATTATCCGAATGAGAACCACTGGATCCTGAAGCGGGACAACTCGATCTTCTGGTACGGCGAATATCGTCGTTGGGCGGAGCAATGGGCGCCGCCAGGGCCGGACGCTGCGGCGGTGGCGCAATGGGAGCGGCCGGAACCGCTGGCGGAAGCGCGCCGGGGCGGACGAAGCGCGCCCCTGCCGCATTGAGGTTTTTCTCCCCCCGCCGGGTCGCGAACGGGGGGAGCGCCACGAAGTCGAGAGGGGGACTTTGGCCGTCGGAAAGCCCCCCTCCGCGGCCCTTCACGTCGCCTCTCCCCCGCAGGCGGGGGAGCAGACAATCATTTCAGCGCATGGCCCGGTAAGGGTCAGACCTTCACGTCCACCTGGTCGCCGGGTTCGCCGCCTGAGGCTGGGGCGGAGGGCGGCGCGGCAGAAGCCTGGCCCAGGCTGAGCGCCACGAGCGCGGGGCGCACGGTGCGGCCGTTGAGGACAAAGCCCTGCTGCATCACTTCGGCCACGGCCCCGGCCGGCGCCTCAGACGGGATCTGCGCCACAGCTTGATGGACGTTGGGGTCGAAGGCCTCGCCCTTGGCGCCGACAGGCTTGAGCCCGTTCTTGCCGAAGGTCTCCAGCATCAGGCGTTCGGTCATTTCGACGCCGACAAGCAGGGTGTTCACCGCTTCTTGGCTGCGGGCGTCCGCCGGGACGGCCTCGATCGCGCGGCGGAGATTGTCCGCCACGGGCAAGAGGTCATTGGCGAAGCGGTCGATGGCGTAGGCGCGGGCGTCCTGGGCCTGCTTCTCCGCCCGGCGCAGGGCGTTGTGCTGATCGGCTAGGGCGCGGAGCAGCTGCTCTTTTGTCTGCGCCAGTTCCTCTTGGAGCGCAGCGACAGGGTCGCCGCCCAAGGGGTTCTCCAGCGTCTCGGGAGCGGCGGGCGCCTCTGCCGGCGCTTCGGGTTGGGGCGTCTGCGGTTCAGTGCTCATGTGGTCCCTCATGCGGTTTTGCCCGCGCGGCCGTCCAGGAGACGACCCACGGCGCGGGCGGTGTAATCGATGACCGGGATGACCCGGGCGTAGTTGAGCCTGGTCGGGCCAATCACCCCGAGGGCGCCCAGAACCTTGCGGTTTTCGTTGGTGTAGGGGGCGACGAGGAGGCTCGACCCCGAGAGCGAGAAGAGCGGGTTTTCCGAGCCGATAAAAATGCGAACAGGATCACCCTGACGGGCGACGTCCAGGACCTGCAGCAATTCCTGGCTCTTTTCGAGATCGTCGAACAGGCGGCGGACGCGCTCGAGGTCGGCTATGGCCTCAGCGTCCTGGAGGAGGTTGGCGCGGCCGCGGACAATGAGGCTGCGGCCGGCTCGGGGGTCTTCGCCGGACCAGTCGGCAAGGCCCTGCTGGACGAGGTTGGCGGCGGCCTGATCCAAGGCGGCGCGGTCGCGCTCGAGGGCCTCTTCAACCGCGGCGCGGGCCTCGGTGAGAGTGCGGCCCTTGAAGCGGGCGTTGAGGAAGTTCGAGGCCTCCTGGAGGCCCGAGGGGGTTAGGCCAGCGGGGACGTCGATGAGCCGGTTTTCAACCTGGCCGTCTTCAAAGACGAGGATCATCAGGCCCTGGCCGGGGCCGATGGCCATGATTTCCATGTGCTTGATCGGCGCCTCGCGACCGGCGGTGACCACAAGGCCGGCTCCGCCGGCGACGCCGGAGATGAGCTCAGAGGCGGCGGCGAGCACCTCATCCCGGTTGCGGCCAGCCTGGGCCATGTGCGCGTCGATCTCTCGTTTTTCGCTGTCGGCGAGCTCGCCGACCTGCAAGAGGCTGTCGATGAAGAAGCGTAGGCCCAGCTGGGTGGGCTTGCGGCCCGCCATGGCGTGGGGGGCGTCCAGAAGGCCCAAGGAGGCAAGGTCCTGCATCGTGTTGCGGATCGAGGCTGGGGACAAATGCAGCGTCGCTCGCCGCGACAGGGTGCGGGAGCCCACGGGGTCGCCCGTTTCAAGGAACGCTTCCACGATCTCGCGGAAGATCTCACGCGAGCGAGCGTCCAGGGTCTGAAGGTCCGGCGGCGTCATCATCGGCGCCCTTTAGGTAGCGATGTCGGGATTAAGCGCAAGCGGGGGCGACAAGAGGCGATCTCGGGTTATGTTCAATCAACCTGGGCCAGCAAGAGCCCACCTGAGGAGGAACGCCTTTGTCTGACACCGTTTCGCCGGCCGATGGGCCGGCCGCAGGACCTGTGGCCGCGCCGGAGACCGTGACGCCCGCTTACGCCAGCTATGCGCTTGGGGTGTTGTTCCTGGTGATGCTGCTGAACTTCCTGGATCGGCAGATCATGTCGATTTTGGCGGAGCCGATCAAAGCAGACTTGGGGCTGAACAACACCCAGGTGGGGCTGATGACCGGGCTGTCGTTCGCGATCTTTTACACCACGCTCGGGGTGCCGATCGCGCTGCTGGCGGACCGCTGGCATCGGCCGAAGATCATCGCCTTATCCTTGGGGGTGTGGTCCGGGTTTACAGTGCTGTGCGGGATGGCGGGGAATTTCTGGAGCATGTTTCTGGCGCGGGTGGGGGTCGGTGTCGGAGAGGCGGGCTCGGGGCCGGCGTCGCATTCGCTTCTGGCCAATCTCTACCCGCCGGAGAAGCGGGCGGGGGCGCTCGGCGTCTATGGGATGGCGGTGCCGTTGGGGGCGCTGATCGCCTATGCGGGCGGCGGCTGGGTGACGCAGCATTTCTCCTGGCGGGAGGCGTTCTTTCTGGCCGGGGCGCCGGGCCTGATCCTGGCGGCGGTCGTGTGGTTCACGATCCGGGAGCCGCGGGGCAATCCAAGCCTTGCGCTGGCGTTCAAGGCGCCCGTGGGGCAGCTCAAATTCCTGGACGCGTTCAAAGAGCTCGCGGTGAAGCCGACCTATTGGCACCTGATCGCGGCGGGGGTCATGGTGCAGTTCGTCGCCTATGGGTTTGCGGCGTTCTATGGCGGCTATTTCATTCGGGTGCAGGGCGTCGTCATGGAGGTGACGCCGGAGACGCCGCCGGGGACGTGGGATTTCGCCACCATGGGCGTGGCGCTGGGGTTGATGATCGGGATTTCTGGAGCGCTCGGGGCATGGAGCGGCGGGATCGTCGCAGACGCGGTGCGCAAGCGGGGCGTGGGGTGGACGCTGATCGTGCCGGCGCTGCTGATGATCGCCTCGACGCCGCTGTTCATTCTGGGGCTGTTTCAGACCACGCCGTTGATGGCGATGATCCTGTTCGCCGCGCCGACGATCGCGGGGACCTTCTATTACGGGCCGACTTTCGCGGCGGTGCAGAGCCTGGCGCGGGACGAGACGCGGGCGGTGGCGGTGTCGGTCTATCTGTTGATCGCGGGGCTTTTGGGGATGGGCCTGGGGCCGTTCTTTGTGGGCGTGCTGAACGATGTGTTCGCAGGGCAGCTGGTGGACCAGGGCCTGAGCGCTGTGGAAGCGGACGGGCGGGGGCTTGTGTGGGCGCTTGTGATCTTGTCTCTGTTCAATCTGTGGGGCGGGCTGCACTTTTTTCTGGCGGCGCGGGGACTGGCGAAAGATGCGGCTTAGCGGCTCTCGACAGCCCGGCCCAACCCTGCTTCATGGCGGGTCTTTCCGCATCCCCTTAGGAGGCCCCCATGCGCCCTTCCGGCCGCGCCCCCGATCAGCTTCGCACCGTCATCCTTGAGCGCGGCGTGACCCGCTACGCGGAGGGCTCGTGCCTGGCGAAGTTCGGGCACACGCATGTGCTGATTACGGCCTCGGTGGAGGCGGGCGTGCCGGGCTGGCTCAAGGGCCAAGGCAAAGGCTGGGTGACGGCGGAGTACGGGATGTTGCCGCGGGCCACCCACACTCGCGGCCGGCGCGAAGCGGCGCAGGGCAAGCAGTCGGGGCGGACGCAGGAAATCCAGCGGCTGATCGGGCGGTCGCTGCGGAGCGTCGTCGATCTCAAGGCGCTGGGGGATCGGACCGTGACCCTTGACTGCGATGTGATCCAGGCGGACGGCGGCACGCGGACGGCGGCGATCACCGGCGCGTGGTGCGCGCTCGATATGGCCTGCCAGTACTTGATCACCGAGGGGGTGCTGAAGGCGTCGCCGCTTGTGGGACAGGTGGCGGCGATCAGCTGCGGGGTCGTGGCGGGCACGCCGGTGCTTGATCTCGACTATGAAGAAGACTCCAGCGCCGAGGTGGACGCCAACTTCGTGATGGCCGGCGATGGGCGGCTGATCGAGGTGCAGGCGACGGGGGAAGGCCGGCCGTTTAGTAAGGACGAGTTCGCCGCGATCTTGGGCTTGGCGGACAAGGGCTGCGGCCAGTTGTTTGAGGCGCAGAAGGGCTGATGCTCACCACCTATGTGCTTTCGCCGACGGGGTTGGTCCCAGCGGTGGACCCGCTCGGGGCGGTGAGGTCCCTGCAGTTCGTGTGGGCGGATCTGCACGCGCCGACCGACAGTGAAAGCCTTGCGACCGCGGAGGCCGCGATCGAGACGGCGCTCGGGCTTGATGTGCCGACCAAGCTCGACCGGATGGCGTTTGAGGAAAGCGCGCGGTTCTATGTGGAGGACGGGGCCCTGTTTCTGACTGCGACCCTGATGGGGCATCGCGGCGAGGGCGCGTTCGTCGCAGACGCCGTCACTTTCATCCTCAAGCAGGGCAAGCTCGTCACGGTGCGGACGATCGCGCCGCGGGCGTTTGCGATCGGGGAAGCGCGGGCCTCAGCCCGGGTGCGGGACGCCAAGGACGGGGGCGCAGTCCTGGCGGCGCTGCTTGAGGGCGTGGTGGAGCGGATCGCGGACGTGCTGCAGGAGACGACCCGGGCCTGCAACAGGCTCTCGGCACGGATCTTCGTTCTTGATGAGCGGTCGGATTTCCGGACCGTTCTCAAGGATCTCGGCCAGCATGGCACAATGGCGGCGCTGACGCATGAGAGCCTGTCGAGCCTGTCGCGGTTGTGCGCCTTTGTGTTCGAGCTGTGCCCGCAATACAGGGTGCCGGACGCCGCGATCCGGGCGATTGAACGGGACGTGCGGGAGCTGGAGCGGCAGGCGGAGAGCCTTCAGACGCATGTGGAGTTTTTGATGGAGGCGGCTTTGGGGCTGACGTCGGCGGCGCAGAACGCCTCGCTGCGGACGCTCGCTTTGGCGACGATCGCCTTTGCGCCGGCGACGCTGATCGCTTCGATCTTCGGGATGAACTTCGCCCATCTTGGCTGGCTTGAGCAGCCCTGGGGGCCGGGGGCGGCGGTGGGGCTGATGATCGCTGCACCCGGGGCGCTGTTTGTGGCGGCGCGCTGGCGGAAGTGGTTTTGAGCCCCTACTCCGCCGCTTCGCGGGTTTGGTCGACGCCTTCGACGTCCGCCCCATCCTCACCCGGCACATAGACGAGAATATCGGCCGGCTGGCAGTTCAGCTCGCGGCACAGGGCGCTAAGGGTCGA
>JBILVS010000108.1:0-9268 GCA_044370335.1 Caulobacterales bacterium
GCGTCAGGGTCGGGTTTAATTTCTAACGCGCACGTCCGGCCGGATCGATGGCGCGGTGCTCACGCCTGGACAGCGCAAGCCGCTATCCAGGCGTGAAGGAGAGACTGTCCATTCTGGCGCCCGAGCGGCTTTCAGGCGGCGGCCTGAATTTGGTTTGATAGCTTGATGCCATTGACGAAATCGGCGCCCTGGATGACCTCGGCGAGGTGGGCGCAGCCGCGAAATTTACGCCAGCGTTTCTCGGCGCATTGGCCGAGCGAGAGCATCATATCCGGCATACCGTCGCGCGAGAGGCATCCTTTGGCCCGTTTCGTCCGATGGCGGACGGAAGCGAAGGTGCTCTGGATGGGGTTCGCGGTGCGCAGATGCGCGGCCGAGAATGGTCCCGTCATCATCACCGATCGTGGATGGCCTGCCCATGTGCTGATCGCTGCGACTGCCCTCGTTTACGGCTTGACCGTGGTAATGAGGAACGTTGCCGACTTTGAGCCAATGGGCGTCAGTGTATTGAACCCTTGGGCTCCGCAGAGTTGACGATGCCGCGCCGACGTCCGCGAACAGCCGCCGGCAAGCGGGAATGCGCTTTCCAATCCCTCAAGCCAAGAGGCTGAGCTTTGCTTCAGCAGAATGACGAATGGGCGCTCACCCGGCGATACATGTCACTGGAAAGTCTGGCCAGGATCGTCGATAATCCTGATCTCAGTCTGCCCCGCGTGGGAAACTGAAACCATCACCGCAGCCGAGACGGCGTGCACGAATTACACCACTTAGCGTGATGGGACGCTACCTGCTCTCAACGTGCTCTACCGCACAGCAACCGAAAGGAGCCCGATATGAGCCAAGCCGTTATCGATTTTTGCGAAGGCCTTAAATCCACGTTGTTGGCGTTGGAGGATCGACTAGACAAGGCCAAAGCAAACCTAGCGACGGGCGCCGCCCATGTGAGCGACGATGCGAAGAGGCATGTTGATGAGGCCGTCGCGCAATTGGTCGCCTTTAAGGTGCACGCAGCCAACCTGGCGCAAGCGATCCGTTCAGATCTTCCCCTCCAGACCGCTGGCATGAAGGAAACCCTGACTGGCTTTGGTCAAGAAGCGCAGGTCGCCATGCGCCATGCCGTGGTTTTTCTTGCAGAGCAGGCAGCCAAAGGCGCCGAGGGGGCCGGTGAGGCGCTCAAGTCCAGCGCGAAGACGGCGCAAAAAGTCGCTGACGATTTTCGCGGCGACACAGCTGTGACGACAGTTGAACCAGAAGCGGGAAAACCCCCCACATGAGCAGGTCGCCCCCGAAAGGGCGCAATCAAGCCGAAGTCGCTTATGACCATCGTCTTGAGCCTTTCGTGCGCGTGCATCATGCGATCGCAGGCAGGACAAGGCTTCGGCTTGATCCGCTCCGCGGCCGGCCCGATTTGCTTAGCGCGCTCGCACGCCGTGTCGCTGCACGCGAAGGCGTCATCGACGTGCGCGAGAGCCCGTGGTCTGGCTCGCTCCTGATTGAACACGACGTCAAACTCTCGGCTGAAGTCATCGCGGCCATGGCGCGGCAGATCTGGCGCTCTGGTCTCTCAGCGCCCGTGCGAGCGGCAACGGCAGACGCGGTTCAGCGATCTTGGCACGCGATGCCCGCCAAAGCCGTCGCGGCGGCATTCGCAAGCCCCGACGGCCTAACGGAAGCAGAGGCGCGTGAGCGCCTCTATCGCATCGGCGAGAACCGGCTGCTCGAACCAGCCCCGGCATCGCCCATCCTAACGCTTGTTAAACAATTCAAATCGCTTCCTGTCGCTTTGCTTGGCGGTTCGGCGTTGCTTTCCTTGGCCACGGGCGGGGCAGTAGACGCTGTCGTTACGCTGGGCGTCATCGCGTTGAACGCAGGGATCGGCGCTGCAACAGAAAGCCGGACCGCAAACCTGATCCGTAGGCTCGCGCGCCAAACTGATCCTGACGCGACGGTCCTGCGCGATGGCGTTGAGGTGCGCGTTGCGACCTCACGCGTGGCCCCCGGCGATTGGATCGTCCTGAGGACGGGCGCCGCAGTCCCCGCCGATGCGCGCCTGCTGCGCTCCGACGCCCTGCTCATCGACGAGTCGTCATTAACCGGGGAGAGCTTTCCGGTCGAGAAACTCGCAGACTCGTTGCTCAACGCGGAAACGCCCCTGACCGGACGGAGCACAATGGTGCACCGCGGCGGTGTGGTGACAAACGGTGCAGGGATTGCGGTCGTCACCGCCACCGGCGCAGCAACAGAGATCGGCCGGATCCGCAAGTTACTCGAAACCGCTCAGCCGCCGCAGCCTCCTATGGAACTGGCGCTCGACCGCCTGGGCGTTCGTTTGTCCGTCGCATGCCTAGGGGCTTCGGTGCTGCTGGCGCTCATGCTTCGCGCGCGCGGGGCGCCTTGGTCACAAATCGCCAAAAGCGCAGTCGCTTTGGCGGTTTCCGCAATCCCGGAGGGGCTCCCTGCGCTGGCGGCTTCAAACAAAGCAAGCGCAGCGCGCGCCATGTCGCGCGAGGGCGCCTACGTCCGCAACGTGAATGTCCTCGAAGCAGCAGCCAATATCGATGTGCTTTGCCTCGACAAGACCGGCACCCTCACGCAGAATCATATGCAAACGGCGGTAATTGAAACGCCATCTAGGCGCTTTAATCTGCGGGACGGCGAGCCTGCGCCAGCGGGGACGCGTTTGGTCGCACAGATCGCCGCGCTCTGTAACGATGCGACCCCTTCTGACGCCGAGGCTGCCTCGGCTGGGTCGGGGACGGAGCTCGCTTTGATCCATCTCGCCAAGAATGCCGGACTCGACGTGTCTGAGCTGCGGCGCAAGCATCCGCGCCGGCGAGTGCTCCTCCGCACGGAACAGCGACTCTACATGGCCACGGAACATACCGCGGACGATTCGGTGCTGGTGGCGGTGAAAGGCGCGCCGCATCAAGTGCTGGGTCTTTGCGTGGCCGCGCATGCTAGCGCCGGTGCGCGGCCGCTGACGGATGAGGACCGCGCCGCAATCCTCGCGCAAAATGAGAGTTTGGCGCGTGAGGGCTTGCGGGTGCTGGGCGTTGCGCGCGGCGTCGGCCTAACCTTGGAGAGCGGCGAGCCGCATCAGTTGGAATGGCTGGGGCTGGTTGGTCTGCGAGATCCGCTCCGGCCAGGCGCGGCTGAAACCATCCAGGCGCTGCAACGCGCAGGCCTTCGCACTATCATTCTGACGGGCGATCAGGCCGGCACCGCAAGGCGTCTGGCAGAGGATTTAGGCTTTTCGAGTGATGGTTCACTCGATGTCATCGACGCCTCCGCCTTGCGCCGCATGGCGCCCGACGCGCTTATGCGCGCGGCGCGGAGTACAGAAGTATTCGCCCGCGTCAGTCCATCTGATAAGTTGGCGATCATCCGCACCCTACAGGCGGATGGACACGTGGTCGCAATGACTGGCGACGGTGTCAATGACGGTCCGGCTCTACGCGCTGCGGATATCGGCATCGCCATGGGTAAGTCTGGCGCCGATATCGCGCGCGACGTGGCCGATATTGTCATTGGCGATGATGATTTGCAGACCTTGGCGACGGCCTTGGCTAGAGGCCGCACGGCCGATGAGAATTTGAGGCGCGCCGTCAGTTTCCTGCTTGCGACGAATGCGAGCGAGGTCGCGCTGCTTCTTGCGGAGGGACTCAACGGACCCGACGCCCTAGAGACGCCGGCGCAGTTATTCTGGCTGAACCTGATGACCGACATTTTTCCCGCGCTGGGCTTGGCATTGGCGAAGCCCTCCGCAGACGTCATGCTGCGTGCACCAAGAAAGCGCTCAGATCACGCTTTCGGTAAGCGCGATTTGACGGCTATCGGCTTTGACGCATTGGAAATCGCTGCTCCTGCGGTCTTTATGCATTTCATTGCTGCTGCGCGCTTCGGCCAGGGACCGCGCGCGCGGGGCCTCACTTTTCTCGCGCTGGCCAGCCGCCAATTGGCCCACGCGCTCAAGCTGCGCCCCAATCGCAAAGGAGCGCTTCACGACCGTTCCATCGAGTTTGGCGTTGGCGGATCGTATCTCTTGTTGGCTGCGCCATTTCTTATACCGCGCCTGCGTCAGGCGCTGCGCATTGCGCCGCCAAGCCTACTCGAGGCCGGCGTCATAATTGGCCTGAGCTTGGTCCCGGTCGCGCTGCGCCGCCTGAATGCTCAAACAGCCCGATAAATCTGAACCTGTTTAAGCCACCTTGTCGGTAGGCGCTGCAGGAGCTTCAGAGGATTGCTCTGCAGCAATTTCGGAGCGAACTTCAGCAATCAGATCGTCGATGTCTTCCGCGAACTCTGAGGCGGCGGCGCGCGCCCTCGCATAATATTCTATCCCCCGCCGCAATCCGGCGCGGATAATGGGACGCGCCGTACGCAAGAGGGCGGGTGCAGCCAACACCGCGCCGACCGTGAGCACGCCCACGCCGACCAATGCCACAGTTCCAAGCATCCGCTCGCCAAACGCCATAGATTGCCGCAGCTTTCCCAAAAAAATGATGCAACTCACACGCGCTATTCTTGCGTGCCCCCAATCCAGAGTCGCCACTTTCGCGGCACCTCAGAGGATTGGGAACCCACTCTATATCGGATGATGAGGGGTTCTCTGTCAACGGAACCCGGCAATTGGGCCCTATGCTGGTTAAAAAAGGGGCGTCCCTCCACTTGCGCCGAATAGCGAGCCGCGAGCACGCTTGGAAAATGCCCTTGCAAGACTGCCAGAATTTTAAACCACAAGCGATTTCTCATGTCAGAGCTTGGGATCGCCCATGAGCGGAGTGAGCCTTACGAGGCGGATAATATAGCAGTGTCGCCCGGCCGAGAGGCGTTGTTGCTGGAGCTCGGGGAAATCAGTCAGCATGGTGAATTCGTTCGTGGCCGTTCCTTTCGGGGATGGAAGTCGAAACTCTGCGCAGAGCGAAATCGAATCCTCACTGGCAGCCGAATATGAGATGGTTTGGGCTTCGGCATCTGTGAATTGAACGATTGTGCAGATTCCGCCGGCGACCGATGTTCTGTGCTCGAGAAAGGCGGTGCGAATGTCCTCAATTGATGCCGGTGCATGGCCCGTGAAGGTGTAAGCGCATTGCGCGCTGGCTGCGATCCGCTGCATTGTCATCAGACTAGCGTTGTCCAGGCGAAGTGCGCGCGCTTCGCCCGGATCAGGTATGGAGAGATAGCCCACCACAATGGCTGCACTCACTACGACCGCGCCAAGACCAGCGATCCAGGCGCCCACGTCAAGGTTGACCTGCACCTTCGCCTCCCTGTTCCGCGTCGCGAATGAAGAAAGCGAAGATGCCGCCGGCGATGGCTGCGACCACGAGCATCTTGAGCCCCAGGCGAGTTGAGAGTTCGCCGGAGAGGAAGTTGTAAACAAGGCCGATGGCGTCACCGACCAGCACGGAGGCGGCAATCACCAGCGTTAGGTATGTAAGCCATTTGCGCATGGGCGAGCGCTGCATGGCCGGATTGGCGCTGCGTTGTCGGTAAATGTGGAAGCCAAGCCAAGCCAAGAGTGGCGAGCCCACAACCAGCCCCGCGATGGCGGCTCGAGTCTGCATCTCCCGCGGAATGGGGTCGAGCGTGTCGGCGATTGCATAGTCGATAAGCCCGAACAGGAGAGATCCCAGGTTCCAGGCGACAACGCCCAGAAGCATGAAGAGTACAAGGTAAAGGAAGGCTTCCCTAGCGGAAACGTAGGGCTTAGGCCGCGGGACCGCCATGCCGAAATCGGCGGTGGCCCAGCCATCCAGCGCGGCTTCGACCTCTTTTCGGCTCCACCCCGCCGAGATCAGGGCTGCACTGATGCTTTCAGGATTCTCACCGTGATTTATGGCGTCCCTAACGAATGTGTCGAGCGCGGTGTTGGCCATTGGCGGCTCCTGACGCGACGGTTCAATCCAATACGTTGGACGGCGCCGCGCTATGGGCAGCGCTTCCCAACCGTAACCGACTTCTTGCGCCGCAGTCAGAGCCATCCGCATTTTTGTTTGCGGCGCTTAGCTGAACCCGTCAATCAACCCAACGCAAGGGGCTGAGGCTTACGCTGAGGCTTACGCCCCATGGGGTGGTCATCGAGATGCGCAGGAAGGCCGGGTCGTTCACGCGAACGACTTGATCCAAGGACTCACCGATGACCGCCGACACGATGGCGCTGCGGACGCTCCTAGAAAAGAGCCCGGACGCCGATTTTCTGCGCGAGATGATCGGCTTAGCCGCCGAGCGGCTGATGGAGATGGAGGTGGCGGGGCTCACGAGCGCGGCCCATGGCGCGCGCGACCCCGACCGCATCAATCAGTGCAACGGCCACCGCGACCGGGGAGGTGACCCGTGATCGAGCGGAGAGAGGCGCCAGGCACTGCTCGGTTCGGTCAGGACAGGCTTGCTTCGCCGATTGCTTGGGCTCGATCGAATTGCGCTCCGCACCTGCACGTCGCTAATCACAATACATGATCGAGAGCGGGAAACAGTTCAAGCGGGCAGGCTCAAGGGGGCTGAAATGCGATTAAGCAATCTTGAAGGGGCGGCTTTGGCGACCATCGCTGGGCGGGGATCCGCCACCGCGTACGCTATTGCGAAGTCCCTTTCAGACCCGCCGTCGGAGTTCTGGTCAGGATCGGCGGGAGCGGTCTATCCGCTGATTAGGCGGCTAGCGCGCACGCGGGCTTCTGGAAGCCTTGTTCGGCGCCACAGGCAAACGCCAACAGCTTGACTACAGCCTGACCTCAATCGGCCGCGCCGAGATGGAGGCGTGGCTCTTGGACCCTAAACGCGCGGCCGCCTCGGCTTTGACCCCCTTCGGACACGGCTGACTTATCCTCGCGCCGTATCGCCGGAATTCGCGCGCGTTTTCTGAAGGACGCGGGGGCTGAATGGAAAAGCGTCGCCGCTAAGCCCGCGTTCGGCGGCAAACCCGTCGCGCAGGGAATCCATGAGACTTGGATCGCTCCTCGCTTTTCTTGGTTAAAGGCGATGGATTTCATCGCTGAGTAGCCGACGGCGGACAGGATCTCTTCGCGGGAAGACTTGGACGGGCCGGAGTGGCGCGCGGAGTCGGTGGCGGGGCCGGGTTGTTATGGCTCGCCACGCCCGATGCGCACTAATTTGCGCAGGGCCAGCGGCCACGACCAGGCTCCGGCGGGGGCCATGCCTCCGGAAACCAGCCTTCCTGTCCCCAGGGATGAGGGCTCGACCGATACGAAAAGCGTCCCATCGGTGTTTCGATCGGTTCATTTGAGGGCGGCACCGGCGGTGCGCCGGGGGCCGCGCTCAGCTCGCCACGCCAACCCTCGCTGCGCGAACACTCTGCGCTTACAAACAGACGAAACAGCGTCGGTCCGTCCACAGCTGGATTATTGATCTGTTGCGGGGGAAGCAGTGCCAAGTTGATCATGCCGGAGACGTCCCACAAGTGGACTCGCGGTCGTTGCGCGAAGGCGCCGGCGTTAGTGAGCAAGACGCCTCCAGAAGCATCGCTTTCCGCGATCACCGCGCCAGCCGGGCTAACAGCGACACTTCGCCCGGACGGATCGAACAGACGGCCGCGGACGCCCTGCGAACGGGTTCCGGCGAGGCTTACCTCAAGTTCGTAGTACAGGCGCTCTGCTGATGGCGGGTCTTGGGATGGTGGAGAGGCTTGTGTGGTGGCAAGGCAGCTGGCCAGAAGCCCAGCGGCAGTGGCCACGGAGATGAAACGCAAGAGACTGTCGGCGCTCATGACGGTATGGTCCAAATCAATGACCGCAGGCGTGAAGCCTTTTGCTGAAGCCTGCTCCTGATCGAGCCGGGCATCAAGCGCGCTTGCGTCGCAGGTGAGGGCGCCATGGCCCTCCGCAGCCGC
Organism: Caulobacterales bacterium; assembly: GCA_044370335.1. Taxonomy (GTDB): domain Bacteria; phylum Pseudomonadota; class Alphaproteobacteria; order Caulobacterales; family Aquidulcibacteraceae; genus REEB509. Next base: position 7,847 of record JBILVS010000108.1, read on the forward strand.
GGGCTGTCGCGGGCTGGAGGCGCGGTCATGAACGCGTCGCGCTTATGGGGCGGGATGAGGCGGGATGAGGCGTGGCCAATGCGCCGCCTCCCAAGGAGTCGCGCGATGTTGCTGGGGCTTATGAGGATGAAGCGTCGAAAGGCGTTGAAGCCCTTACCCTATCGGTTGGGCCAGAACACACCTGTGGCGTTGAAAGCGGGCGCGAGCCTGTATTCGCAAAGCGCGACGCCATGATTTTGGGGAGAATGCATCGAGCCAGAGTCCAACGGCGGCAAGAGGTCCGGCGCTGTCTGAGAGGCGGTCGGCCTGAATTCTTGGAGTGTGCGCGACAGCGGCCGCCCCATAACAGACAGGGGGCAACTGCTCGGCATCATGCGCGAACGCTCTTTGTTGTGGCGCGCCACCGCCGATTATACAGACCTGATGCTCTTTGCTCGCCCAATCCACGCCAACGAACAGGGTGGGCTCTTTGTCCATGCGCGCTTCCTCTCAAAGATCGGGTCGCTGCGGTGCTTCGCCATTCCCTGTACTGGCGCTCAAGGCGAACCCGGCACAACTCCCCACTGGGTGTGCAACGTAGCCGGCCAATCGAGGTGCATTGTCACCCTTATGTGCTCGAAGACGCAGGGGGCGAAAGGCTGCTCTCGATCAGCCCCCCGAGGGGGATAGGTTGAACCAAACCGCGCTTTATGGGGACAGGCGCGTCCACCTCATCAAGCCCAATGGCCCCCGGAGTTAGCGGTGCGGTTGACCAGACGGGGCGGGCGCGAGCCGCCACCTTGACTGCCATGCTGGCGTCGGCGCATTGATTGAGGGACACGGCTCATGTCTCATGGGGAAAAAAATGTTGTTGCCACACGGATCTATCGTCGCCGTCGTCGATGGTTCAAAACTCGAGCTGTTCCAGAATACCGGCAATGAGGCCGCGCCCGAACTGACGCCGATGAGCTCTCCAAAACTCAACGAACAAAGCAAGGATGCCGGCTCCAGGCATCATTCGAGTTCAGCAAATCCAACAGGTCATCAGCTGGATGAAGACGCGCATGCTGCGGCGGTGGGCGACTGGCTCAATAGTGAGGTGTTAGCGCACAGAATTCAGCATCTGGTTGTTGTTGCGGCGCCACGAACGCTTGGTGAGTTGAGGCGACGTTACAGCAAGTCGATGCAGGCTGTATTGGTCGGTGAATTGCACAAGGATTTGGCTGGCCGAAGCGGAAAAGACATCCTCGAAGCGCTGAAGCGACAATAGGGCAATACACGGCCCGGTGGAACTTCGGTGGTGACGTCGAAGGTCAAACCTCCTAGGTTTCGCAGCTATGTAAGAGCCCAACCGAAAATTAAGGTGAGTGATTTCAGCGACTTGTGATTCTCTGTGGTTGCGAAGCTACGGAGAAGCCCAATGCCATGGACTGAAATCACTCG